>NZ_CAJYVU010000152.1 GCF_913778135.1 uncultured Sphingomonas sp. | reverse complement strand
CGCGTCCGCGCCGACCGACACCGCCTCGCTGAGCTTCACCGTCACGCCCGCCGCAGCGCCATAGCGCACGTGCTGGCTGCCCGCGTCCTCGTTCGCCAATGCCCGGATCGCAGGCGTAACGGCGATCTCGATCGTGTCGGACACGTCGTACGACAGCGGCAGCAGCAGGCTTGGCTGCGCGCGGCCGGCGCCGATCGGCTGACGTCCGACCGGCAGCGTCACCGATGGCAGAATCGCGATCGACAGCCCCTTGCCGTCGGGATGCAGCAGCGATGCCTTCAGCCCGATCACCGCGTCACCGACGCGATCCGCCCGGTCGATATCGCCGGTCGCGGCATCGCGCGTTCGCTCATGACCGAACGGCTGCCAGCCTGCGCGCACCTCCAGCCGATCGGTCACGCCGACGCGAACCAGCATGTCGCCGACCAGGATCGTATCGGTCACGCTGTCGCTCTGCCGATCGCGTGTCCAGTCGATCAGGCTCGATTCGATGGTCACGCGCCCGCGATCGACGATGCACGCCTGCGTCTCGAGGCCCGGTCGCTCCAGACAGAATTCGCGGTCCTGTGCGGCGGCGGGGGTGGCGGCGGCGAGCGCGAGCAGCGCCGCCGCGCTGCGCCTCACGACAGTCGTACCCAGGTGGGTGCGTGATCGCTCGCCTTTTCGCGGCCGCGATAGTCCTTGTCGACGCCGGCGTCCTGCAACCGGTCCGCCGCCTGCGGGCTGAGCAGCAGGTGATCGATCCGGAATCCCGCGTCGCGCTGCCAGGCCCCGGCCTGATAATCCCAGAAGGTCCACACCCCGCCCTTGGGCTGGCGCGTGCGCAACGCATCGGTCCACACCTGCGCCAGCAACCGGCGGTAAGCAGCGCGGCTTTCGGGCTGCATCAGCGCGTCGTTCGCCATCGCACGCACCGAGAAGGTGTCGTCGTCGTTGGGGATGACGTTGTAATCACCCATCAGCACCGTCGGCACCTCGGCCTCCAGCAGCGCGCGCGCGCGGCTGGCGAGCCGCTCCATCCAGCGCAATTTATAGTCGAACTTCGGTCCCGGCGGCGGATTGCCGTTGGGCAGATAGATCGACGCGACGATCAGGCCATCGACGGCGCATTCCAGGTAACGGCTGTGCTCGTCCTCGGGCTCGCCGTCCAGGCCGCGCTGCGTTTCGATCGGGGTCTGCCCCTTGGCGAGCACGGCGACGCCGTTGAACCCCTTCTGCCCATGCCACACCGCGCCATAGCCGGCCGCCTCGATATCGGCGATCGGGAAGGTATCGTCGGTGGTCTTCAGCTCCTGCAAACAGACGACGTCGGGCTGCTGTTCGGTCAGATACTCGATCAGCCGCGGCAACCGCGCCTTGATGCCGTTGACGTTATAGGTCACGAGCTTCACCGCCTCAGACCGCGAAGCTGGAGCCGCAGCCGCAGCCCGACGCCGCATTGGGATTGTCGACGCGGAACGCCGCGCCGCCCAGCGATTCGACGTAATCGACCTGACAGCCGCGCACGAGGTCCAGGCTGATGCTGTCGACGACCAGACGGACGCCATCCGTCTCCGCGATCGTGTCGTCCCCCTCGGGCGCGTCGGCAAAGCCGAACTTGTACTGGAACCCCGAACAGCCGCCGCCATCGACCGACAGGCGCAGGATGGCAGGCTTGTTCTGTTTGCCCGCAATCGCCGCGACGCGCGCGGCGGCAGCGGGGGTGAGGGCAATGTCGGGCTGGGTCATGCCGCCGAGATAGGCGCGGCGGGCGAGTGGGGCAACCGGTTAGCCCTTCGTCCCTGCTCCGACATCCGTGCGAGGGACGGGATTCACGGACACGGGTGACTCGTGGGCTAATCTACCCCGTACATCCGTCATTCCCGCGCAGGCGGGAATCCATAACCACGACGCTGCTGAATCCCGCTGGCGGTAGCGCGTCTGGATCCCCGCCTGCGCGGGGATGACGCCGTGTGAGGGACGGAGGCGCCCTCAAAAACCTTTAATCCTGCGCGGCGGGACCGTCGGTCGACACCGGGATTGCATGGACCGCACGGTCCTGCGCGGCGAGCAGGTAATCGGCGGTGGTCAGGAACGGCACCGGGTTCACCGCATGGCCGTCGATACGGACTTCATAATGCAGGTGCGGGCCGGTCGAGCGGCCGGTCGACCCCATCAGTGCGATCAGTTGGCCGCGCGTCACGCGCGCGCCATCGGCGACGAGGATCTTCGACAGGTGGCCATAGCGGGTCGCGATGCCCTTGCCGTGGTTGATCTCGACCAGATTGCCGTAACCGCCCTGGCGGCCGGCGTGATCGACGATACCGTCGGCGGTGGCATAGATCGGCGTGCCGACCGGACCGGGGATGTCGACGCCCGCATGCATCGCCGCGGTGCCGCGGAACGGGTCGGAGCGGATGCCGAAGTTGCTGGTGAACTGCAGGTGCTGCACCGGCTGCACCGACGGAATGGCGATCGCCCCCTGCTGCAGCGTGTCGAGCTTCTTCCAGCTCTGGAACAGCGTGCGGAACTGCGCATCGGCCTTCAGGTCCGCCTGCGCTTCCGCGCCATTGGCCTCCAGCATCGGGCCGCCCATCGCCTTGGCGTTCACGCGGCTGGCGACACCGAGCGTCTTCAGCGTCGCATTCGCCTTGGCGAGGCGCTGGTCGACAACCTTCTGCGCGGCGTCGGCGAGCTGGGCCTGGCGCCCTTCCACCTTCACCAGCGGCTTGACGACATCGGCGGCGAGGCGATCGGCGGTGGGATCGATCGCGAGCGTCGCGAGCGCCAGTTCGGCCTCGTCGCCCTTGCCGGTCAGCGCCGCGGTGATAAGCGCCTGGCGCTGTTCGATCCGCTCGGCATGCAGGCGGGCGACGTCACGGATGTGCGACACGCGGGCCTGCATCGCGTCGAGCCGGTGCTCCATGCCCGCAACGCGCGTATCATGCGCGGGGGCGACGACCAGCTGCGCAGCCTGCGCCGCGCCATAGCCCGAAAACCCCAGAGTCAGCGTCGCCGCGGCGGCGAGCGTCGCCTGACGACGGCCGGTCAGGCTGACACGGCGCAGCGCGTTGCCATCGTGAAACAGGACGTCGCGTGCGACGAACAGCGAACGGATGCGGTTACCGAGTCGAGCGCTCATGGAAACGAAGCTGTTCATCAGACCCCAGTGCGATGCGCCGCAACCCGGGGGACCGGGTCCGGCCGTAATCCAATCGTCGTGATTCGCAGCCCCACCGCGCCCCAGACGCGCAGTCTCTGCCTGCAATCGATGCGCATCCACAACCCATAGGGCATGGCTCCCGCGATCAACCGGCTGACGCGCGCGCCGAGCCGATGATATGAGGTTACGCGGCCGTTCATCATGACCGTGCGATCGCCGTCGATCCCCGGTCGTCCGCACCATGACAGGCGCGTGACATGCGGGCGTGACGCGGTCGGCGCGGCGTCCTATATCGCTCGCCTGATCAAACGGATGGCCCTTATGCTCGACACCCCAACCGCGCTGGACGCACAGGTTCCGACGCTCAGCCTCGCCGACCAGGCGCGCGACCCCGACGGCTTCGCCAAGGCGTTCGGCGAATCGTTCGAACGATTCGGCTTCGCGATCGTCGCCGACCACGGCATCCCGCAGGACCTGATCGACCGTGCCTGGTCCGAAACCGAGGCGTTGTTCGCGCTGCCCGAGGCGGAAAAGCGCGACTATTTCGTCGCTGGCGGCGGCGGCGCGCGCGGCTACACCCCGTTCAAGACGGAGATCGCCAAGGACGCCAAGCACGTCGATCTCAAGGAATTCTGGCACATCGGCCGCAATCTGCCGGAGGGGCATCGCTACGCCGACAGCATGGCGCCCAACATCTGGCCGGCGCGGCCCGAGGGGTTCAAGGACACGTTCCTCGAACTCTTCACCGCCTTCGATCGCGCGGGCGACAAATTGCTCTCCGCGATCGCGCGCCATCTCGGCCTTGCCCCCGACGGGTTCGATCCGGCGGTGAAGGACGGCAACAGCGTGCTGCGCCTGCTCAACTATCCCCCCATCCCCGCCGATGCGGAGGGCGTGCGCGCCGGGGCACATGAGGACATCAAACTCATCACCCTGCTGCTCGGCGCCGAGGAAGCGGGCCTCGAACTGCTCGACAAGAACACCGGCGACTGGCTGGCGATCAAGCCGCCCGAAGGCGCGATGGTCGTCAACGTCGGCGACATGCTGCAGCGGTTGACCAACCACGTCATGCCGTCGACGACGCACCGCGTCATCAACCCGCCGCCCGAGCGCCGTGGCCACTCGCGCTACTCGATGCCGTTTTTCCTCCATCCGGCGCCCGATTTCCTGATCGAAACACTGCCGCAGACGATCACGGCGGAGAACCCGAACCGCTACCCCGAACCGATCAGCGCGCAGGATTACCTGATGCAGCGGCTGGTCGAGATCGGGCTGATCAAGAAGTGAGCGAGCATGGCGGGATCGTCGATGGCGACCTGCTCGTCGATCGCGATGCGACCGTGTCGGGTATCGTCAACGGTGACGTGACCGTGGCGGCCGGCTGCCGCGTGAAGGTGAGCGGGATCGTCAGTGGCGACCTGATCGCCGACGAGGGTGCTGAGGTTCACCTGAGCGGCATGCTGAGCGGACGGATCATCGAACGCGGCGGACGGGTGCGGGTCACCGGCATGGTGTCCGGAGCCTGATCGTGGTTCAGGCGATGCGCTCGGGCACTTCTTCGGCATCGGCCTGGATCGCACTGTCGGATGCCATCGCTTCCCATGGGAAGACGAACCAGTCCTTCGTGACCGCACGGTCGATCGTGCGCGCGCGATAGTCGACCTGCTGCGCCGAGCCGATGTTGTCGATCAGTGTCGCGAAGCGGACGCTGCCGGGCGTTGCCCCGGCGCGCGCGAGCATGTCGCGCAAATGGCCGATCGTGCGGCCTGAATCGTTGATGTCGTCGATGAACAGCAACCGCTCGCCCGCGCGGGTGCGTTCGGCCAAACGCGCGATCGCGTCGGCGGCTAGTTCCTCCGCCTGCGAGCTGTAGTCGACCGCGAGCATCGGGAGCCCGCTGGCGTGGCTGAGATAGACCGCGGGGATCAATCCACCGCGGCCGATGCCGATCAGATGGTCGGGCGACCAGTCGGCGTTGGTGGCGAGTGCGTCGGCGAGGGTGCGGACCTGCGTGACCAGATCGGCGTGGGTGATGGCAGTGAAGATCGTCATCGCCGCATCAGCCCGCCGAGCACGTTGCGTACCACGCTGGCGAGCAGCCCGCCGCTGCTGCTTGATCGTCGACGGGACGAGCCGAACACCGCCTTGCTGATCTCGTTGCCGACCTGCCGCCCGACCGATGACGAGGCGGAGCGCATCGCCGACGTCGCCATCTTGTTCCACGGCGAGTTCGCCGCCGCGCGCTCGGCGGTGCGCTGCGCACGCTCGTCGGCTGCGCGGGCGCGTGCGGCGTCGCGGTCGGCGCGTGCCTGTTCCTTCGCCTGTTGTGCAGCAGAGCGCTCCGCCTCGTCGCGCGCATTGGCGGCGGCGACCCCGGCAGCGGCGGCCTGAGTCTTTGCCGACAGGATTTCTTCGGCTGATTCGCGGTCGATCGGTTCGTCGTACTTATCGCCGATCGCATCGGTCTCGATCAGCACGCGGCGTTCCTCGGGCGTGAGCGGGCCGAGGCGGCTGCCGGGCGGGCGGATCAGCGTGCGCGCGACAGGCGAGGGGGCGCCGTCGGGCTGGAGCAACGAGACCAGCGCCTCGCCGACCTTCAACTCGGTGATCGCGGCGGCGACGTCGACACCGGGGCTGGCGCGGAAGGTCTGCGCAGCGGCGTTGACCGCCTTCTGGTCGCGCGGAGTGAAGGCGTTCAGCTTGTGCTGGATGCGGTTGTTGAGCTGTCCGGCGACCGTTTCGGGCACGTCGATCGGGTTCTGCGTGATGAAATAGACACCAACGCCCTTCGACCGGATCAGGCGGACGACCTGCTCGATCTTGTCGAGCAACGCCTTGGGCGTGTCATCGAAAAGCAGATGCGCCTCGTCGAAGAAGAAGCACAATCGCGGTTTGTCGGGGTCGCCGATCTCGGGCAGCGTTTCGAATAGTTCCGACAGCAGCCACAGCAGGAAGGTCGAGTAGAGCTTCGGGCTCTGCATCAACTTGTCGGCGGCGAGGACGTTGACGACGCCGCGGCCCTCATGATCGACCGCAATCAGGTCGCGCATCTCTAGTGCGGGTTCGCCGAAGAAATGCTCGGCGCCTTGCGTGCGCAATTGCAGCAGCGCGCGCTGGATCGCGCCGATCGACTGTTTGGACACGTTGCCGTATTGCGTCGTCAGCTCGGCCGCACGCTCGGCACAGTGCGCCAGCATCGCCTGCAGATCGTCGATGTCGAGGAGCAGCAGCCCCTCCTTGTCGGCGACGTGGAATGCGATCGTCAGCACGCCTTCCTGCACCTCGTTCAGGTCCATCAGCCGCGCGAGCAGGACGGGGCCGAGCTCGGAGACGGTGGCGCGGATCGGGTGGCCTTGTTCGCCGAACAGATCCCAGAATTGCACCGGCACCGCGGCGTAGCGCCAGTCGGTGTCGCCGATCTCTGCCGCGCGCGCCTTGAGCGTTTTGTGCATCTTCGCAGTGGGCGAACCGGGCATGGCGAGGCCGGCGAGGTCGCCTTTCACGTCGGCGACGAAGCAGGGAACGCCCGCGTCCGAGAAGCCCTCAATAATGCCCTGGAGCGTCACCGTCTTGCCGGTGCCGGTCGCGCCCGCGATCAGGCCGTGGCGGTTGGCACGACGCAGGTCGAGCCGTTGCGGGTTCGCGCCGCCCGCCTGCGCGCCGACGAAGAGGCTGCCGGGGGTGCTTGCGGGATCGGTCATGCGCGCTCCTGATCGGGCTGGTTGGGCGTCAACGCTTCATAGGCGCAGTCGGGCGTCGACCCAAGCGGGAGGGCCCCGAAGTTGAGAAAGTTGACACTCACGCGCATGTGCGTGCGTGCGCGTGAGACCGAGCAGCGGCGATGAGCCGGGCGGAAGTTGAGAAAGTTGACAGTCACGCGCGGGCACATGCGTGCGCGTGCGCGCGGTCGCTGCCGGGTCGAAGTTGAGAAAGTTGAGACCGGCGCGGATTGATCGATGTCGCGGGTGAGAAGGCGGTTTGTCATGCCCGGCTTGTCGCAAGCAGCGTGCGTGTAGGACAGCGCGCCGGAAACGAGCGAGGCCGTCGCGGCTGGTCACCGCGACGGCCCCGTGTGGACGATGAAGTCGGTTTACTTGATCTTCACCGCGAGCAGCACGCCGGCGGTGCGCTGGCGGGTGATGCTGAGCAGCACCTGCGGGCGACCGGCCGCCTTTGCCGCCGCGACGCCGCGCGCGAGGTCGGCGCTGGTGCGCACCGGCGCGGAGTTGATCGACGAAATCACGTCGCCGCGCTTCAGCTTCT
>NZ_CAJYVU010000151.1 GCF_913778135.1 uncultured Sphingomonas sp. | reverse complement strand
CCCGCCATGTGCGTTACGCCGCGGCGTCGGCGCGCAGTTCCTCCACGAAGCGGTCGGTCGACTGGCGTAGCCGGCTGGCGTGCGCCGACAGGCTGGCGGCGGCGCTGCGCACGTCGACCGACAGCGTCTCGGCCGCGGTCGCGGCGCTCGCCACGACTGCGATCTGCTGCTCGACGTAATCGGCGCCGCGCGCGGCCTCGTGCGCGCTGCGCTCGATCTCGACCGCCGCCGAACGCTGCGCACCGACCGCGTCGCGGATTTTGTTCGCCGCCACCGTGACGCGCGTGACCATCGCGCTGGCAGCATCGAGGTCGCTCGCCGCCGCGGTCACACCGTGCTGGATGCCCGAAATCAGGTCGGCGATCTTCTGCGTCGCGTGCGCGGTGCCGGCGGCGAGCTGCTTCACCTCGCCCGCGACCACCGCGAAGCCGCGACCGGCCTCACCCGCGCGTACCGCCTCGATCGTCGCGTTGAGCGCCAGGAGGTTGGTCTGCGCCGCAATACCGCCGATCTGCTCGACAAAGCCGCCGATGTCGCCGGTTCGCGCGGCGAGGTCGCGCACCGCGCGATCGCTCGACGCCGCGCTGTCGCGCGCGGCCTGCGTCAGCGCACGCTGCTGCTCGGCATGTTCCGCCACCGTCTCCATCGATCCCGACAGGTAGCGGATCGCCGACGCGACTCCCTGCGCCGCCGATGACGCCTGCACCGCCCCCGCCGCAACCTCGACCGCCTGATGGCCCGCATCCGCCGCCAGTTCGTTGAGCGACACTGCCGAGCTGACCAGCTGCGCCGATGCCTCGTCGAGTGCGATCGCTACGCCCGCCACCGTATGCTCGAACGCACCGGCGAGCGTCAGCAGCGCGGCACGGCGCTCGGTCGCCAGCCGCTGCTCCGCCTCCTTGCGCCGCAACCGCTCGCGCGCCGACGTTTCCTCCGCGGCTTGGGCGGCGGCGAGCGCATCGACCGCACGTGCCGCGGCAGCCTCGGCGGCGAGCGACAGCTGTTCGCTGTGCAGCCGTGCCTGCTCCTGCGCGCGGTGCGCCTCGTCCTGCGCGATGATGAGCGTACGCAGCGCCTGCGTGACATACGCGAGCGCGCCGAACTGCAGCACCACCGCCACTGCGTGCAATACGACCCGGCCAAGATTGCCTGATCCGGTGAAGACCCAGTCGGGCACCACCGCCTCGAACAACAGGTGGTGCACCGCGATCAGCGCGGAGGCGAGCGCGATCGGGCGCCAGTCGCACAACAGCGTCAACGCGGCGAGCGCGACGAAAAAATACATGTGCGCGTCCATCTGCCACGCGTGTCCGCGCAACAGGTAGACGAACAGTGCGGGCATGACCGCCGCCTCCACCGCGACCGTCAGCCGCGCCGCGCGGTCGAAGCGTCCCATCACCGCCATCATGGTCGGCAGGATCATCGTCAGCGCCGCGACGATCAGCTCGAACCCGACACCCCGACCGTCGAGCAACAGGTCGCCTGCGACGAGCAGCGGCAGGCACAGCCACCCCGCCACGACCAGGGCGCGCACCCCGCGCCGCCTGAGCGCATCGAGCGCTGCCGAGCGGTGCGTGAATGCTGCAAGAGCCTCGCTCATGCCGCAACCTCCGCGCCACACAACGCGCTCGGCGCCGCCGTCACCAATATTCCTGCGCGCAGCAATGCGCCCATGTCGCGCGGATGATCGCCGCGCACGACCACCGATCCGATCGGCCCGCGTGCCAGCAGCGCGAACCCTTCGGCCAGTGCCGCCTGCGCGGGTCGCGCGTCGCGTGTCAGCGGTACGAACAACAGATTGCCGCGGTCTGGCGGCGCAAAAGCGAATGCGAGCAGCGCCGCCGCTCCTCCTACGATCTGCACCAGCGGCGAAATGTAAGAAAATGCGCTTGCCATGAGCGTCCGCTACGCTCGCGTTCGTTACCGAGCGGTTTAGCCTGGGCGCGACCTTACCTGCGACTGGATCGATGATGCGTGACTTGCGTAATCCCTCGACACGGCGGTGCGTCGGCGACGGAGGTGACGGATGAGGGACGCGGACGGGTACTCGGCCTTTGAGATTGCTACATTTCCGGTCGGGCGGGTCGCCTTCGCACTCGGCTTCGCAGGGCTGTTGCCGCAGGTCGCGGCGGCGCTGCTGGCGGGCCTGGGATATTTTTCCGGCGGCGCGATCGCGGTCGGCTATGCCGCGCTGATCCTCAGTTTTCTTGGTGGCATGTGGTGGGGACTGGCGATGTTTCTGCGACTCGGCCAGGGCGTGCTCGTCGCGCTGGCGGTCGTGCCTAGCCTGATCGCGGGCACGCTCGCCGCGTTCGCCTTCGTCCACCTGCCCTCCGCACTGGTCGCGCTCGGCAGTGCGATCCTGCTGACGCTGCCGGTCGACCGCTGGCTGACAACGCGAGGGCTCGCGCCGCCCAACTGGATGGCCCTGCGCATCCCGCTATCGGTCGGGTTGGGGACGCTGACGATCATCGCCGGCCTACTCGCCGCCTAGGTCATCAGTCGGCGAGCAGCAGGCTGACCTTGGCCGCGAGCATGTCCATCGCAAACGGCTTCGTCACCAACGCCATGTGTGGCGCCAACTGGCCGTTGCCGATCACCGCATTCTCAGCATAGCCGGTGATGAACAGCACCTTCAGTCCCGGCAGCCTTGCCAGCGCCGCATCGGCGACCTGGCGCCCGTTCATCTGCCCCGGCAGCCCGACATCGGTGACGAGCAGGTCCGGCGTCACACCGGAGGAAAGCAGGGCGAGCGCGCTCGCGCCATCACCCGCCTCCACCACGGAATAGCCCTGTTCCGACAATATTTCGGCAACCAGCATGCGGATCGTCGGCTCGTCGTCGACGACCAGGACGGTGCGGCCATCGGGCGGCGTTGCGGC
Organism: uncultured Sphingomonas sp.; assembly: GCF_913778135.1. GTDB lineage: Bacteria > Pseudomonadota > Alphaproteobacteria > Sphingomonadales > Sphingomonadaceae > Sphingomonas. The sequence continues at coordinate 2,959 of NZ_CAJYVU010000151.1, read as the reverse complement.
TATATCGCGCAGCGACATGCCGCCCTCGCCTTCCTGCGCGCCGTAGTGACGCGGCAGGTAGATGCACAGCGTCGTGCCCTCGCCCAATTCGCTGTAGATGCGTACCTGCCCGCCCGACTGCCGCGCGAAACCGTAGATCATGGAAAGGCCAAGCCCGGTCCCCTCCCCCATCGGCTTGGTCGTGAAAAACGGATCGAACGCGCGCGCCTGCACCTCGGGCGTCATGCCTGAGCCGGTATCCGAGACGCACAGCGACAGATACTGCCCAGGCGTCAGGTCGCGTTCGCGCCCGGTGCGCTCGTCGATCCACTTGTTTGCTGTCTCGATCGTGATGCGACCACCGTCGGGCATCGCGTCACGCGCGTTGATGCACAGGTTGAGCAATGCATTCTCGAGCTGGTTCGGATCGACCAGCGCAGGCCATAGTCCCGCCGCGCCGACCACCTCCAGCGTGATCTGCGGACCGACGGTGCGCCCGATCAGCTCTTCCATCCCCGCGATCAGCCGGTTGACGTCGGTCGGCTTGGGATCGAGCGTCTGGCGGCGAGAAAAGGCGAGCAGCCGGTGCGTCAGCGCCGCCGCGCGCCTCGTCGCGCCCTGCGCTGCGGCGACATAGCGGTCGAGTTCGTTGACGCGCCCCTGTCCGACGCGCAGCTGCATCATCTCGAGCGAGCCGGAAATGCCGGTCAGCAGGTTGTTGAAATCGTGCGCCAGCCCTCCGGTCAGCTGCCCGACCGCCTCCATCTTCAGCGCCTGGCGAAGCTGCTCCTCCGTCCGCATCAGCTCGGCGGTGCGTGCCTCGACCTCGTCCTCCAGTCGTGCGTTGAGGTCGGCCAGTTCCTGCTCGGCACGCCGCCGCTCGACCGCGTCGCGCACGCGCTCCGCCACGTCGCGGACGAAGGCGATCTCCGCGTCGCTCCACGCGCGCGGCACTGCGTTGTTGAGGTACAAGAGCGCGACGAACCCGCCCCGTTCGGTCACCGGCATGTTGATGAACGACATCGCGGACAGTTGCCGCAATCCTTCGGCGGTGTCGCGGGTACGGGGATCGTCGCGCACGTCGGCGATCGCGACCGTCACGCCAGCCTTTAGATCCTCGATATAGCTGCCATAATCGCGGAAATGCAGCAGCGCGGGCAGCGGCACGATGCCATCGGCGCAGTAAGCACGCTCGGTCGTGATCGTCTCCGCACGCGGATCAACCGTGCCGTAGCCTGCGCGGCTGACATCGAGCACGCGCCCCAGCACTTGCGCCGCGGCGAGCGCCAGATCACCCGGATCGCCGCCCGCGCGCAGCCGATCGTTGATCTCGACGATGGCGGCGAGCCGCAACTCGTGCCGCTTGCGCGCGTCAATATCGTAGCTGACGCCGGGAAAGCCGACCACCGCGCCCGCCTCGTCGCGCTCGACGCGGCCCTGCGCCACCAGCCAGCGGACCTGCCCGTCCAGCCCGATGACACGATATTCCTGCTCGAACGGCTCGCCGGTCGCCAGCGTGTGCGCGATTGCCGCCTCGACCCGCGGCAGGTCGCCCGGGTGGATGCCGCCGAAAAAGGTCGCGATCGGCGCGCCCGCCGCCGCCACCTCCGGCGAGACGCCGTACATCGTCGCGAAGGAGGCGTCTGCGGTGATGCGGTCGGCGGGCACATCCCACTGCCACCGTCCGACGCTGAGTGCGCCGTCTCTGGTCGGGATCGCGAGCGGATCGGACATGGTCGAAATCAACTATCGTGATGGAACAGGAAGGATCGAAAGGGAGAGGTTGGCTGAACACCTTCCTGACCGGCTTGTTCAACCCCGACCTTGACTTTTTGCGGTGCGGCGAGCACATGGCGGGACATCGAGGCGTTTGCAGCGTGATCGATCCCGCAAGGGGTCCGGCTCCGCCTCGGTCGATCATCGACCGACCTCCCATGTCACGCGGGGTGTCTCTTCTACCCCCCACCCTCCTCACGCCCATTGCGTGTCGGGGGTTTGATTATCTTGGGACAATATTTCCATGTCATTCGCACATCTCGGCCTCGCCGAGCCGCTCGTCCGCGCGATCGAGGCCAAGGGCTATTCCGAGCCGACGCCGATCCAGCGCGACAGCATCCCGACCCTACTCGAAGGCCGCGACCTGCTCGGCATCGCGCAGACCGGCACCGGCAAGACCGCGGCGTTCGTGCTGCCCTCGATCCAGCGCCTCGTCGCCGCCGACAAGCGCGTGCTGCCGACGCACGTCCGCATGCTCGTGCTCGCCCCGACGCGCGAACTCGCCAGCCAGATTGCGGAAAGCGCGCGCGGTTACGGCGCGTTTTCCAAGATGTCGGTCGCGACCGTGTTCGGCGGCACCAGCATCAACAAGAACCGGCAGGACGTGGCGCGCGGCGTCGACATCCTGGTCGCAACCCCCGGTCGCCTGATCGACTGCGTCGAGCAGGGCTACATCAACCTGTCGATGATTGAGATCCTGGTGCTCGACGAGGCCGACCAGATGCTCGATCTCGGCTTCATCCATGCGCTGAAGAAGATTGTCCGCATGGTCCCGCGCAAGCGTCAGACGCTGTTCTTCTCCGCCACCATGCCGGTCGCGATCCGCGATCTGGCGGCGCAGTTCCTGACGGATCCCGCCACCGTCTCGATCAAGCCCGCGGCGACCACTGCCGAGCGCGTCGACCAGAGCGTGATCTTCTGCAACCAGGCCGAGAAGCAGGCGCTGCTGACGATCCTGCTGCAGGAAACGAAGATCGACCGCGCGCTCGTCTTCACGCGCACCAAGCACGGCGCCGACCGCGTCGTGAAGCTGCTCGCGGGCAACGGCATCGCGTCGAGCGCGATCCACGGCAACAAGAGTCAGCCGCAGCGCGAGCGCGCGCTTGCCTTGTTCAAGTCGGGCGAGGTGCCGATCCTGGTCGCGACCGATATCGCCGCGCGCGGCATCGACGTGTCGGGCGTCAGCCACGTGTTCAACTTCGAG
>NZ_CAJYVU010000150.1 GCF_913778135.1 uncultured Sphingomonas sp. | reverse complement strand
TGTTCCAGATCAGCGAGCGATCCTTGATGCCGATGTCCTTCATCCGGTCATAGGTGGCGCGGATCATCTGGCGACCTTCGGTCAGCAGCTCGTCGGTGCGGAACACGGCGCAGTGGCGCTGCATCGTCTTCTGCATCTCGCTGCGCACCGACGCGGTGGTCGCGCTGCCCGCGGCGTTGCGGAAGTGGTCCAGGCGACCCAGCGCCAGCTCTTCCGAACCCTTGGGCAGCGGCGCGTGCGGCGTGCCGGGCTTCAGCGTGTCCTTGATCCGAAGGCCGGTCGCGCGGCCGAACACGACAAGGTCGATCAGCGAGTTGGAGCCGAGGCGGTTCGCGCCGTGCACCGAGACGCAGGCCGCTTCGCCGACCGCGAACAGGCCGGGGACGACCGAGTCCGGGTTGCCGTCCTTCAGGCGGACGACTTCGCCGTGATAGTTGGTCGGAATGCCGCCCATATTATAGTGGACGGTCGGCGTCACAGGCAGCGGCTGGCGGGTCAGGTCGACACCGGCGAAGATCTTGCCGGTCTCGGTGATGCCGGGCAGGCGCTCGGCCAGCACCTTCGGGTCGATATGGTCGAGATGGAGGTAGATATGATCGCCCTCCTTGCCAACGCCGCGTCCTTCGCGGATTTCCATCGCCATCGAGCGCGACACGACGTCGCGGCTGGCGAGGTCCTTGGCCGACGGCGCGTAACGCTCCATGAAGCGCTCGCCCTCGGAGTTGGTCAGGTAACCGCCTTCACCGCGCGCACCTTCGGTGATGAGGACGCCCGCACCATAGATGCCGGTCGGGTGGAACTGCACGAACTCCATGTCCTGAAGCGGCAGGCCTGCGCGCAGCACCATGCCGCCGCCGTCACCCGTGCAGGTGTGCGCCGAGGTGGCCGAGAAATAGCAGCGACCATAGCCGCCGGTCGCCAGCACGACGTTATGCGCGCGGAAACGGTGGATCGAGCCGTCTTCCATGCACAGCGCGATCACGCCGCGGCAAACGCCGTTTTCCATGATCAGATCGAGCGCGAAATATTCGACGTAGAAGTCGGCGTCGTATTTCAGCGACTGCTGGTACAGCGCGTGCAGCATCGCATGGCCGGTGCGGTCGGCGGCGGCGCAGGTGCGCTGAACCGGCGGACCTTCGCCCATGTTCTGCATGTGACCGCCGAACGGACGCTGGTAGATCGTGCCGTTGTCGTTGCGGCTGAACGGTACGCCGGCGTGCTCCAACTCGTACACCGCCTGCGGCGCCTCACGCACCATATACTCGATTGCGTCCTGGTCGCCGAGCCAGTCGGAGCCCTTGACCGTGTCGAACATGTGCCACGACCAATGGTCGGGTGAGTTGTTGCCGAGGCTGGCGGCGATGCCGCCCTGCGCGGCAACGGTGTGGCTGCGCGTCGGGAACACCTTGGTGATGCAGGCGGTCTTTAAACCGCTTTCCGCGATGCCCATCGTGGCGCGCAGGCCCGAGCCGCCCGCGCCGACGACGACGGCGTCATAGGTATGGTCGATGATCTGATAGGCAGCCATTACTGCGCGGCTCCGAAGGCGATCTTGAGAATGGAGAAGATGGCGACACCGGCAATCGCGGCGGCGTAGACGTTGAGCAGCACAATCGCGACAAAGCGGCTCTGCATCCGCGCGTAATCCTCGATCGCGACCTGCAGCCCCAGGCGGAAGTGGTACACGACCGAGACGACCAGCAGCAGCATCGGGATCGCCGCCCAGGCCGAGCCGAGCCACAGCCGGACGGTTGCGAAATCATAGGCCGGCAGCATCGCCAGCGAGGCGAGCAGCCACACCATCAGCAGCAGGTTGGTGCCAGCGGTCAGTTTTTGATGCCACCAGTGGTGCACGCCCTCGTGCGCGCTGCCGTAGCCGCGGACGCGGCCGAGTTCAGTGCTCATTACTTCAACCCCAGCCAGAGCCAGAACAGGATCGTCATCACGATCGAGAAGACGAAGGTCATTCGCGCGAACAGCTGGTTGGTCTTGAGCTCGAACGCCGCACCCGTGTCCATCACGAGGTGGCGGATGCCGCTCGCCATGTGCTGGAACACCGACCAGGTCAGCCCGATGCCGACGACGTAGCCGACGATGTTCAGGTGCCCGTTCGAGGTGGTGAACACGTCGCGGAAGGTCGCATACGCACTCTCACCCGCTGCGATCGCGGCGAGGAACCACACCAGCAGGATCGCGCCCACCGTCGCCATCACCGCGCCGGTCGCACGGTGCGTGATCGAGGTCAGCATCGCGGGGCTGAAACGGTAGTGGAATTGCATCGGGCCCGTGAAGAGGTGCGGGCTCCTCGGGCGGGATCGGGGGGCGGGTCGGCTGGCCAACGTCGGTTCCTTTCAACTGCATGCCCTTAACCGCCATGCCGCGCGATGCAAGGGTGGTGGCACGTCCGGCACGTCTAACGCGGCATTAACCGGTTGGCGGTACACGCAAGGCCATGACCTTCATGACGCAGCGCCCCGTGCCGACCGATCTGCCGACACCCGGTTCGATCGCGGCGAAACTGGATCTGGCCGCGCGGTTCCGCGTGTTCGATGCCGATGGCCGGCTGGCGACGATGAGCCGCACGACGTGGGAGGCGATCGCGCCCGACGTGGTAGCGATCTCGACCGCTTACTGGCACCAATGGCTGCGCTGTTTCGAGAGCGGCAAGGTGTGGGCGCCGCATGATACCGAGCGGATGATCGAACTCGGCTGCGCGTTCCTTCAGAACCGTTTCCTCCGCACGCGCGAGCGCGACTGGGTCGAATCGATCGAACGCTCGGTCGCGTCGGCCTATGCCGCCGACGTGACGCCGATGGCGCTCCTGTCGATGATCAGCGCGAGCGACCGCGCGGCGCTCGACAGCCTGATGAGCCGCGTGCCGCAGGGTGACCCGCGACTGGCCGAACTGGTCGACACGCTGATGCGGCTTTCGGCGCTCGAAGGCGAGATCACGGTCGAGTTCTACAACGCCTACCGCGAACACAGCGCACAGATCGCGCGCGACCGGCTGGCGGTCGAATTCCGCGATGGCATCGCGGTGACGGTCGAAGCGGCGACCCAGAACGGCGACGGGTTGCGCATGCAGGCGGCGGGCGCGTCGGCCTCGGCGCGCGGCATGCTGGGCAAGGCTAGCGAGGTTGCCGCCGCCGCCGAGCAGTCTGCGGTCGCGATGCGCGATGCCGCCTCGACCGCCGCGGGGCTGATCCGCGCGATCGAGGACGCGCGCGTCGAGGTGGAGGCCGCGGCCGAGATCGCGACCAGGGCGGGGCGACAGGCGGGCGAAGCGGTCAGCGTGTCCGAGGCGCTCAGCGAGCATGCGAAATCGATTGAGTCGATCCTGGGGCTGATCCGCGACATCGCGGGGCAGACCAATCTCCTCGCGTTGAACGCCACGATCGAGGCGGCGCGCGCAGGTGATGCGGGTCGCGGCTTCGCGGTGGTGGCGCAGGAGGTGAAGAGCCTCGCCAACCAGACCGCGCGCGCCACCGACGATATCGCGGGCAAGATCGCGGCGATCCAGACCGCGACGCGCACCACGGTCGACACCTCCGCCTCGATCCGCACGACCGTGCTGGAGGTGCAGGATTCGGCCACGCGCATCCGCCACGCGATGGAGGCGCAGGCGCACACGGTGACCGCGATCACCGCCGCGGTCGACGAAACCGCACTCGCCGCCGACTCGATGTCGCACACGATCGCGGCGATCCGGTCGGATACGGAAGGTGTGGCGAGCGAGATCGACGCGTTGCAGGACGAGTTCGCGCATGTCGGCGCCCGCCTGGAGGCGCTGCGCGGGTCGGCGGAGGAGTTCGCGCGCAGCGTCGCCTGACACGCCTGCGCGGCGTTGCTGCGCCTCGCAAGGCGCCGTACAGCCGCCCGTCATGAGCAACATTCTTCTTACCGGGTCGAGCCGCGGCATCGGCGCGGCAATCGCCGAGGCGCTGACGAGTGCGGGCCATCAGGTCGTGGGCCACGGCACGGCGAGCGGCGTGCCCGCGGACTTCGCCGATCCGAACGCACCGGACAGATTGTGGGACACCGCGCTCGACCGGCTGGGCGGGCGCATCGACGTGCTGATCAACAATGCCGGCGTGTTCGAGGCCAATCCGCTCGATAGCGCCGATGACGCGTGGCTCGCCGGCTGGGAACGGACGATGCAGGTCAATCTGACCGCCTCAGCCGTTCTGTGTCGTCGCGCCGTCCGGCACTGGCAAGAGCAAGGTCGTGGAGGGCGGATCGTCAACGTCGCGAGCCGCGCGGCCTATCGCGGCGACAGTCCGGCGCACTGGCATTATGCCGCGTCGAAGGCTGGCATGGTTGCCATGACCAAGACGATCGCGCGCGGTTACGCGGCCGAGGGCATCCTAGCGTTCGCGATCTGCCCCGGCTTCACGATGACCGGGATGGCCGAGGATTATCTCGCCAGCCGCGGTGGGGACAAGCTGCTCGCCGACATTCCGCTCGGCCGCGTCGCATCACCCGAAGAGGTTGCAGAGACCGCGCGCTGGCTCGCGACCGACGCACCGGCATCGATGACGGGCGCAGTGATCGACGTGAATGGGGCGAGCTATGTCCGCTGATACGATCGATAGCTGGCGCGTCACGCTGCCGTGCACTCGCGCCGAGGCGGAGGCGATCGATGCCGCCGACGACCTGACGATCGACGCGGTGCTGATGACGACCGAGGAGGTCGAGGACGACCGCGAGCACTGGCGGCTCGACGCTTATTGCGAGTATGAGCCCGACGCGGCGATGATCGCCGCGCTTGTTGCCCTTGTGCCGAGCGCGTCGGGCGTCGAGCCGGTGGTCGAGCCGCTGACCGCGCAGGATTGGGTGACGATGAGCCAGGCGGGGCTGGAGCCGATCCGCGAGGGCCGCTTCGTGGTGCATACCAGCGCGCACCCGATTGCGCCGCCCCAGGGTGGCCGCGCGTTCCTGATCGACGCGGGGCAGGCGTTCGGGACCGGGCATCATGCAACAACCGCGGGGTGTCTGGCAATGCTGGACGGATTGTCGGGTAAGGCGTTCGCCAACGTCATCGACCTTGGTACCGGCACCGGGCTGCTCGCCTTTGCCGCGCATCACCTGTGGCCGGGGGCGGCGATCACCGCGACCGACATCGATCCGGCAGCGATCGTGGTGACCGGGGAGAATGCGGCGGCGAACGGCGTGTCGGGACTGCGGCTGGTGGTTGCCGACGGCGCGCTGAGCGACGAGATCGCGGCCGATGCACCCTACGATCTGGTGATCGCCAACATCCTGGCGGGGCCGCTGATCTCGATGGCGCCGGAGGTCGCGGCGATCGCTGGTCCGGGCGCAGCGATCGTGCTGGCGGGGTTGCTGGAAACGCAGCGCGCCGAGGTGGTCGCGGCGTTCGAGGCGTGCGGTTGCGTGCTGGAGGCGGTTGACCGGCGCGGCGACTGGACGATCCTGCGACTGCGCGGCGGCGAGGTGCGCTACGTGCCGACCAAGCCGATCGATCCCAAGGGCCGCGACGGCTGGGCCCTCGATCTGTAGCGCGCCTCAACTACCGCGCGGGTGCCAGGTAATCACGCGGTAGAGGTAGATCAGCACCGCGACGGCCATCAGCACGATGCCGACCGGGCCGACATATTTGTCGAGCTCGGCGTAGCGGGTGCCAAGGTAGTAACCCGCGCCGCCCAGGATCACGTTCCAGATAGCCGAGCCCAGGAACGTCCACAGCATGAAGCGCCACAAGGGCATCGCGGTCATGCCGGCCGGCAGCGAGATCATGGTGCGGAAGGTCGGCATGAAGCGGAACACGAACACGACCCAGCCGCCCTGCCGCTGGAAGAAGGTGTGGATGCGCTCGACATCGTCCCACTCGAGCGTCAGCCAGCGGCCGTGGCGCTCGACGAAGGGGCGGAAGCGCGCGTAGCCGAGCCGGCGGCCGACCTCGTACCAGAACAGGTTGCCGATCGTCGTGCCCGCGGTGCCCCACAGCACCAGCGGCACCATCGCCATCTGCCCGCGCGCGACCGCGATCCCGCCCAGACCCATGATCACCTCCGACGGGATCGGCGGAAAGATGTTTTCCAGCGCCATCAGGAGGAAGATGCCGAGGTAACCGCCCCAGGCGATCCAGTCGAAGATGAGGTTGGTCACGGGCGGATGCGGTCGATCATGCGGTCGGGCAACGGCCGCGCATGCGTCAGCGTTCCGCCACGCGGCGCTCGATCGCGTCCCAGATCATGCCGGCCACGTCGGTGCCGTCAAACCGCTCGATCGCGACGATCCCGGTCGGCGAGGTCACGTTGATCTCGGTCAGCCACTCGCCGCCGATCACGTCGATGCCGACGAAGATCAGCCCGCGGCGCTTCAACTCAGGGCTGAGGATGTCACAAATCTCGCGCTCGCGCGCCGTGAGTTCGGTCTTCTCGGCCGAGCCGCCGACCGCGAGGTTGGAGCGGATCTCGCCCGCACCGGGCAACCGGTTGATCGCGCCCGCGACCTCGCCGTCGACCAGCACGATGCGCTTGTCGCCCTTTGCCACGTCGGGGAGGAACGCCTGCACCATGTGCGGTTCGCGCCAGGTCTGATTGAAGATTTCGAACAGGGCGGACAGGTTGAGCCCGCCTTCCTCGACCTTGAAGATCGCCTTGCCGCCGTTGCCGTGGAGCGGCTTGACCACGATCTGGCCGTGCCTGGCGAGGAACGCGCGCGCTTCCTCCAGGCTGCGGGTGACGAGCGTCGGCGGCATGAAACGCGCATAGTCGAGCACGAACACCTTTTCGGGCGCATTGCGGACGCTCGCGGGATCGTTGACGACGAGCGTGCGGTCGGCGATCCGCTCGAGCAGGTGGGTGGCAGTGATGTAGCCGAGATCGAACGGCGGGTCCTGCCGCATCAGCACCACGTCGGCTTGGTCGCCGAGGTCTAGGCTGACGGGATCGCCGAAGCGGTAATGGTCGCGTGCGCCCGGTGTGCTCGGCGGATGTACGGTGACCGGGTGCGCCTTCGCCCACAGCCGACCGTCCGACCAGTTGAGGTCCTCCGCCTGGTAATGGAACAGGCGGTGCCCGCGCGCTTGCGCGGAGAGCATCAGCGCGAAGGTCGAGTCGCCAGCGACGTTGATCTGGTCGAGCGGGTCCATCTGGACGGCGACGGTGAGCGACATGGTTCCTCCGGGCAGCGTATCCGTGCCGACCTAGGCGCGGGGTGGTCGATTGTCACCCGCGCGCGGCGGGTAAGGCGTGGAAGGTCACTGAGGTCACACACCTACGGATGTGCGCGCGAGGGCGGCGCAACCTTTGCGGCCGTTAGGGCGACCTAGGCATGGTGTGGTCGTGTAGGACAGGCGTCCGTCTTAGCCGATCCAGGCATTCTCGATGTGGCGCGGGCGCGTGCCGGGGGCGAGCAGGATCACGTCGACGCGAATGTCCTCGCCCGGCCCGGCGTAGCGCGGCATCAGCAACTCCGCCGCCGCCGCGACGCGCGCGAGCCGGCGCTGATCGATCGCGTGGTCGAGCTCGGCGGCGGTACGGCGCATCTTCACCTCGACGAAGGCGACGAGATCGCCGCGTCGCGCAACCAGGTCGACCTCGCCTGCGGGGGTGCGCACGCGACGGTCGAGAATGCGCCAGCCCTTCAACCGCAGCCACCATGCCGCCAGCCGCTCACCGCGCCGCCCGCTCGTCTCCGCCGCGCGGCGCTGATCCGGAGAGCGGGTGGGGGCGGGACGGGGCATGCGACAGGGGTGCACGACACCTTGGTGGGCTGCAAGGCGGATGATGCCGATCGATCGTCGCAGGGTGTCACGGCCCGGATGGCATGTCACACGCAGTTAAGAACGCGCGTCTACCCGGCCCAACATGTTCACGCGCGACCACCTGCACTGGCATCGTACCTTGGCGGCTAAGCTGCTGGCACCGATCGCGATCATGCTGCTCGTCGTGCTTGTTCTCGGATTGGCAGGATCGGCGGCGCGACAGCGGATCGTGGCCGCGCATCGCAATGTCGAGGCGCGGCAGAAGGTCCGGGTCGAGTTGATCGAGATCCGATCGCTAAGCCGCTCGCTGCAGCGCGATGCGCTCAATCTGATCGTCGAGCCCGTACCGGCCGAACGCGCCGTCATCACCGACAAGGTCACGAGCCGACTGCGCGAGATGGGGCGCGCGCTTCGACGTCTCGGCGCAGATAAAAACTTCGCGGGCGGCGAACGAAGGACCTTTATCGCGGAACAGCGAGCCGTGATGGCGCTGTTGCACCAGTCCGCCGCACTCGCCACCCAGGGTCGGCGAGCGGACGCGCTCACCCGCTTTCGTGCGCAGGTGCGTCCGGCCGAGCGCCGCGCATCGCGGCTGGCGGACCGGCTGGTGTCCGAACAGGCGCGGGTGGTCGACGAGCAGCTGGCGCGCGCGCGCGCGATCGAACGCCGCGAGACCGTGATGGGCCTCGCCACCAGCGTGCTGCTCTTCATCTTCGCAGCGTCCGTGACGCTGGTGGTTGTGCGGCGGCTGGTGTCACAACCGCTGCGCGACATCGAGGATGCAATGACCCGCCTGGCGGCGGGAGAAGCCGAAGGGTCAACGCCGCACGGCGACCGCGATGACGAGATTGGACGTATGGCCCGCGCAATCGAGGTATTCCGCGCCGCCGCCCGGCATCAGGACGATCTGCGCGCGATGCACGCCGCGCAGCTGGAACGCGCGCTTGCGGCGGAGCGCGGGCAGCGCACGCTCGATCAGGTGCAGGCGGTACGCGATCGGCGATTGGCCGCTGCGGCTAAAGTGCTGGAGCGCAATACGGCGGTGACGTTCGCCGACAGTCGCGCCGCCGCTGCTTCGCTGCACATCGCGGCAAAGACGCTTGCCGACGTGTCGGCATCGACGCGGACCGAACTTGACCAGGTCAAGGCGGCGACCAGCCGCGTGACCACAGGGGCTGCCGACATCGCGGCGGCGACCGATCACTTCATGACCGACCTGGATCGATCGCGAACGGCGACACGCGACGCGGCGAGCGAGGGCCGCGCCGCGGCGGAGCAGGTCGACGCACTGGTCGAGCAGATGCGCCGCGTGGCGGATGACGGTGAGCGTGTCGCGACCGCGATCGACCTGGTCGGTGATATCGCGCGGCAGACCGATCTGCTGGCGTTGAACGCCTCGATCGAGGCGGCGCGTGCCGGAGCGGCGGGGCGCGGCTTTGCGGTGGTCGCGAACGAGGTCAAGGCGTTGGCGCTTGAGGCTGCGCGCGTAACGACTGAGATCGGCCGACGTGTCGAGGGGATGCGGGCGGCGACCGGAGAGGCTGGCGATAGCCTGCGGATCGTTGGTGCGACAGTGGTGCGGCTGGCGGAACAATCCGCCACGCTCGCCGATGAAATCGACGTGCAGACCGAGCAGGGTAGCATCATCAGCCACAATGTCGCGGGCACGGCAGCCGATCTGGATCTGATCGCGTCGCGCGTGTCCGATGCCGCTGTCGGTGCGGCGAAGGTCGATCAGCTATCGAACCAGCTTGGTCACGACGCGAGCGGGATCGCCGCACGTACGGAGCGACTTGGCACGGCGCTGGAGCGGTTCTTTGCCGACCTGAATCAACTCGACGCGCAGGGGACATGCGAGAAGTCGTGAACGCGGGGCGCTTCGCGACGGCCGGCTAGCGTTCGCCCTTCAGCTCCAGCGCGCGGGCGTAGAGTGCCTTGCGGTCGAGGCCGAGCGCTCGGGCAACCTCGCCCGCTGCCTTCGCGGCGGGGAGGCGGGTGAGCGCCTCGGCCAATGCGGTGTCGCCGTCGTCGGCGCTGGCCGGGGCGGGTGGCTCGGGCGGGGCGACGACGACGACGATCTCACCCTTGGGCGGCGCATCGGCGTAGCGTGCGGCGAGGGTAGAGAGGCGGCCGGTGACGGCTTCCTCGAACTTCTTGGTGATCTCGCGCGCGACGGCAGCCTCGCGGTCGCCGAGACCTTCGGCGAGTGCGGACAGGCAGGCGGAAAGGCGCGGGCCGCTCTCATAGAGAACGAGCGTAGCGCGCACGGCGGCGACTTCGGCGATCGCCTCGGCGCGGGCGTGCTGCTTGGAGGGCAGGAAACCGAGGAACAGGAAGCGATCGGTCGGCAGAGCGGCGAGCGTCAGCGCGGCGATCGCGGCGCACGGACCCGGGATCGTCACCACCGCATGGCCCGCGGCGCGCGCGTCGCGGACCAGCTTGTAGCCGGGATCGGAGATGAGCGGGGTGCCCGCATCCGAGACGAGCGCGACCGCCTCGCTCGCCATGCGCGCGATCAGTCCGGGGCGCATCCCTTCCGCATTATGGTCGTGATAGGGGATCATCGGGCGCTTGACCCCGATGTGGCGCAGGAGGCCCGCGGTGACGCGCGTGTCCTCCACCGCGACCGCGTCGGCGCGGCTCAGGATGTCGGCGGCGCGGGGCGAAAGGTCAGCGAGATTGCCGATCGGCGTCGCGACGATGTACAGGCCGGGGGATAGAGGTTCCACGAGGGGTGTCATGGCAGAATCGAAGCGGGGGCCGCAACCGACACGCGCGGTTTCGAAACTGGTCGCGCTGGCGGCGGCAATACTCCTGTCCGCCTGCGCCACCGTCGTGCCACGTGGACCGACGCCGGCGCCCGACCGCGCACCGGTGCAGAAGCCGCGACCGACGCGTGGCCCCGACGCGGGCGGCGTGATCGCAGGCGTGCCGCAGGATGCCGAGCGGAACCGTGTCGCGCTGCTGGTGCCGTTGTCGGGCAGCAACGCGGGCGTCGGGCGCAGCATCGCCAATGCAACGCAGCTGGCATTGCTCGACGCGCGCAGCCAGCAGGTGCGGATCACCAACTATGACACCGCAACCGGTGCGGCGGCAGCGGCGAACCGCGCGATCGCGGAGGGCGCGCAGCTGATCCTCGGCCCGCTGCTGGCCGACGACGTGCGCGCGGTGACGCCGATCGCCAAGCGTGCGGGCGTGCCGGTGATCTCTTTTTCCAACGACGTCAGCGTCGCGGGTAACGGCACCTATGTGATGGGCTACGCGCCGAACCAGTCGATCGAGCGCGTGGTCGCGTTCGCGCGCAGTCAGGGCGTGCAGAACTTCGGCGGGCTGGTGCCCAATGCGCTCTACGGGTCGCGCGCGTCGACCGTGTTCCTGCGCGCGGTCGAGCAGGCGGGCGGGCGCGTCGTGTCGCTGCAGACCTATGATCGTGCGCCGTCGGCCGTTGCGCAGGCGGTGACGCGGATGAACAAGGACGCGCCGTTCGATGCGGTGATGATCGCCGATGGCGGCAGCACCGCGGCGGTGGCAGCGCCCTTGCTCAAGCGCGCGAGCCCGTCGACTCGGCTGCTCGGTACCGAATTGTGGAACTCCGACCGGGCGGTGGCGACACAGGCGGCGCTGAACGGCGCGTGGTTCGCCAGCGTGCCGGACAATCTCTACCGCCAGTACGCGCAAAATTATCGCGCGCGGTTCAGCGCAGGCCCGTACCGCCTGTCGAGCCTGGGTTACGACGCGGTGCTGCTGGTCGTGCGGATCTCGCGCGACTGGCGCGTCGGTAGCGCGTTTCCGCAGAACCGGTTGCGCGACGCGGACGGCTTTGCCGGGATCGACGGCGCGTTCCGCTTCGGTCGCGACGGTGTCGCCGAGCGCGCGCTGGAGGTGCAGGAAGTGCGCGGCGGCACGACGGTGACGGTTTCGCCCGCGCCGACTCGGTTCGACGATTAAGGTGCGGACGGCGGCCGGATCAGGCCGCCGCCGCCTCGTCGGCGCGGACGACGCGCGGCAGGATCGCGTCGAGCAGCAGCATGCCCGCATCGGTGACCGTCAGGTGATCGCCGTCGAGGCGGATCAGATGGGGTAGCTGCGCCACCCCGCGGCGGTCGATCAGCGCGTCGATCGGCAACCCGGTGCGGCGCGTGATGCGGGAAAGGTCGACGCCCTCCGCCAGCCGAAGTCCCATCAGCAACGCCTCCGACGCGCGGGTGCCGGGGGCGAGCGGTTCCTCCACCTCGATGCCGTGGCGGTTGCGGTCGACCGCGGCGAGCCAGTTCTCCGGCTTGCGCCTACGCTGCGTCGCGTGATTACCGCGACGGCCGTGCGCGCCGGGGCCGACGCCGGCATAGTCACGGTAGCGCCAGTAAGCGAGATTGTGACGGCTCTCCGCACCGGCGCGCGCGTGGTTCGACACCTCGTAGGCGGGGATGCCCGCATCTGCAGTGATCGCGCGGGTCAACTCGAACAGGTCGGCGGCGGCGTCGGCGTCGGGAATGACGAGGCGACCGGCGGCGGCCTCGGTCGCGAAGCGCGTGCCTGGCTCGATTGTGAGCTGATAAAGCGACAAATGCTCCGTCCCGAACGCGAGCGCACGGCGCAGCTCCGCTTCCCATGCTTCGATCGGCTGATCGGGACGGGCGTAGATCAGGTCGAAGCTGACGCGCGCGAAATTGGCTTGAGCAGTCTCGAGTGCGCCGAGACCCTCCGCCACATCGTGCGCGCGGCCGAGGAACTGGAGCGCGCGATCGTCGAGCGCCTGCAACCCCAGTGAGACACGGTTGACGCCGGCGGCGGCGAGATCGGCGAAGCGCGCGGCCTCCACCGAGGAGGGGTTCGCCTCCAGCGTAATTTCGAGGTCGGAGTCGGGTGCCCAGGCGGCGGTGGCAGCATCGATGATCGCGGCGACGGTCGCGGGCGGCATCAGCGAGGGCGTGCCGCCGCCGAAGAAGATCGAGCCGAGCCGGCGTCCGGGCAGCACAGCGACCTCGTAGGCGAGATCGAGCAGCAAGGCGTCACGCCAGCGTGCCTGGTCGACGGTCTCGCGCACGTGGCTGTTGAAGTCGCAATAAGGGCATTTGGAGACGCAGAACGGCCAGTGGACGTAGAGCGCGAGCGGTTCGTCCTCGCTCATCGCAGGGGTATCAGGATTGTCGGGCGTCATGCCGCGCCCATATGGCGGCGATGACGCCGAAACGCCACGCTGCGCTGCTCGCCCTAGCTTTGTCGGTGATCGTGCTGCCGGCGTGTTCGGCAGGCAAGAGCGCGCCTGCGCCTGAGCGGGTAGTGGAGGCGCGGACCAGCGATGCGCCGGCGCAGCGAGGGCGTGCGCTGCTGCAACGCGTCATGCTGTCGCGGCACAATGCGGCGCGCGCTGAGCTCGGGCTGACATCGCTGGCGTGGGACGACGCGCTTGCGCGTGATGCGCAACGCTACGCCGAGCAGATGGCGCAGAGCGGCCGCTTCGCGCACGCCGACCAACATGGGCAAGGCGAGAATCTGTTCACCGGCACGCGCGGCGCTTATTCCTACGCCGAGATGATCGACCTGTGGCTGGCCGAGCGGCGCGATTTCGTCAACGCACCGACGCCGGGGTTCAGCCGCACCGGGCGCGCGGGCGATGTGGCGCATTACACGCAGATCGTCTGGCGCGGCACGCGCGCAATCGGCTGCGCGCTGGCCGCGAACGCGAGAGACGACTTCCTCGTATGCCGCTACTCGCCCCCCGGTAATGTCGTCGGCGAGCGCGCTTACTGATTTATTTTCATGACATAGGTGGAACGGTAGGACACGCGGGGACAGGGCAGCGTTCCTGCCGCATGGATCAGACCCAGGCACCCATTCTCGACGCGTTGCAGCAGATCGAGCGTCGCAAGGTTCACGGTTTCGGCGCGCCGGGGCATCATCAAGGCGCCGCGCTGCCGCGCGATCTCGCCAAGGTGCTGGGCAAGCGCGTGTTCGAGGCCGATGTGATCACGCCCAAGGGGCTGGACGATCGAACCGAGGGCGAACACGTGCTGCAACGCGCGCACGAGATCGCGGCGGAGGCTTGGGCTGCGGATTTCTGCCGCTTCGTGACGGGTGGGTCGACGCAGAGCCTTCACACCGCGCTCGCTGCGGTGGCGGGGCCGGGCGATACCGTGCTGCTCGCCGCGAACGTCCACAAGGCCGAGCGCGCGCATGCGCTGGCAGTCGGATTGAAGGCCGAGATCGTCCCGGTGATGATCGACGACGCGTTCGACATCGAGCACGGTGTCGCACCGGAGGCGCTGACCGCGGCGCTCGACGCCCATCCGGATGCGAAAGCCTTCGTCGTCGTCTCACCAACCTATTTCGGGGTCACCAGCGACATCGGAGCGCTGTCGGCGATCTGCCATGCGCGCGGCGTGCCGCTGATCTGCGACGCCGCATGGGGCGGCGCGTTCGCCTTCTGCGAGGCGCTGCCCGACGATGCGCTGACCAAGGACGCCGATGTCGCGGTCTACAGCGTTCACAAGACAATGGGTGCGCTGACGCAAGGATCGGCGCTGTTGGCGCAGGGCGAACTGGTCGACCGCCAGCGGTTGTGGATGGCGTATGAGCTTTTCGAGACGACCAGCCCGTCGGTGCCGATCCTCGCCAGCCTGGACGTGGCGCGGCGCGAGCACGCGCTGCACGGCGAGGCAATCTGGGGCAAGGCGCTGGAGCGCGCGGCGGACCTCCGGCGTCGGCTGGGCAAGATCAAGGGCGTGCGCGTGTTCGGGCGCGACGACCTGCCCGCGGGCAGCGATCTCGACGAAACCAAGGTGCTGGTCGACGTGAGCGCGCTGGGCGCGTCGGGCTACGCGATCGACGACTGGCTCAACAAGGAATACCGTGTGAGCGTAGGATTGTCCGACGCGCGGCACCTGCTGGCGATCGTCGCGCCGGGCACGACGGCCACCGACGTGCGCGCGCTCGCCCGCGGGCTGGCGGCGTGCGCGAAGGGGTTGCGCAAGGGCACGCTGTTACTCGCACCCACTGGCGAGGCGCCGCCGCTGCGTTCGCTCGGCGTCGAGATGGCGATGGAGGCGGGCGAAGCGCTGTTCGGTGCGGCCGAGCAGGTGCCGCTAGGAGAGGCCGAAGGCCGAGTCGCGGCGGAAATGATTGCGCCTGCGCCCCCTGGCGTACCACGGCTGGTGCCGGGGCAGCGGATCAGCGCCGCACATGTTGCCTGGCTCACCGCCAATCGCGACGCGGGCGCATTCTTCCTCGATCCGATCGACCCGAGCGAGCGGATGATCCGAGTGGTGGCGGAAGCGCCGCCGCAGGCGCTCGCCGCCGAGTGAGATCAACCCCCGCGGATACGCGCGTGCTGTACCAAGCGGCAGGTCCAGGCGAGCGAGGCGAGGATAACGAGTGGCATGCCCGCGAGCGGTACGATCTGGGTAGCGGCAAAGGCGGCAAGCGCGATTGCGGCGGCGACGAGAAGACGGGTACGTGGCGACATCGTCATTCTCCCGCCAACCAGCATTGCAGGCGTGACCGGCGGGTGCAATGACGCGGTGCCTGTCACCTCACTTTCCTGACCAGGCGCATGGAAGGCGGTGTGTGATCAAGGATCACGCCGCCTCGCTCAGTGCTGTTGGTTGGTTCGACCGTGTCGTGAACCACGCTAAGGTGCCGCGCATGCCTGCTCGCTTTGCGCTCGCCGTGCTTCTGGGCACCCTTGCCGTCATCTTCGCGCTACCCGCCGCCGCTGCGCCGGTCTGTCGCGTAGACGCATTGAACGCGTTGCCGGAGCGTGCGCTGGTGCATCTGTCAGCCACAGTAACGAACGAAGCGATGCCGCTGGTCATCCTGCTTCACGGCAGCACCGGCACGGGCGCGCAGATGCTGCGCGACAGCGGGCTTGCTGCGACTGCCGATCGGCACGGCTTCGTCGTTGTCGCGCCCGATGGCGGGATTGCGGCGGGACATGGCTTCGTCTGGGATATTCCGGGCGTGCAGACCGTCACGGGTGCGATGCCGCCGGCCAGCGCGCGCGACGACGTTGCGTATGTGACCGGGCTGATCGATCGGTTGGTGGCGACCGGCTGCGTCGATCCGGCGCGCGTTTATGCGACGGGGCTGTCGGGCGGCGGCCGGATGACCTCGTGGCTGGGCTGTGTCGCCGCGCAACGCTTCGCGGCGATCGCACCGGTGGTGGGGCTGCGCGCGGGACGGCCGCTCGCCGGTGAGCCGATGCGGCCCGATCCGGCAACGTGCCGCCCAGACGCACGGATGCCGGTGCTCGCCTTCTCGGGCGATGCCGACACGACCAATCCGATCGCGGGCGGCGGCGCGCCATATTGGCAATACGCGCAGGTAGCGGCGTTGCAGCGCTGGGCGGTGATCGACGGCTGCAGCGAGCCCTACGCACGCGTGATCGACGCGCGGACCTATGAACAAGGCTATGCACGCTGCCCGGACGGGGCAAGCGTCGCGGCGCGGGTGGTACGCGGCGGCACGCACAGCTGGTCGGTGGTCGACAATGAGGCGATGTGGGCGTTCCTGTCGCGACATCGCCGCTGACGGGAACGGTAGGGGCGCAGTAACCGCCGCACCCCGTTTGGATCAGAACACCGCCGCGACCATCTGCCGGAACGCGTCGCCGCGGTGGCTGATCTCGTTTTTGGCGGGCTCGTCCATCTCGCCGAAGGTCACGTCGTGACCAACGGGCACGAAGACGGGATCGTAGCCGTGACCCTTGTCACCGCGCGGAGGCCAGACGAGCGTGCCGTCGACGCGGCCCTCGAACCACTCGACGTGGCCGTCGGGCCAGGCGAGCGCCAACGCGCAGACGAAGTGCGCGTCGCGCGGCGGGTTGTCCTGCGCGGCAAGCTTGTCCTCGACCAGCCGCATCGCGTGGCCGAAATCCTTGTTCTCGCCGCCCCAGCGCGCGGAGAAGATGCCGGGGTCTCCGCCCAGCGCATCGACGCACAGCCCGCTGTCGTCAGCGAGCGCGGGGAGGCCTGACAGGTCGGCGGCGGCGCGCGCCTTCAGCTCCGCGTTCATGACGAAGGTAGTGCCGGTCTCCTCCGGTTCGGGCAGGTCGAGCGCGCCCGCCGAGACGACGTCGAGCCCGCGCCCCTCTAGCAATGCCGCGATCTCGCGCACCTTGCCCGCGTTGTGGCTGGCGATCACCAGCTTGCCGGGTTGGAGCTTGCGGATCGCCTGCGGTTCTTTGCCCTCGCCGCTCATTGCGTGGCGCGGTCCTGCGCCGCGAAGATCTCGGTGCAGCCGATGCGGGCGAGGCGGAGCAGGCGGAGCAAAGCCTCCTCGTCATAGGTGGCGTGCTCGGCGGTCGCCTGCGCTTCGGCGATGTTGCCGTTGCCGAGCAGGACGAAATTGCCGTCGGCATCGGCGTTCGAATCCTCGTCATAGTCGAGGTCGAGCACCGGCTGTCCCTGGTAGATGCCGCACGACACCGCCGCGACCTTCTGCGTGATCGGGTCGGCGGTGAGTTTCCCCTGCGCCATCAGCGTGTTGACCGCGAGGCGGAGTGCGACCCACGCGCCCGAGATCGCGGCGGTGCGCGTGCCGCCATCGGCTTGGATCACGTCGCAGTCGAGCGTGATCTGCCGCTCGCCCAGAAGCTTCATGTCGGTGACCGCGCGCAAGCTACGCCCGATCAGCCGCTGGATTTCCTGCGTACGACCCGACTGCTTGCCCTTCGCCGCCTCGCGGCTGCCGCGGGTGTGGGTGGCGCGGGGGAGCATGCCGTATTCGGCGGTGACCCAGCCCTGGCCCTTGCCGCGCAGGAACGGCGGTACGCGCTCCTCGACGCTCGCCGTGACGAGCACGCGCGTGTCGCCGAAACCGATCAGCACCGAACCCTCGGCGTGGCGGGTGAAATGGGGCTCGATCGTGATGGCGCGCATCTGGTCGGGCGCACGGCCGCTGGGACGCATGGGAACTCCTCGGGGTAAATAGTCGGTGATGGCCGTAGCGGGTGGCGGGGGGTGACGCCAGAGCGGGCGGGCGTGTTCATGGCGGTGACACGATCGCAGGGGTAGGGGTGATATGATGAGAACCTCGATCCTGCTCGCCGCCGCCGCGCTGACCTTGTCGGCCTGCGCCACCACGCGAACCGCACCGCCTGTGGCTGCACCCGCCGCGGCCACGCGGATCACCTATGACACCAGCGCATGCTACGGCACCTGCCCGGTCTATTCGGTGACGGTGGACACGGGCAGCGGCGCGGGCGAGTTCGTCGGAACGCAGCATGTTGCGGCGAGCGGTATCACGCGGTTTCAGGCGACGCCGGCGCAGGCACGCGCGTTCGGCGAGGCGGTGGCTGAACTCCGCACGGTCGCGGGCGAGGGGATCGTTCCGGAGTCACCACGCTGCCGCACGCTCGTGAGCGACATGCCCGGGCTGACGGTGACGTGGCAGGCGGGCAGCGAGCAAACGGTCAAGCGCGTTGATTACGGCTGCTTCGACGAGGCGAACAAGGCGCTGTTCGCGCGGCTGCGGAATGCGCCGGGGCTGCTGCCGATTGCTGCGCTGATCGGAAAATAGCCGCGGCTTGTCGGCGGACGGCGGGCGTGCCTACATCATGTCCATGAGCGCGACCCCGCCGATCGCCGAACTGTCCGACCGCGCGCGCGACATCTTCCGCCGTGTCGTCGATGGTTATCTGCACGACGGGCAACCGGTGGGATCGAAGACGCTGGCACAGGCCGGGCTCAACCTGTCGCCCGCCTCGATCCGCGGAGTGCTGGCGCAACTGGAGGCGATGGGCCTGCTCGCGGCGCCGCACACCAGCGCGGGACGGATGCCGACCGAGCGCGGTTTGCGGCTGTTCGTCGACGGCATGATGCAGGCGACCGAGCCGAGCGCGGAGGAGCGCGCGCAGATCGAGGCACGCGCCGCCAACCGCGGGCCGGTCGAGGAAGCGCTGGCGGCGACGACCGCGGCACTGTCGGGCCTGTCGGCGTGCGCGGGGCTGGTGATGGTGCCCAAGCGTGAGGCGGTGCTGCGCTCGATCGGGTTCGTGCCGCTTGGATCTGGAAATGGTGGGGGGCAGGCCCAAGCCTTGGCGGTGCTGGTGGCGGAGGACGGCGGGGTCGAGAACCGTGTCGTTGACCTGCCGCCGGGCGTGAGTGCGTCGGCGCTGGTCGAGGCGGGCAATTACATGACCGCGACGCTGGGCGGGCTGACGCTGGTTGAAGCGCGCGCGCGGATCGAGCGCGAATTGGGCGAGGGGCAGAGCGCGCTCGACGCCGCGGCACGCACGCTGGTCGAACGGGGCCTGGCGGTGTGGAGCGAGGATGGTGCCAGGCGATCGGTGCTGATCGTGCGCGGGCAGGGGCGGCTGCTCGACGACGCGGCGGCGGCGGACCTGGAGCGGGTGCGCGAACTGCTCGACGACTTGGAGGGCAAGCAGGAGGTCGCGGCGCTGCTGGGCGCGGCGAGCGCGGGGGATGCGACGCGCATCTTCATCGGCGCGGAGAACAAGCTGTTCGCGCTGTCGGGCTCGTCGGTGATCGCCAAGCCGTTCCGCGGGCACGATGGGCGCGTCGTCGGCGTCGTCGGCGTGATCGGGCCTACGCGGTTGAACTACGCGCGGATCGTGCCGATAGTGGATTTCACCGCGGCGACGCTCGCCCGCCTGATGGGTTGAGCGACGCCGGCATCTATCACAGGGGCAACAATGGCCGACGAGACGACCGAAGACCTGCGCGAACAGACCGCCGAGGCAGCACCCGAGCTGGCCGAGCACGACGGACAGGCCGCGCGCATCACCGAGCTTGAAGAGCAGCTCGCCGCCGCGCAGCAGGAAACGCTGTACGCGCGCGCCGACATCCAGAACGTGCGCCGCCGCGCAGAGAAGGACGCCGCCGACGCGCGCGCTTATGCCGCGACCAATTTTGCGCGCGACGTGCTGTCGGTCGCGGACAACCTCGAGCGCGGGCTCGCCGCGATCCCGGCCGATTTGCGTGAGGACGACAAGTTCAAGGGGCTGGTCACCGGCCTTGAGGCGACGGGCCGCGAGCTGGAAAAGGTGTTCGAGCGCAACGGCATCACGCGCATCGTCGCAATGGGCGAGCCGCTCGACCCCAACAAGCACCAGGCGATGATGGAGATGCCGAGCGACCAGGCGCCGGGCACGATCGTGCAGGAGATGCAGTCGGGCTGGATGATCAAGGATCGGCTGCTGCGCCCCGCGCTCGTCGCGGTGGCGAAGAAGCCGGACTGAGCGGCGACGTTTCGATCGGGGCGAGGGCGGGGACGATGTCTCCGCCCTTTCTCGTTTCGGCGTCGGGCATTGTTTCGCGCGGGCGGCGCGGTAGAGTCCGGCGGCATGAACGAGAATCTGTCCGCCGATCGTCCGACCTTCGTCACGCACCTAGAATGTTCGATGACGGGGGAGCGATACGAGGCCGATCAGCTCCACAACCTGTCGCGGGTCGGGCGACCGCTGCTGGTGCGCTATGATCTGAACGCGGTGGGGCAGGCATTATCGCGCGACCAGCTCGCCGCGCGCGAGACCGGCCTGTGGCGCTGGCGCGAGCTGCTGCCCGTGCGTCATACGCGCGACATCGTCAGCCTGGGCGAGATCGAGACGCCGCTGATCCCGGTGCCGAAAAGCGGCGGCGCTAACGTGCTGGTCAAGGACGAGGGACGGCTGCCGACCGGCAGTTTCAAGGCGCGCGGGCTCGTCATGGCGGTGGCGATGGCTAAGGAGCTGGGTGTGACCCGCA
Source organism: uncultured Sphingomonas sp. (assembly GCF_913778135.1). Lineage (GTDB taxonomy): Bacteria > Pseudomonadota > Alphaproteobacteria > Sphingomonadales > Sphingomonadaceae > Sphingomonas. Next base: position 3,022 of record NZ_CAJYVU010000150.1, on the reverse strand, counting down.
TCGCGATGCCGACCAACGGCAACGCGGGCGCGGCGCTCGCCGCCTATGCGACGCGCTGCGGGATCGAGACGATCGTCTTCTGCCCGGAGGACACGCCCGAGATCAACGTGCGCGAGATCCAGGCGCAGGGCGCGCGGGTGTGGCGCGTCAACGGGTTGATCGACGATTGCGGCGCGATCGTGGGGAAGGGCGCCGCGGAAGGGCGCTGGTTCGACTTCTCGACGCTGAAGGAGCCGTACCGGATCGAGGGCAAGAAGACGATGGGGCTGGAGCTCGCCGCGCAGATGGGCTGGCGGCTTCCAAGCGCGATCTTCTATCCGACCGGCGGGGGCACGGGCCTGATCGGGATGTGGAAGGCGTTTGACGAGCTCGAGCGGTTGGGCTGGATCGGTTCGGAACGTCCGCGGATGTACGCGGTGCAGGCGTCGGGCTGCGCGCCGATCGTACGCGCGTTCGAGGCGGGTGAGGAACATGCGGAGCGCTGGGAAGACGCGCATACGGTCGCGGCGGGCATCCGCGTGCCGCGCGCGGTGGGCGACTTCCTGATCCTGCGCGCGGTGCGCGACAGCGGCGGCAAGGCGTTGGGCGTCGGCGACCCGGCCATCCTGAAGGCGGTCGACGAGTGCGCGCGGCGCGACGGATTGCTGCTGTGCCCCGAGGGCGGCGCGACGCTGGCGGCGTACAAGCAGGCGCTCAAGGACGGCGAGGTCGACGAGGACGAGGAAGTCGTGCTGTTCAACTGCGCCACCGGCCTCAAATACCCGATGCCCGAAGCGCCCAACTGGCTCGACCGTCACGGCGCAATCGACTTCGATCAATTGTAATGTTCCGCCAATTGCGCCGTCACGTGGCGGCGCTAGGCTCTCGCCCGAAAAAGGGTGAGGGCGTATGGGGCGGAACAGGGTAGCGGGCGTCGTAGTCGGGGTGCTGGCAGGCGTCGCGGGGGCAACGATGCCTGCGCTGGCGTCGGCCGAGTGCAAGGTCGCGGTCGCGGCCGAACTGCCGGTGACGATGGCGGGCAGGCGGCCGATGGTGACCGCGAAGTTCGGCGACAAGACCGCGCGCTTCATCCTCGACAGCGGCGCCTTCTACAGCACGCTGTCGCTCGCCTCCGCGCAGGAGTTCGGGTTGAAGGTGGTCGATCTGCCGTTCCTGCACGTGCGCGGCGTGGGTGGATCGGCGAATGCGGGCGCTGCCACCGCGACCAACTTCTCGATTGCGGGCATTCCGCTGCGCAAGGCCGACTTCGTCGTGGCGGGCAGCGACACCGGATCGGCCGGGCTGCTCGGGCAGAACATCTTGGGTGTGCTCGACGTCGAATATGACCTGCCGCACGGCGTCGTACGGCTGATCGAGACCAAGGGCTGCGGCAGCACCAATCTCGCTTATTGGGCGAACGGGCGACCGATCAGTGCATTGAAGCTGATCGGGCGGAGCGACGGCATGTTCAAGCCGCACACGGTCGGCAAGATCCAGATCAACGGCGGCGACGTGAACGCGACGTTCGACACCGGCGCCGAATCCTCGCTGATGTCGCGCTCGGTTGCCAAGCGGCTGGGGGTGACGCCCGACAGCGCCGGGGTGATGAGCGTCGGGTTCGGCACCGGTATCGGACGGCGCGGCGTGCAGACGTGGCGCGCACCCTTCACCAACATCGATATCGGCGGCGAGAAGCTGAACCGCCCGGTCATCAATATCGCCGATATGGAGATGGGCGATACCGACATGCTCGTCGGCATCGACTTCTTCCTGACGCACCGCGTGTTCGTTTCGAACGCGACCAAGACGATGTTCTTCACCTACGAAGGCGGGCCGTTGTTCGGGCAGAATCCCAGGCGAGCGGTGACCGACACTGGATCGGTGATCGACCTGTCCGATCGATCGCCGGCGCCGACTGACGCGGCGGGGTTCAGCCGGCGGGGTGCGGCCTTTGCCTCGAACGGGAAGCGCGCGGCCGCGCTGGCCGATTTCGACAAGGCGATTGCGATGGCACCGGGCGAAGGCCATTATTATTACCAGCGCGCGATGCTGCGGCTGTCGGGCGACCGCGCCGAGTTCCTTCGGGCGCGCGGCGACCTCGATCGTGCGATCACGCTGGCACCGAACGATGCCGAGGCGCGGCTGACGCGCGCGGCGGTGCGGATCAGGGCCGACGAGCGCGCCGGCGCGCTGGAGGACGTGCGCGCCGCTGACCGCACGCTCGCACCATCGGCCGACCAGCGGCTGCGCGTGGCGACGATGCTGACCGAGCTGGGCCAGCCCGAGGAAGCGGTCGGCAATCTCGATCGCTGGCTGAAGAGCCATCCCGAGGACAGCAGCCGCGCGACGGCCTTCAACGGCCGTTGCTGGGCGCGCGCGGTCGCGAACACCGCGCTCGACGAGGCGCTGGCGGACTGCGATCGTGCGTTGAAGCTGCGCCCGAATGCAGCGACGTACCTCGACAGCCGCGCGCTCGTCTATCTGCGGCAGGGCGCGTGGCCGCGCGCGATCGCGGACTATGACGAGGTGGTCAAGCGCGAGCCGGCGAACGCCTGGTCGCGCTATGCGCGCGCGGTGGCGCTGAAACGCAGCGGCGACACGACGCGCGGCGACGCCGAGCGCACCGCCGCGCTCAAGCTGGAACCGCACGTGGAGGCGCGCGCCAAGCGGTACAATTTGAGCTACTAGGTCAACGCGTTTACTTGCCTGCGTAGATGCGGTCGAGCGCGCGCGCGGTGGCGACGAACTCGTCCGCCTGCGCGTCGAAGCGCGGGCTCCCGGCCAAGCGGCGTGCCCAGTCGATCGCGGCGCGGCCGCCCCATTCCTCCGGCGGGCTGGCGATGACGTGCGCCTGCGTGCCGGTGTTGTGCGTGGTGGTGAAATCGTAGAACGAGCCGCCGACGTTGCGCATCGTGGCGCCACCATCCGTGCCGTAGAAGCTCGCCTCGATCACCGCGTCCTGTCCGGCGTGGAGCCGCCACGAGCAGGCGAGCCGGACCGCCACGTCATTGTCGAGCGTCAGCGTCGCGACGGCGTAATCCTC
>NZ_CAJYVU010000149.1 GCF_913778135.1 uncultured Sphingomonas sp. | reverse complement strand
GCTGATCGGCAAGCGCGGCGCTTTGGCTTTTGCCGCGCGCCTGCTAACGCGCGCGGATCATGGCTACCCCGCTCTCGCACATTCGCAATTTCTCGATCATCGCGCACATCGATCACGGCAAATCCACGCTCGCCGACCGGCTGATCCAGGCCACCGGCGGCCTCTCCGATCGCGAGATGAGCGAGCAGGTGCTCGATAACATGGATATCGAGCGCGAGCGCGGAATCACCATCAAGGCGCAGACGGTGCGCCTCGCGTACAAGGCGAAGGACGGTGAGACCTACACGCTCAACCTGATGGACACGCCAGGCCACGTCGATTTCGCCTACGAAGTGTCGCGCAGCCTCGCGGCGTGCGAGGGTGCGCTGCTGGTGGTCGATGCAGCGCAGGGGGTCGAGGCGCAGACGCTCGCCAACGTCTACCAGTCGATCGAGCACGACCACGAGATCGTGCCTGTCATCAACAAGATCGATCTTCCCGCCGCCGAGCCTGAGAAGGTTCGTGCCGAGATCGAGGACGTGATTGGTCTCGACGCCTCGGAAGCGGTGTTGGCGAGCGCCAAGTCGGGCATCGGCATTGCCGACATCCTGGAGGCGGTCGTCACCAAGATCCCGGCGCCTAAGGGAGACGCGAGTGCACCGCTGAAGGCGATGCTGGTCGATTCTTGGTACGACCCGTATCTCGGCGTCGTGATCCTGATCCGCGTGATCGACGGCACGCTGAAGAAGGGGCAGCAGGTCACCTTCATGCAGGCGGGAACGCAGCATCTGGTCGACCGCGTCGGGTGCTTCCGCCCGAAGATCGAGCAGCTGACCGATTTGGGTCCGGGTGAGATCGGCTTCATCACCGCGCAGATCAAGGACGTGGCGCAGGCGCGCGTCGGCGACACGCTGACCGACGCCAAGAAGCCGACCGCCGAGCCGCTGGAGGGCTTCAAGGAAGTGCAGCCGGTAGTGTTCTGCGGGTTATTCCCGCTCGACGCCAACGATTTCGAAAAGCTGCGCGAATCGATCAGCAAGCTGCGGCTGAATGACGCATCGTTCAGCTTCGAGATGGAAACCTCGGCCGCGCTCGGCTTCGGCTTCCGTTGCGGCTTCCTGGGACTGCTTCACCTAGAGATCATCCAGGAGCGGCTCATGCGCGAGTACGACCTCGACCTCATCACGACCGCACCGAGCGTGGTGTACGAGATCGAGCTGACCCACGGCGCCGGCTCGATCGAGCTGCACAATCCTGCCGACATGCCCGATCCGAACAAGATCGCGACGATCAGCGAGCCGTGGATCGAGGCGACGATCTATGTGCCCGACGAATATCTCGGCAGCATCCTGAAGCTTTGTCAGGACCGCCGCGGTATTCAGAAGAACCTGACCTACGTCGGCGGGCGCGCACAGGCGACGTACGAACTACCGCTCAACGAGGTGGTGTTCGACTTCTACGATCGGCTGAAATCGCTTTCGAAAGGCTACGCAAGCTTCGATTATCACCAGATCGGCTACCGCGAGGGCGACCTCGTCAAGATGAGCATCCTCGTCAACGAGGAACCGGTCGATGCGCTCAGCATGATCGTTCACCGCGGCACCGCCGAGACGCGCGGCCGCGGGATGTGCGAGCGGCTAAAGGAGCTGATCCCGCGTCACCTGTTCAAGATCCCGATCCAGGCGGCGATTGGTGGCAAGGTGATCGCGCGCGAGACGATCAGCGCAATGCGCAAGGACGTGACCGCGAAATGCTACGGCGGCGACGCAACACGCAAGCGCAAGTTGTTGGACAAGCAAAAGAAAGGCAAGCTCAAGATGCGCGAATATGGCTCCGTGCAGATCCCGCAGGAGGCGTTCATCGCGGCATTGCGGATGGGCGACGAGGGCTGATTTAGCGGCGAGCCCCGGCCGTCAGGTTCGCAGCTTGCCGGCCGTGCTCTTCAACATCCACGCGCGCGCGGCATGCTGGACGCGTGGCAGGATAACCCATTGCAGGAGCGACGTCAGGACGAGCGACGAGACAGCGACCTGAAGCGGCGCCGGCAGGAATGGCAGCAGCTTGCGCGCCGCAGTGCTGACGACGAGCAGAACCGGGAGCACGGATAGCCAGGTCACGACGAAACGCTTCCACGGCGATGCACTAGCGTCATTTGGCAAGTCTATCTCGACCCGCCGCCCATTTTCTACCTGATCGAGCCCAGTCGCGAGCTGTTCGCCCTCCGCTAAGAGCGTCTTGAAAGCCTCACTCACGCGAAAGGTATCGAGCAGCGCGCGTGAGCCGAAGCGATAGACCAAGTGCTGGAGCGCGTTGGTCTGTCCCAGGCGAAGCGATCCGACAAAGCCCTCTGCCGCTTCTGCCGTCGCTGTCACGTCTTCCATCCAGTGACGCAATGCATCCGTTTTTCCGGGCTTCACTGCGCGGCTGAGTATCAGCGTCGCGGGTTCGGCATCGTCCATCATCTAGCCGCAACGTCCGTCATGGTGGCGTGTTGCGCCTCTTGAGCCTGACGAGACGCAGATAAGGCACAGCTAGCGTCACGGTATCTGGCGCGATACAGCGAAGCGCATGATCCGCCGGCTGATGATCTTGCTGCTCGCCACATTACTTGTGACACCTGCTGCGGCGCAGAATCGGGTTCCGATCGTGCTCGCCGCGGCCAGCATGCAGGAAGCGATGACCGATGCGGCGGATGCCTGGGCGCGCGCCGGCCACCCGCGCCCGGTGCTGGCCTTTGCTGCTTCTTCAGCGCTTGCGCGGCAGATCGAGGCCGGCGCCCCCGCAGATCTGTTCGTGTCGGCTGATGGCGAATGGATGGATGACTTGCAACGTCGCCATCGGCTGGCACCGGGCTCGCGTGCGGTGCTCGCGCGGGGACAGCTCGTTGTCGTGGCGCGAGCTGGAGGCCGTTCGCTCCGTGGTCTGCGGGGCGAGGCGCTCGCGCGCGTGCTGGCTGCCGGACCGCTGGCGATGGCCGATCCTGGCGCTGTGCCCGCCGGACGCTATGGACAACAGGCGCTGACCCATATGGGCGCGTGGGGGATCGTTCAGCCGCATGTTGTGAGAGCCGAGAACGTTCGCGCAGCACTAGCGCTGGTCGAGCGCGGAGCAGCACCCTTCGGCATCGTTTACGCGACCGACGCGCGCGCCTCTGCAAAGGTAGGGCTGGCTGGCGTGTTCCCTGCGAAGAGCCACGCGCCGATCATCTATCCAATTGCGCGGATCGCCCGGTCGAGGAACGTGGAAGGAGAGCAGTTTCGTCGCTTTCTGCTCGCCCCGGCTGGGCAGACCATTCTCGCCCGGCGCGGTTTCGCGGCGCGGTGAGTGAATTCAGCCTAGGTGAAGTCGGCGCGATCGTACGCCTGTCGTTGCTGATCGGCGGCACCGCGACGCTCGCATGCCTGCCATTCGCGTTCGTGTTCGCCTGGATTTTGGCGCGATGGCAGTTCCCAGGCAAGGTGCTGCTCGACGGCATCGTGCATCTGCCGCTCGTCGTGCCGCCCGTCGTAACGGGCTGGATGCTGCTGCTGGCGTTCGCGCCAGCTGGACCGATCGGTTCGGTGCTTGAGGATTGGTTCGGTGTCAGCGTGTTGTTCCGCTGGACCGGTGCGACGATCGCGGCGGCGGTCATGGCATTGCCGCTGATGGTGCGAGCGATGCGGCTCTCGATTGAGGGGGTCGATCGGCGGCTGGAACAGGCGGCACGAACGCTCGGCGCGTCACGGCGGCGCACCTATGCCACGATCACGCTGCCGCTCGCGCTTCCCGGCGTGATGGCTGGCGCCGTCCTCGGCTTCGCACGCTCGATCGGGGAGTTTGGTGCAACGGTTACCTTTGTCAGTAACGTCCCCGGCGAGACGCAGACCCTCCCGCTCGCCATCTACGCCGCGCTCCAGCAACCCGGAGGCGAGCAGCAGGTGTGGCGGTTGGCCGGCATCTCGGTCGCGCTGTCGCTCGGCGCGCTGATCGCGTCGGAAGCGTTAGTGCGACGCGCAGGCAGGGGGATGCATGTCCTTTGACGTCGACGTGACCGGCCGCGGCGGGCAAATCAGTGCACGCTTCGTCGTGCCGGGTGGCGTGACGGTGTTGTTCGCGCCATCGGGCGCCGGCAAGACAAGCGTGCTCGACATGATCGCCGGCCTGGTCAAACCCGACCGCGGCCACATCCGAGTAGGGAGCCGCACCTTGTTCGATGCGGATGCTAGGATCAACCTTGCTCCGGAAGAGCGCCGTGCCGGCTACGTTTTCCAGGACGCTCGGCTATTTCCGCACAAACGTGTTCGCGCGAACCTGCGCTATGGTGCAAGCGACGCCCGTCAACTTACGGAAATAACTAATCTTCTCGACATCGCTCATCTGTTAGATCGATGGCCTCGGAGTCTTTCAGGCGGCGAGGCGAAGCGGGTTGCGATCGGCCGCGCGCTGTTGAGCAAACCAGACTTCCTGCTGCTGGACGAGCCGCTTGCCTCGCTAGACGCGGTGCGGCGCAACGATGCAATGAACGCCGTGGCGATCGTTCGGCACGCCACCCGATTGCCTATCCTGCTCGTCACGCATGATCGCGACGAGGCCGAACGGCTGGGTGATCGTATCATCAGTCTTCTAGGCTAATCGCGTGTCCTTGCATCTGTGTGGTCGACACGAAGGCTACTCCGGCTGCCCGCAAACATGATAGGTCAGTGGGGTAAAAGTCTTCCACACCTCTACTAGGATTGTGGTTCAACCGCTTCCGAGGGGAGGCTAGGTCCGACAGTGGTGTTCGCAGGCGGCTGAGGCCCAATTGGCGCTGACGTGTCGTCCACCTGCGCCGTCACCGCAGCAGGCGCAGGCTCCGTTGCAGGTACGTCGACGGTCCGCACCAAAGGCGGAGGCTCCGGATCGTAATAGTTGCGCCAGGCATCATAGGCTGCGAAAAATTCCACGAACGGACGATCTAGCCGGAGCAGGGCCGCGCGGGCGAAGGTGGGCAGATCGTCATCTGCTACCTGCTGGACCTGTACAATCTCTTTGCGCGCCGCCGCGCAGAAGGCGGTTCTGATCGCAGGCTGCGCATAAAAGTTGTAGATGCGTGTCTGATTATCATCATAAACACGCTGCCAGTCCGACCATCCGGCTGCCTGCCATTCGCGTATGTAGGCTTGATAGTAGTGGTCAATGACTGCAGCGTGGGTTTGAAGCCACTCGTTATATGGTGCGAGCACACCTCCCCCCGCCTGATTACAACCGAGCGCGGCGACGTTCAAAGCGTTACGTAGATGCCAGACGGCCGCCTGATCGGTGTTGTCGAGATTGGGCGTGAAGTAGCGACCGTCGGCCCGCTTGGTCGAACTCTTCATCCCGATATAGCCACCAGCGGGCATGACCGGCGGCACCGCCGGCTGTGGGGGCAGCGTCGCAACTACCGGAGGCGGTTTGATCGACGCCTGTGGCGCGGTGCAGCCAGATAGCGCGTATGCTGCTCCGCAGAGGAGGCTGCCGGCGATGTTAATGCGTATTTTCATCGTCTACTCAGACAAACCCGGCGCCTGTTGTTGGGGCCCGAAGAACAAGTCACCACGAGTAACGCCATTGGTGCGCACAAGGTCCATCTATCCGACGGCTGCCACCTAGATGGGTAGGGGCGAGCAAAGCTGAGCTTGCGCCGCAGACGGAAAATCGCGCTGACGGATGCGGACTGCTGTGGCGCACCCGACATGAAGGCGATGGGCACTCAGATTGTTGGAAACTAACTATTCAGCGACCCGAGTGAGCGCTTATGCCGCTGCCGCTCGGGGCGAACTTAGACCTCAGCGCGCCCCGGCTGGACCGTCAATATCACGGTGAGCCTCGCTGTTGCAGGCCCGACTTCATAAATCGCGTCGTTCCGCCGCGGACAGGTAGGCAAGCTCGTTATGGCAAGGGGCGAGGCAATGCCCCGCCCCCGGATACATTTTACGCGACGCGGCGCACAATCTGGCTGATCCGGCCAGGAGTCAGGTCGTAAATCTCCGCCAGCTTACGCTGAGGCACGTGCTGTGCCGCCGCCTTGATTTCGAGGTCACGCAGACGACGTTCTGTCCTCTTATCGGTGGTGTCGGCGCGGGCGTTGATGACACCAACCTGCCGCTGGAGACCGGCGACCTTGCGTTCGAGTTCGCGGATGCGGTATTCGGCCGCGTCTTCCTTCTTGGTGGACATTTGAAGCTCCTTGATTGGAGTGGAGGGCGGTCGCTAGCCTTCCCTGAACAGTGGGCTGGCGACCGCTTCCATTGATGAAGGATCGGGGTCGGGCGAGCAAGTGAAAATTAAACATTCGCTAAACTCGCGCGCACGTGCCCCGAAGGTTGGCAACCCCATTGGAGCGGCTTAGCTGAAGCCCTATCTCTACGTCGCTCAAGGGAGGTGCGCATGCGCGTCGTCTACAACCAGTTGCCCATCTACCTTTCCAATGGTGCTACCGCAGGCGTGCTAGATGGCGAATACGAAGCGACCCCTAGCGACGGCCAGCAGCCGGGTTGGCATGCACTCCGCCGGGTCAAAGAGGACGGAACAGTCGATGACGTGATCGTGGCCAACGTCCACATCGTTGGCTTTTCCACGACCTGAGGGCGGGTTCAGTCCTTCGAGACTGCCGCCCATTGAAGTGTCGTTCTGCGTCAACGCGACGTCTCCGGAGCGCTTCCCCTTCACAAGCCGGCAAGAGCGGCACATGCCAGTGCCCGACGCTTTCTCGAACGGCTGATTTTGGCGCGCCCGGCTGGATTCGAACCAGCGGCCCCAAGCTTAGAAGGCTCGTGCTCTATCCAACTGAGCTACGGGCGCGCGCGGCACGTCGATTAGCGCGGATTGCGGGCGTGCGAAACTGCCGCTTATAAAACAGTCATGAGCCAGCCAGCGTTGCCGACACCAGACGTGCCACTCGCGATCGTGGAAGCCGATGCGCTGGCCGGCCGATCGCTGCGCTACTACGACTTCGTCATGGCCGCGTTCGTTGCGATACTGCTGCTGTCGAACGTTCTGGGTGCGGGGAAGGTCGCAGTGGTGACGCTCCCCGTCCTCGGTGCGTGGCCGTTCGGCGCAGGCATTCTGTTCTTCCCGATAAGCTACGTGATCGGCGACGTGCTGACGGAGGTTTACGGCTACGCACGTGCGCGCCGCGTAATCTGGGCCGGGTTCGTGGCGACGGTGTTCATGGCGTTCATGGCCTGGGTCGTGGTCGCGTTGCCGCCCGCACCCGATTGGACCAACCAGGCCGCGTACGAGACGGTGTTCGGGCAGGTGCCGCGAATTGTCTTCGCCAGCATGTGCGCGTTCTGGGCGGGCGAGTTCGTGAACTCGTACGTGCTCGCGCGCATGAAGGTGTGGAGCAACGGGCGACACCTCTGGATGCGGACGATCGGATCAACCGTCGCGGGGCAGGCGGTCGACAGCCTGATCTTCTATCCGCTGGCGTTTCTGGGCGCGATCGGATGGACCAGCCGGCTGGTCGTCACGGTTCTGTTCACACAATGGGCATTGAAGGTGGCGTGGGAGGTGCTGCTGACGCCCGTCACCTACGCGGTCGTCGGCGCGCTGAAGCGCGCCGAGGGCGTCGACGTGTTTGATCAGCGCACCGACTTCTCACCCTTCCGCGCACGCGTGTAGGGCTGTGCTCGACGCTGCTGCGCGTCAGGCCACGCGTTCGAGCAGTCCTTCGAACAGGCGACGACCGTCGGTGCCGCCATGCGCGGGTTCGATCCGGCGCTCCGGATGCGGCATCATGCCGAGCACGTTGCCACGCGCGTTGACGAGGCCCGCGATATCGCGTGCGCTGCCGTTGACCGGCTCGGCGTAGCGGAACGCGATCTGGCCATCGCCTTCCAGTCGGTCGAGCGTTTCGGCATCCGCGACGTAATTGCCGTCATGATGCGCGACGGGAACCCGTATCGTCTCCCCAGCTGAATAGCCGCTGGTGAACATCGAGCGCGTCTCGCCTGCCGTCAACGCCACGTCACGGCAGACGAAGTCGAGCCCGGCGTTGCGCATGAGCGCGCCCGGCAGCAATCCGGCTTCAGTCAGTACCTGAAAGCCGTTGCAGATGCCGAGCACCGGCAAGCCCTTGCCCGCCTGATCGATTACGTCGCGCATGATCGGAGATCGCGCCGCGATCGCGCCCGAGCGAAGGTAGTCGCCGTAGGAGAAGCCACCCGGCACCGCCACCAGCGCGATGTCATCGGGTAGGGTGGTGTCGCGGTGCCATACCATCACCGGTCTGGTGCCCGTCACCTGCTCCAGCGCGACGGCTATGTCGCGGTCGCAATTGGAGCCGGGAAAGACGACCACGGCGCTCTTCATGCGCGCTGAATCCGATAGTTCTCGATCACGGTATTGGCGAGCAGCTTGCGGCACATCGCGTCGAGGTCCGCATCACTGGTGGCTTCATCGACATCCAGTTCGATCAGCTTGCCGACGCGCGCGCCGTGAACTCCCTGGAAGCCTAAACCGGAGAGCGCGTGCTCGATGGCCTTGCCCTGCGGGTCCAGCACACCCGGTTTCAGCGTGACGTGAATGGTAAGCTTCATGGGCGTCGCCTATGCCGTGATGGTCGAGGAGGAGCAAGGTTTTCGCATGACCGGAAAGCCCGGCGCTGCTGCTACTTGCCGCGCTTCTTGCGGTGCGTTTCCATGTCGAGCACGGCGTTCTCGCTACCTTCGGGCAGCAGGCCAAGTCGGCGCGCAACCTCCTGATAAGCCTCGACCTCGCCGCCGAGATCGCGGCGGAAGCGATCCTTGTCGAGCTTTTCGTCGCTTTCCATGTCCCACAAGCGGCAGCAATCAGGGCTGATCTCGTCCGCCAGGATGATCCGGCTGTAGTCGTTATCCCAGATACGTCCGAACTCGAGCTTGAAGTCGACCAGTCGGATGCCGACGCCGGCGAACAGGCCACACAGGAAATCGTTCACGCGGATCGCCAGGTCGGCGATATCGTGCATCTCTTCCTGGCTGGCCCAGCCGAACGCCGCGATATGTTCGTCGGTGATCATCGGATCGCCGAGCTCGTCCGACTTGTACGCGTACTCGATGATCGTGCGGGGGAGCTGGACGCCTTCCTCAATCCCGAGCCGCTTGGAGAGCGAACCGGCCGCAACGTTGCGAACCATCACCTCGACCGGCACGATCTCAACCTGGCGTATGAGTTGTTCGCGCATGTTGAGACGGCGTATGAAGTGCGTCGGCACGCCGATATGGCCAAGCAGCGTGTAGATGTGCTCGCTGATGCGGTTGTTGAGCACGCCCTTGCAGTTGATCGTGCCCTTCTTCTGCGCGTTGAAGGCGGTGGCGTCGTCCTTGAAATATTGGATCAGCGTGCCTGGTTCAGGACCCTCGTACAGGATCTTGGCCTTGCCTTCGTAGATCTGCCGCCTGCGCGCCATCGATCGCCCTTTCGCGAAATAAGGACGCCCCGGGAGCGCGGACCTGCTGTCGCGCGACCGGGGCGATGATGCGCGGCGCTATAGGCGAAACCCGGGCTTGCGAAAAGGGCTTGTGCTGCGGCGCGGCGATCAGCGCGCCGTGTCGAGCTGTCGGTCGGGGACGCCGAGTTGTTCGAGCAGCAGGCGTCTGGTCTGCCGCCAAGCCGCAGTCTCCGGCGTGACGAGTTCGACATGCCCGGTGTTCGGCACGGTGTGGAGCGTCACGCGGTCGCCTGCCGAGCGGGCCTGCGCGACATAATCGGTGGCGAGCCGAAAAGGGATGATCCTGTCCTCACGCCCGTTCACCAGATCTTGCGCGATGCCGATTGGCAGCAGACGAGGCACCGACGTGTCCGCGTAAGGGTCGGCGCGACCGGTGCCGACGAGCTTCGTCACGACGGCGGTTCCGCACCCGTTGTCGGGACTTTTCGCGGTCGCCTCCAGGTCAGGCAGCCCGCCTAGGCTGGTAACGTGTGCGATCGGCAACGGATAGGCGCTCCACAATGGGCTATCGTTCGGCAGCCGCCCACGTGCCGCGAGCCACAGCGCGAGGTGACCACCCGCGGAGTGTCCGACCGCGACGATCCGCTTCGTGTCGAGATGAAACTTGGCAGCCGACACAAGGAGTTGATCCGCGGCTATGGCAGCATCACTGAACGTACCCGGATAGCCGCCACCCGCACGATCAACGCCGCGATAGTCGATGTTCCACACCGCGACGCCCGAGCGCCGCAGATCATCTGCGACCCAGTTCATCAGCGTGCGATCGGCGATCGCGGTGGTCCAGCAGCCGCCATGGACCATCAGCACCGTCGGAAACGGGCCTTTTCCGCGCGGCAGCCAGACGTCGACCTTCTGCATCTGATCATCGCCGTAGCTGACAGTCGCATCGGGAGAGGGCCGCGGTCGCTTCGTCAGGTCATCCCACGTTAGCGGCTTGAACGCGGTGGGGGCCGCCTGGGTCTGGTCCGGCATGGTCAGCGCGCTTCCCGTGATGGCGCAGGCGAGGGTGACAGCGAGAAGGCGAAGCGGCATCATGCGGTCAATCTCCCACGCAGCGGCGCGGGCGTCACGCGTGCGATCGCGTGAAGGACGTGGCGCAATAGTCCGACCTCGTCGTGGCGGATATTATGGCCGCCCGGCATGCCGACGATTCGCGCGCCCGGCACTCGCAGGTGCGGGCACAGGCTGTCATCCTCTTCCACACCGTAGATGCAGGTGAGCGGCGCCCAAGTAAGCGTTTGTGCGGTCTCTGTCCCGAAGGCGTCAGGTGTGCCGTGATATTCGATGCTGCTCGGATCGGCGCGGAAGAACACGGTCTCGCCAGGCAGGATCAGGATGATTGCCGCGACGCGCGCGCGAAGGTCGGATGGTAGATTGGCCAGCCCGGTCTGAACGATGTCGGCGCCATACGATTGGCCGATCACGACGATCCTTTTGGCGCCGGTGCGGTTCAGTGCGGTACGGACACCGTCGGCGACGATCGTGTCGATCTCGGCACGTGTGCGGCGATGGCGGAACAGTGCTGGGGTGACCACCGCCATCGTCGTGACGCTGTGCTCGGTTAGCCCCCGCATGGTCGACGCGCCGAGAAGGAATCGAACGCCCATGTCACCAGAAAAATTGACCGCAGCGATCGGCAGTGCGCGCCCCTTAGCCGTATATAGCTCGTACGGATCGCGGCTGAAGTATCCGGCGAGGCCCACCAATCCGCAGACAATGGCGGAGATCACGGCGGTCACGATGACACCGCGACGAAGGCGGCGGGTGGAAGAAGGCGTCACGGCATTTCTCAAGACAGGAGAGCAGGGGCTATAACCCGGACAAGGCCGCAAGCCCATGCAGTGCTGCCTCTTAACGGCGAGCAACAGGACTGATAGGTACGGCCAAGACGATGCCGACCAAGATCACCGACCTTCCAGACAATCCGCCCGTCGGTGTGCTCGATGCGCCGTTCGACAGTGCGCTATCCGAGCGTTACCTCGTATACGCACTTTCGACGATCACGGCGCGGTCGCTGCCCGACGTGCGCGATGGTCTGAAGCCCGTACACCGGCGGTTGTTGTGGGCAATGAGGCTGTTACGGCTCGATCCTGCGGCCGGATACAAAAAGTGCGCGCGTGTCGTTGGCGACGTGATTGGCAAGTATCACCCGCACGGCGACCAATCGGTCTATGACGCGATGGTGCGGTTGGCGCAGGATTTCGCACTGCGCTACCCCCTGGTCGACGGGCAGGGCAATTTCGGCAATATCGACGGCGATAATGCCGCCGCCTATCGCTACACCGAGGCACGGCTGACGCAGGTCGCGATCGACCTGATGGATGGGCTCGACGAGGATGCAGTCGAGTTCCGTCCCACCTACAATGGCGAAGAACAGGAGCCGGAGCTGTTCCCGGGCGCGTTCCCCAATCTGCTCGCCAATGGCGCGGCAGGGATCGCGGTCGGCATGGCAACCGCGATTCCGCCGCATAACGCGGCCGAACTGCTCGACGCGGCGGTGATGCTGGTCGACACGCCAGAGGCGAGCGATGCGGACGTGCTCGCACTGGTCAAGGGGCCGGATTTCCCGACCGGCGGACTTGTGGTCGACCCGCAGGCGGCGATCACGGAGGCTTATGTCACGGGCCGCGGTGCCTTCCGCGTGCGCGCCCGCTGGAGCGTGGAGCGGGAAAAGGGCGGCACCTGGCAAATCGTCGTCACGGAAATTCCCTACGGCGTGCAGAAAGGCAAGCTGATCGAGCAGATTGCCAGCCTGATCAACGACAAGAAGCTGCCGATCCTCGCGGACGTGCGTGATGAGAGCGACGCCGAGGTGCGTCTGGTGCTGGAACCGCGTAGCCGCACGGTCGATGCACAGGTGCTGATGGACGGGCTGTTCCGCCTGTCCGATCTCGAAACGCGTGTGCCACTCAATCTGAACGTGCTCGACAAGGATCGTACGCCGCGCGTCATGTCGCTGCGGGCTGCGCTCGCCGCCTGGGTCGAGCATCAGTTCGTCGTTCTGCGACGTCGGACCGAGCACCAGCTGGGCAAGATCGCCGACCGAGTCGAGCTGGTCGGTGGCTACATCATCGCGTTCCTGAACCTCGATCGCGTGATTGAGATCATCCGCACTGAGGACGAGCCGAAGGCGGTGATGATCGCGGAGTTCGCGCTGACCGATCGTCAGGCCGAGGCGATCCTCAACATGCGCTTGCGCAGCCTGCGTCGGCTCGAAGAGATGGAGCTCAAGCGTGAGCAGGCAATCCTTGAGAAGGAACAGGCCGACCTGACACTGCTGCTCGGCAGCGAGGCGCGGCAGCGTACGCGGTTGAAGCGCGACTTCGGGCGCGTTCGCGCGCGCTACGGCCCGGACACGCCGCTGGGGCGTCGCCGCACAGCGATCGAGGAAGCGGCACCGACGCGCGACATTCCGTTGGAAGCGATGATCGAGCGCGAGCCGATCACGGTGATCCTGTCGGAGCGTGGTTGGATCCGTGCGATGAAGGGCCACGTGGACCTTTCCGCGCCTGAGACGATGAAGTTCAAGGAAGGCGACGGACCCGCCTTCGCCTTTCACGCGCAGACCACCGACAAGCTGCTGCTCGCCGCGGCGAACGGACGCTTCTACACGCTTGCCGCCGATAGATTGCCGGGCGGTCGCGGGTTCGGTGAGCCGGTGCGCGCGAGCATCGACCTAGACGGCAGCGTCGGCATTATCGCCTTGTTCCCGGCGCGCGGCGCGGAACGCCTGTTGCTGGCGGCAACCGATGGGCGCGGGTTCGTCGTCAGCACTGCGGATACGATTGCGGAAACCCGCAAGGGAAAGAACGTCATGACCCCGCGCGCGGGCGCTCGGCTATCGGTCGTGCGCGCGGTGGCGGCGGACGACGATTATGTCGCGGTGATCGGCGACAATAGAAAGCTGCTGGTTTTCCCGCTTGCCGAACTGCCGGCGATGGCGCGGGGGCAGGGCGTTCAGCTGCAGCGTTACCGCGAGGGCGGTCTGGCCGATGCCAAGACCTTCGTGTTCGCGCAGGGGCTTAGCTGGACGATGCGCGGCGAGGCCAGGCGCACGCGGACCGAAGTTGATCTTAATGCGTGGCGCACGGCGCGTGGGGCGGCGGGTCGCATGCCGCCGAACGGTTTTCCGCGCGACAATCGTTTCTGACGAGCCAGGCTTTTACGGGCAGCAGGATCGCTCTCTGACCTGTAGGTAAGTCGGTCTTAATCGTTGTCCTATACGAACATCGGTGATGGTCCGCGGTCTGTCATCTGTTGCGCGAAGCGGGGTGCTCCACCTCACGCCTCCAGGCCTATCGCCTGCGGAAGGCGCGCTGGAACTCGTCCCCATGCCATTGCTGATGGCGTCGCTGCGCGGAACACAGGTCGTGCACGAATCGGCGAACAAAGCATTTGTTCGGGCTCAGATCGGCGCGCGCAGCAGCCTGGACCCGATCATCCGCGAGTTTCTGCTGAGCATGGCAGGCAAGGCGGAGCACGAGTGGCAGTCGGGAGGCGAGGTCGAGCGGCGACACTTCCGGGTTTGCCTGTCGCGTGTAACGTTGCGCAACGAGCCGGTTTGCATCGTCTCGCTGGTGGATCAGACGGCGGAGGTTCGCACCGAAGAGACGCTGCGGCGTGAGATGACGACCGACTCGCTGACGGGTCTGCCTAATCGCAGCGGCTTTACCGACGCGCTAGACGGCACGATCGCGAGCCACGCTGCGCGCTGGGCGGTACTGATGGTCGATCTGGAGCGGTTCAGTCGCATCAACGCGTGCCTGGGCAGCATGGCAGGCGATGAGCTGCTGATCACCGTCGCGCGCCGGATCAAGGGTGCGTTGCGCACGCGCGACGTGCTGGCTCGTACCGGCGGCGACGAATTCGGCATCCTGCTCGCGATCGACGAGCGCGACGACGAGGCGCAGCATGTCGCCAAGCGCTTGCAGGCGGCGCTCGCCACGCCGTTCCGGCTGAGCGAGTATGAGATACGCGTGACATCCGCGATCGGTATCGCATTTGGCGACACGCAGGTGCGCGACCCCGAGGATGTGATCCGCCACGCACAGGTGGCGATGAAGAAATCGAAGTCGAGCAAGAAAGCCGAGGCGTATCAGACTCGCGCGCTCGATTCGGCCCGCGCCGAATTCGCGATGGAAACGGCGCTCCGGCGCGCGATCGACAATGGCGAACTGACGCTGCGTTACCAGCCGATCTGTAACCTCGCGACCGGTCGGGTGGAGAGTTTCGAAGCGTTGGCGCGGTGGACCGACGAATATGGCGTGCAGCACCAGCCGTCCGACTTCATCCGCGTTGCGGAAGAATCGGGGCTGATCGTGCCGCTTGGTCGCTGGGCGATCGATGCGGCACTGGCGACGCTCGCCGGATGGGACCGCCGCGGTGACGCGAGCCTGAACGTCAAGGTCGGCGTCAACGTGTCGCCGATCCAGCTTCAGCGCGATTCGGTGCCCGACGTGGTCGAACACGCGCTCGCGGCCTCCGGAATGTCGGGCGACCGGTTGAAGCTGGAATTGACCGAGAGCGCGCTCATCGCCGAACCCGCGCGGATGGCGCGGATGCTGACCGCGCTGAAATCGTTCGGCCTGACGATCGCGATGGACGATTTCGGCACCGGTTTTTCGAACCTGGCCTCGTTACAGAAATTGCCGATCGACGTGCTGAAGATCGACCGCAGCTTCATCACCGGGATGTTGGCGGATCGTGACAAGATCGCGATCGTCCGCGCGATCCTCAGCCTGTCGCAGGCGCTCAGCATGACAACCGTGGCCGAGGGGATCGAGACGCACGACGTCGCGCAGACTCTTGCCGCGCTCGGGTGCCAGTCGGGTCAGGGTTATGCCTTTGCGCATCCGCTGGAGGCTGATGACGCTTACGCGTTCCTGCTAATGCGCAACGGCTAGCGCTGGTCGACGAGCGCCGTCGCGACCTCCTCGTCGACGATCGATGCCGTTCGCGTGGGGTCCGGAAAACCTTCCGCGATCCAGCGCGCCTCGATCCGCTTCAGTGTCCGCGCGACCAGCGGTCCCTTGCTCAAGCCTCGTGCTACCAGTTCACCTCCGCTGACGGGCAGCGCGGGCGCGGTCCATCCAAGGAGCGCCGTCACATCGTCGTCGGCGAGCAGCAGACGATCGAGTGCGCTTTGCACGCCGTGGCGGTAGGCGAGGCCGTGCGGTCCCTCGTTCCCTGCGCCAGCATTCGCGAGCACCAGCCGCTTGCGATCGTTGTTGCTCAGCTTCAATCGCGCACCGACGCCCTCGGCTGCGTCAGCGGGCAACAACGCCGCCAAGCGGCGGATCGCGTCGGGCGCGACACCGCTCGCGCGCTCGCGATCAGCGAGCTCTGCAAGCCGGCGCACACCTGCGGCGTCGACCTCGGGTAGGATGGGGCGAAAGATCCCGCGTTCCTGCATCAGTTCAATGACCGGAACGGCCGAACGCGCAACCAGCAGCTTGACCAGTTCTGCCGCGACACGCTCTCGGCTCAGCGCCATGAGGTCGTTGGCACGCGCGACACAGGCGTTCAGGTCGTCCTCGGTGATCTGGTCACCAAAACGAGCGTGGAAGCGGAAGAAGCGCAGGATGCGAAGATGATCCTCCGCGATGCGACGGTACGGATCGCCGATGAAGCGGACCCGGCGTTCTGCCAGATCGGCAAGACCACCGAACCAGTCGTACACCCTGCCGCCCAGCGGGTCGGCGTAGAGCGCGTTGATCGTGAAGTCTCGCCTCGCCGCATCTTCCTGCCAGTCATTGGTATAGGCGACTACCGCGTGCCGGCCGTCGGTAGACACGTCACGACGCAGAGTCGTCACCTCCACAACCGTATCGGACGATACCGCGGTCACCGTGCCATGCGCGATCCCGGTCGGGATCGCCTTTATCTTCGCGGCCCCAAGTCGGCGCACCACTTCGTCAGGGGCGTGTATGGTCGCCAGATCGAGATCATGCACATCAAGGCCGAGCAGCGTGTCGCGCACGGCACCACCGACGAAGCGTGCCTCGCCAAACTCGGCACCCAAAACCGAAGCTAGCCGGTCGAGCCCCGGACGCTCACGCCATGGGGCATGTGGCAGAACCAATCCCGTCACCCCGTCCATCGCAGCCGCTGCATCAGATTGACGATCATCCCCGCGGTCGCACCCCAGATCCGCCGATCCTTCCACGTCATCTCCCAATAGGTTCGCTGCTCCCCCTGCCACTCGACCGTTCGCTGCCGATGGTTCGATGGGTCGAGCAGGAAACTCAACGGCACCTCGAACACGCTCGCGACTTCGCCTTCGTTCGGGTGCAGCGGCAGGTCCGGCGCGACGACGCCCACTACCGGGGTGATCGAATAACCGGTGCCGGTGCGATAGAGATCGGTCGGGCCGATCACCGAGACTGCCGATCGCGGTAGTGCGACCTCTTCTTCCGACTCGCGCAGTGCCGCAGCGATTGCATCTTCGCCGGGATCGAGGCGGCCACCGGGAAAAGCGACCTGACCGGCGTGCTTGCGCAGCGTTTCGGTGCGCTGGGTCAGGATCACGCCCGGCTGCGCACGATCGGTAACGGCGATCAGCACCGCCGCGGACGTCAGCATGTCGTCTGCTGGCAGATCGTCGCGATCTCCCGACAGCAGCTCGACCGTGTGCGGTGATACGAGCGCCTCCGCCAGCCGAATGGCCAGCGAAGGAAAGGCAGGGGTGCTGCTCACCTTATTGTTCAGCGGGCGCGATCGGGAAGAACGCGCCGTTGCTCCGTACGCCCAGCGGTTCGCCGTCTTCGGCAAGCGCGAGTTCCGCGAGTTCATAGTAGATTGCGCGCGAGATCAGCGCCTCCAGCCGGCCGCGAACGTGAATGTAGGGATGAGGTCCATCTGGACGATCTTCAAACCGCAACGGGTGTTCGGTAGAGGCAGCGACCACATCGCCGGTGTTGAGGCGGAAGGCGAGCACCTGGGCGTCACCCACGCCCTCGACCTTCATTTCCACCGCGACGAACGGCGCATCCTCGACCTCGATGTCGAGCTTTTCGACCGGTGTCACGAGCACGTAGCCGCCATCGGGCTCGCGTCGCAGGATGCGGCTGAACGCGCGCACCATTGCCGCGCGCCCGATCGGCGAGCCCTGATGAAACCAGCTGCCATCGCGCGCGATGCGCATCTCACTGTTGCCGCAATGGCCCGGGTTCCAGCGCTCGACCGGCGGCAGACGGTCGCTGTCCGCAAGTCGCGCGATGTCGGCAACGGTTAGCGTATCGAAGTCGGGCGGCGGGGCCATCGGCATGGCCAATCAGGTAAGGGCACGCTGCCGGATGGTAAAGGTACGCGTCCGATCAGGCGTTACTCGACACCCGCGGCATGATCGTTCCACTTACGTCGGGTACGCTCAACCCCCGTGCGAGCAGCCGGTGGCGCTCCACAGGTCCGGGCAGGCGCCATGCTGCGGTGCGCTCCGCCGAAAAGCCGAAGAAACGTGCGTAATATTCCGG
>NZ_CAJYVU010000148.1 GCF_913778135.1 uncultured Sphingomonas sp. | reverse complement strand
GGGTGCGCTTCAACTGGCAGCTCGGCCGCTTCAACCGCGACGACGGCTTTCGCGCGGTCGTGGCGATGAACGCGGTCAACTATCTGGCGGAAGGCAGCTTCCCCGCCGATGTCGAGATCGCGACCGGCATCGGCCATATTGGCAATCGATCGTGGGAGGTTCTGGCGGTCATGCACCAGCACGGCCGCGCGATCGCGACTTGCGACACCGTGCTCGTCATGACCGACCCAAAAGAGGGCGGCATCCCCGATGATTTCCGCGCCGCGCTGTCGGCCAAGCTGATGAACGGATCGGCGGGTTAGGCTCGCGTGCGGCGGCGCATGACATAGGTGATGATCGGGCTGCCGACCGCCAGAACGACGACCGCCGCGAACGGTGCGATCATTCCGGCGGTGAACGCCAGTCCGCCGATCAGCACCGGGATCCAGCTCGCGCGCAGATGCGGCACCAGCACCGTGTCGCTGGCATCGGCGCGACGAAGCTACGGATGGCGGAGCGCCAGCCGGATGATACGCTGGTTGAGCACGCCCAACAGGATCAGCCACAGCGCATAGAAGCCGACACCGACGCGCAATTACGCATATTCGGCGACGATCGCGGTCGGAAATGGCGTTAAGGCGACCGCTAGCAGCAGGAACAGATTGGCCCACACCAACGTCGGGCTGGTCGCGCGCATCTGCCAAGCGTCAGGTGGTGCGACGCCCAGAACCGCGCCAGCACAAGGAAGCTGACGAGAAACCCGATATAGCTTGGCACCAGCGATAGCAGCGCCCGCGCGAGCAGCCCGTCCTCCATCCGCGCAATGTGCGGCAGCTTCACCTCGACCACCAGCAGCGTCATCGCGATCGCGAACACCGCATCCGAAAAGAATGCCATGCGCTCCAGTTGCGCGCGATCGTGCTCATGATCGTCGCCCGTCATCGCTGATGGCCGCATTCGTCGGCCGCTTCGCACCTTCCCCGGCGGATCGCGCTAGCCACAAACCACGCTGGCGACAATCACGCCGACGGTCACGGTCGATCCTCAAACACCGGCGCACGCTTCTCCATGTTGGCGCGCACCGCCTCGATCTGCTCCGGCTTGCGGATCAGCGCGAGCTGCTCCTCGCTCTCCGCCAACAGGATCGCGGCCGCGTCCAGATCGGGCAGCGCGTTGAAGATGCGCTTGGCCGCGCGCACCGCCTTGGGGCTGCGCCCGGCGATCTCGCGCGCGATACTCATCGCGCGTGCGCGGGGATCGTCGTCCAGATGCGTGACCAGCCCCCATGCCTGCGCCTCCGCGGCAGTGAACTCGCGACTGGTGTAGACCAGCTCGCGCAGCACGTCGTCGCGCGCGGTGCCGCGCCACAGCACGAACCCGCCCATGTCGGGTACCAGCCCCCAGTACGTCTCGCGGATCGCCATGCGTGTGGCGGGATGCGCGACGCGGATATCGGCGCCCGACAGGAGCTGGAACCCGCCCCCCATCGCGACCCCGTGCACGGCCGCGATCACCGGCACGCCTAGGTGGCGCCAGCCGGTGCAGACATATTGCGGCGTGTTCGCGATTCCGTGCGTCCGCTCGTCGAGCGCCATGCCCGATCCGCCCCCCGCCATCGACGCCATGTCGAGCCCAGCGCAGAACGCGCGCCCCTCGCCCGACAGCACCACCGCGCGCAGACCCCGCATCGTCTTCAACCGCTCGATTGCGTCGACCAGCGCGGTGAACATCGCCGGATCAAGCGCGTTCATCTTGTCCGCGCGGGTCAGCCGCACGTCGGCGACGCCATCATCAAGCGTGATCGATACCCGATCGCCTTCTTTCACCGCGTCGCTCATGGCTACCATCTCCTTTAGTCACTTGATGACGGGCTAGCCCACCGTAACCGCGGCCTGCAACCGATCGACCCGCACATTGCCTGTGCCGCGGGTCGGTGTAGGAGGCGCGCATGAAATGGAACCCGTCCTCGATGACGCTCGACCAGCTCGCCGACATCCGTTTCGGGGGGCACGGCGGGCGGCTCGGCATCCGCTTCCACGCGCGCGCGGCCGACTGGATCGAAATGGCGCTGCCCTATTCGGACGCGCTGGTCGGCGATGAGGCGAGCGGCGTAATCGCCTCGGGCCCGATCATCGCGATGATGGATTTGGCGACCAGCTTCGCGATTTGGAATCAGATCAAGACGTTCGTGCCACAGGCGACGCTCGACCTGCGGATCGACTACCTTCGCCCCGCACGCCCCGGCCGCGCCGTGATCGGGCGCGCCGAGTGCCTGCGCGTCGCGCGCTCGATCGCGTTCACGCGCGGGATCGCGCACGACGGCGACCTGGACGACCCGATCGCGCACGTCGCCGCCACCTTCATGATACCGAGCGGGCAATATCCGCGCCTCTCGCATGCACCCGTCGAGGAGCAGGAGGCATGAGACTGCCGCCTTACGCCGCGCTGCTCGGCGCCGTGCTTGAACGCGCCGAGGACGGCACGCCGATTATGATGATGCCGTTCCACGACGGCGTGATCGGGCGCCCCGGCTTCCTGCAGGGCGGCGCGATCTCCGGCCTGCTCGAGGTCGCCGCAATCACCGCGCTCCACCACGCACTGGCGGAGGAAGGTGGCGGACGGGTCAAGCCGATCAACGTGACGATCGATTTCATGCGCGGCGGGCGTGACCGCGAGACGCGCGCGGCGGGCACGATCACGCGGCTCGGCAACCGCGTCGCCAACGTGGAGGCGTTCGCGTGGCAGGACGATCGGGGCAAGCCGATCGCCGCCGCCCGCATGAACTATCTGATCGAGCGCGACTGAGCCTCGCCCCGCTCCGCCCCATCCGGTCTGGCTCAGCCCTTCGGCGTCAGGCGCAGCAGCTTGCCGCCACCGCCCTTTTCGCCGTCTTGGATCACCCAGATCGCGCCGTCTGGCGCCTGCGCCACGTCGCGGATGCGCTCGCCCATGTCCCACCGCTCCGCCGCGCGCGCCTGCGCGCCGTTGACCGCGACGCGCACCAGCGACTTGCTCGACAGTCCGGCGATGAACAGTGAGCCGCGATACTGCGGGAACATCGCGCCGGTGTAGGCGATCATCCCGCCCGGCGAGATCACCGGGTTCCACCACAGAACCGGCGCCTGGAACTCAGGCCGCGACGGATGGTCGGGGATCTCGACACCCGAATAATTGTCGCCGTTCGACACCAGCGGCCAGCCATAATTCTTGCCCGGCTCGATCAGGTTGAGTTCGTCGCCGCCGCGCGGTCCCATTTCCTCTTCCCACAACCGCCCGTCGGGCGCGAAGACGAGGCCGTATGGGTTACGATGCCCGCTCGACCAGGTCATCGCCCGCGCGCCGCCCGCCTTGTACATCGGATTGCCCGGCCACGCCTTTCCGTCGAGCGTCAGCCGCACGATCTTGCCCAGCAACTGCTCAGGGTCCTGCGCCGGCGTAAAGCGCTGCCGCTCGCCCGAGGTCAGGAACAGCGACTTGCCATCGGGCGCGAACGCGATCACGGCGCCGAACTGCCCACCGGGTCCATCCGACCCCGCGCGCCAGATCACCCGCTGATCGCGCAGCTGCTCGTCGTTCAGTCGCGCGCGCATCAGCGCCAGGCTCGACCCGCCGTTCGGCCGCGGCTCGGCGTATGTCAGGTAGACCGCGCGGCTGGTCGCGAAATCGGGTGCGGGCGCGACGTCGAGCAAGCCGCCCTGCCCGTCCCCCGCCACCGCGGGCACGCCGCCTACATCGGTCACACGGCCATCGCCTGCGAGATGTTTGAGCGCCCCCGCCTTCTCGGTCACCAGCAGACTCGCGTCGGGCAGGAACGCGATCGCGAACGGCGCGTCGAACTGCCCCATCTCCGCAATTGCGACCGGCGGCGGCGTCGCAGGCGTGTTGGCGCGTCCGGTCGTGGCCGGCACGTTGCGCGCGGTCGGCGCAGGCGCGTTCTTCGGCACCGGATCGTTGCTGCCCGCGACCTGCGGCCCCTGCGGCCCGCTGGTCACGTCGGCAGACGCGGCGGCCGCGCCCCCGCTCTGCCGCTGCGGCTCGGCCGAGCAGGCGGTGGACGCGAGCAGCGCGGCGGTGAAGGCGATCAGGCGCACGGACATATCCCCGGTTGTTGCAATACCGACTGCGACAAAGGCGAGCTGCGCGCGATTGTTCCGGCACGGGCCTGTCACGAACTATTGCCGGCGCGCGCGAGCGTTGCCGGCTTGCGGCGGTGGCGCGATCGATCTATATCACGCGTGCTTTCTCTTACATCGCCAGGTGCAAGGGGCTGCGGGGCCCAGCTCCGCGGCGGCAAGAAACGCATGTTCGGATGACCCGCTTGGACGATACAAACGCCCTTTATGCCATGATCGCACCCGAGGCCGAGGCGCTCGGTTTCGCGCTGGTGCGCGTGCGCCTGTTCGGCAAGGGTGACGAGCGTACGTTGCAGGTGATGGCCGAACGCCCCGACACGCGCCAGTTGACGATCGACGATTGCGCCGATCTGTCGCGTCGCATCTCCGACCAGCTCGACGCCGCAGAAGAGGCCGGGCGCGACTATATCGACGGCGCCTACCGGCTTGAGGTCTCGAGCCCCGGCATCGACCGCCCGCTGACGCGATTGCAGGATTTCGAGGACTGGAAGGGGCATGAAGCCCGCATCCATCTGACCCAGCCGGTCGACGGGCGAAAGCAGCTGACCGGCGACCTCGTGGGTACCGACGGCGACCGGATCACGATCGACGTGCGCAAGCACGAGCCGATGACGATCGGGTTCGATCAGGTCGCCGACGCGAAGCTGCTGCTCACCGACCGGCTGATCGCCACCACCGTCCCGCTCTCGCAAGAGGGCGCGGAAGAAGAAGAATTTGAAGAAGAGGACAGTCAGTAAGATGGCCACGGGCGTCACTGCGAACCGCGCGGAACTGATCGCGATCGCCAATTCGGTCGCGTCGGAGAAGATGATCGACAAGGGCATCGTCATTGAGGCGATGGAGGATGCGATCCAGCGCGCGGCGCGCACGCGCTACGGCCAGGAAATGGACATCCGCGCGAAGCTCGATCCCAACAACGGCGACCTGCGTCTGTGGCGCGTCGTCGAGGTGGTCGAGCTGGTCGACGACATCTACAAGCAGGTCGACGTCAACGGCGCGCAGAAGCTGCAGCCGGGCGCGAGCGTCGGCGACTATCTGGTCGATCCGCTGCCCCCGATCGAGTTCGGTCGCATCCAGGCGCAGGCCGCCAAGCAGACGATCTTCCAGAAGGTCCGCGACGCCGAGCGCGAGCGCCAGTATGAAGAATTCAAGGAGCGCGCCGGCGAGATCATCACCGGCGTCGTCAAGCGTGTCGAGTTCGGCCATATCGTCGTCGACCTGGGCCGTGCCGAGGGCGTCATCCGCCGCGACCAGCAGATCCCGCGCGAGGTGGTTCGCGTCAACGACCGCATCCGCTCGCTGATCCTGAAGGTGGTGCGCGAGAATCGCGGGCCGCAGATCTTCCTGAGCCGCGCACATCCCGACTTCATGAAGAAGCTGTTCGCGCAGGAAGTGCCCGAGATCTACGACGGCATCATCGAGATCAAGGCCGCCGCCCGCGACCCGGGCAGCCGCGCGAAGATCGGCGTCATCAGCCACGATTCGTCGATCGACCCGGTCGGCGCGTGCGTCGGCATGAAGGGCAGCCGCGTGCAGGCCGTGGTGCAGGAGATGCAGGGCGAGAAGATCGACATCATCCCCTGGTCGCCCGACACCGCGACTTTCGTCGTCAACGCGCTGCAGCCGGCCAACGTCGCGCGCGTGGTGATCGACGAGGAAGAGGACCGGATCGAGGTGGTCGTCCCCGACGATCAGCTGAGCCTGGCGATCGGCCGTCGCGGCCAGAACGTCCGCCTCGCCAGCCAGTTGACCGCCAAGGCGATCGACATCCTGACCGAGACCGACGCCAGCGAGAAGCGCCAGCAGGAGTTCGTCAAGAATTCCGAGACGTTCCAGAACGAACTGGACGTCGACGAGACGCTGGCGCAGCTGCTGGTCGCCGAAGGCTTCGGCGCGCTCGAAGAGGTCGCCTATGTCGAACTCGACGAGCTGGCCGGCATCGAGGGCTTCGACGAAGACCTCGCGCAGGAATTGCAGAGCCGTGCGCAGGAAGCGCTGGACCGTCGCGAACAGGCGAACCGCGACGAGCGGCGCGCGCTGGGCGTCGAGGATGCGCTGGCCGAGCTGCCGTATCTGACCGAGGCGATGCTGGTCACGCTGGGCAAGGCGGGGATCAAGACGCTCGACGACCTCGCCGATCTGGCGACCGACGAGCTGGTCGAGAAGAAGCGCGCCGAGCCGCGCCGCCGCAACGACGATGCGCCGCGCCGCACCGACCGCCCCGAGAACAAGGGCGGCGTGCTGGGCGAATACGGCCTCAGCGACGAGCAGGGCAATGAGATCATCATGGCCGCGCGCGCGCATTGGTTCGACGACGAGCCGACGACCGAGCCGGCGGCGGAAGACGCTTCGGAGGATCAGGACGCCTGATGCCGTTCGTATCGATCCGACTGGCGGGCGCGGCGACGCGCGAGCAGAAAGCGGGGATCGTGGCCGATGTCACGTCCTCGCTGGTCACGCGGCTGGGCAAGAATCCGGCGGCGGTGCAGATCGTGATCGAGGAAGTGTCGCCGGAGAATTACGGCGCGGGCGGGCAGTTGCTCGCCGACCGCGATGCACCCAGAGCCGGGGGAGACGCTCATGCGGAACCCCGGCGATGAGACGCTGACCGGCACGCCCGAACGCTCCTGCATCCTTACCCGCGAGCGCGCGGCGCCGGCGGCGCTGGTGCGGCTGGCGCTCGCCCCCGACGGACGCGTGCTGCCTGACGTGCGCGCGAAGGCGCCGGGACGCGGCGCGTGGATCGGGGTGGCGCGCGCCGAGCTGGAGCACGCGATCGCCAAGGGCAAGCTGCGCGGCGCGCTGGCGCGTGCGTTCAAGACCGGCGAGTTCGTCGTTCCCGACGATCTGGGCGGGCTGATCGCCACCGCGCTGGAGCGCAACGCGCTCGATCGGCTGGGCCTCGAATCGCGCGGCGGGACGGTACTGACCGGATCCGAGCGGATCGAGACGGCGGCGCGATCGGGCAAGCTGCATTCGCTCTACCATGCCGCCGACGCCTCCGACGACGGGTGTCGCAAACTGGCGCAGGCGTGGCGCGTCGGGTCCGATCGCGAAGGTTCCGACCTGAAGGGCTTGGCATTGCCGGTGCCGCGCTCCATATTGTCGTTGGCGCTGGGCCGCGAGAATGTGGTACATATCGGCGTCATCGACCGCGCTGCGGCACAACGACTCAGCGAAGCGCTCGATCGTTGGCTGCACTTTATCGGCCCTGATCTGAACACCGCACCTTGCGCTACGGCCGCGCAAGGCGCATCGGCGCCCGGCATCGCCGGGACGACCGCACCGGCCGTGAGACTGCACGAGGAATTTGAGTGAGCGAGACCGACAACGACAAGCCGAAACTCGGAATGCGCCAGCCGCTGGGGCTGAAGCGCACGGTCGAGACCGGCAAGGTGAAGCAGAGCTTCAGCCACGGCCGTAGCAATACGGTGGTGGTCGAGGTGAAGCGTCGCCGCGTGCTCGGTCCGCAGGGTGGCGCGCCGGAGGCGACGACCCCGGCGCCGGAGCCGACCCCGGCACCCGCCGCGCCGGTCGCCCCGCCGCGCGCCGCGCCGCGCCCACCCGTCTCCAACGAGACGGCGCAGGAGCGTCAGGCGCGCCTGCTGCGCGAGGCCGAGGACCAGCGGATGCACGCGATGGAAGACGCGCGTCGCCGTGAGGACGCGGAGCGTCAGCGCGCCGCCGAGGACGAGCGCCGCCGTGTCGAGGAGCGCGCGCGCGCCGAGGCGGAAGCCGCCGCGAAGGCCGCCGCCCCGGAGCCGACGCCGGCACCGGCCCCTGCTCCCGCACCCGAGCCGGTCGCGGAGGTGAAGGCACCGGCGCCCACGCCCCCCCCGGTCGTCGAGGCGGCCCCGGTCGAGGCACCTGCGCCTGCGCCCGTCGCAGCCGCCCCGGCCACGACGCCGCGTCCGGCCCCTGCGCCGA
>NZ_CAJYVU010000147.1 GCF_913778135.1 uncultured Sphingomonas sp. | reverse complement strand
GGAAGGTCGCGATGCACTTGTCCGACACGCCGATCACGCCAAGCTGGCGCGAATAACCGCCGATCGCGGCGCAGCCCGACCCGGGCTTGCGCTTGTTGCACGCCATGTTGGTGTCATAGAAATACGGGCAGCGCGTCCGCTGGAGCAAATTGCCCGCGGTAGACGCCTTGTTGCGCAACTGCCCGCTGGCGCCAGCGACGATTGCGCGCGTCAGCACGGCATAGTCGCGCCGCACGCGCTCGTCGGCGGCGAGGTCGGTGTTGGTGACCAGCGCGCCGATCCGAAGTCCGCCTTCCGAGGTCTTCTCGATCTTGTCGAAGCCCAGGTCCTGCACGTCGATCAGATGCGTTGGCGTCTCGACCTCGATCTTCATCAGGTCGAGCAGGTTGGTTCCGCCCGCCAGGAATTTTGCACCGGGCCGCGCGGCTGCCTGCGCGGCGCCCTGCGCGTCCTTCGCGCGCTCGTAGGTGAATGCCTTCATGCCCGCACCCCCGCGACTTCACCCATTGCCTCGGCGATGTTGGAATAAGCGCCGCAGCGACAGATGTTGCCGCTCATCCGCTCGCGCAGTTCCATGTTGGTCGCCTGGGGGCGCGCCGACACGTCCGCTTGGACGTGGCTGGGGACGCCGCGCTTGATCTCGTCGAGGACGGCCACCGCCGAGCAGATTTGCCCCGGCGTGCAGTAACCGCATTGATAGCCGTCGTGCTTGACGAAGGCGGCCTGCATCGGGTGGAGCTTGTCGGGCGTGCCCAGCCCTTCGATCGTCGTCACCTTATCACCCTGGTGCTGCACCGCGAGGCTCAGGCACGAATTGATCCGTACGCCGTTGACCATGACGGTGCACGCGCCGCACTGGCCGTGATCGCAACCCTTCTTGGTGCCGGTCAGGTGCAGATGCTCGCGCAGCGCATCGAGCAGCGTGGTACGCGTGTCGAGCGTCAGTTCCTGGCGCTGACCGTTGACCTCGAACGACACCGGCATCGTTGGCGCAGGATCGGCCGGCGTTATCGGTGCCGACGCCGCTGCCTGCGCGATCGCAGCAGGCGCGCCCGTCATCGCAGCAGTGGCAGCGCCGCCGGCCAGCACGCCGCGGCGCGACAACGAGAGCGCGCCCAAATCGGTTTTCGACATGATTTCTTTCATCTGACTGTTCGTCATGCAGCGCCACAGCCGGCTGGCCATGCAGACACGCTGCTACCCCGAAGCAGAGAACCTCCGGCGCGCGATTTCGTTTCCTAATCCATGTAAGTTTATGTGGCTGACGTGATTTCAAATGGCGCTGCATGCACGGCAGTAGTGGGCGCTCTTGGATGCGAAGCTGATCTGCGCCTCTCCGATGTGCGACCTTCACCCGCTTGTGACCGCCCGGAGCGCCGATTAGGGCTCGTCTAAACGAGGTCGCGCGTGGCGCATGGGGAGGAAGCATGAGGACGATTAGGATCGGCGTCGCGGCGGCGTTGCTGGCAAGTGCGGCGGGATTGTCGGCGCAGGGAGCGGGGCCGGCGGTCAGCACGTCTGCAACCGCGCACCCCGATCAGTGGCCCGCGCTCGCGATGAAGCGTCAGCGCGACCCGAAGGTCGAGGCGCGCGTCGACGCCATGCTGCGGCGCATGAGCGTAGAGGATAAGGTCGGGCAGCTGCTGCAGGTCGACATCGCCTCGATCAGCCCCAAGGATCTGGAGACATACAAGCTCGGCTCGATCTTGAACGGCGGTAATTCGGCCCCCAACAACGACGAGTTCGCGCCCGCGCCCGAGTGGTTGAAGCTATTCGACGCCTTCTACGATGCGTCGGTGAAGCGGAGCGACGGGCGGCCGGTCGTGCCGGTCATCTGGGGCACTGACGCGGTGCACGGCGACAACAACATTGTCGGCGCGACGCTGTTTCCGCACAACATCGGCCTGGGCGCGATGCGCGATCCCGAGCTCGTCCGCCGCATCGGTGCCGCGACCGCGGCCGAAACAGCGGCGACCGGCATCGACTGGAGCTTCGCGCCGACCGTCGCGGTGGTGCAGGACGACCGCTGGGGCCGCACCTACGAGAGTTACTCTGAGGAGCCGTCGCTCGTCGCCTCCTACGCCGGCGCGATGGTCGAGGGTATTCAGGGTCGCGTGGGCGGCGACTTCATGCGTCCGGGCCACGTCATCTCCTCAGTTAAGCATTTCCTCGGCGACGGCGGTACCGGCGGGCGCGATCAGGGCGACACGCGCGTCAGCGAGCAAACGCTGCGCGACGTCCACGCCGCAGGCTACATGACCGCGCTGCCCGCGGGCGCGCTAACCGTGATGCCAAGCTTCTCGAGCTGGAACGGCACCAAGCTGACCGGCAACAAGACGCTGCTGACCGGCGTGCTTAAGGAGCGCTGGGGATTCGACGGCTTCGCGGTCGGCGATTGGAACGCGCACGGACAGGTGTCGGGCTGCACCAACGAGGATTGCGCGGCCGCGATCAACGCCGGGCTGGACATGTTCATGTACTCGGGTCCGAAGTGGAAGGAGCTCTTCGCCAACACGCTGCGCGAGGTGAAGGCGGGGATTATCCCGGCGGCACGCCTCGACGACGCGGTGCGTCGCATCCTGCGCGTCAAGGTGCTGGCCGGCACGTTCGAGGCCGGTCGCCCGTCGTCACGACCGTTCGCGGGCAAGTTCGACCTGCTCGGCAGCGCCGAGCACCGCGCGCTGGCACGTCAGGCCGTGCGCGAGTCGCTCGTGCTGCTCAAGAACAACGGCGTGCTGCCGATTAAGGCCGGCGCGAACGTGCTGGTCGCGGGCGCGGGTGCCGACAACATAGGGCAGCAGGCGGGCGGCTGGTCGATCACGTGGCAGGGCACCGGCGTCACCAACGCCAACTTCCCCAATGCGCAATCGATCTGGGGCGGGCTGTCGGAGGCCGTGCGCGCGGCGGGGGGCACCGCCACCTTGTCCGCGGATGGCAAGTACACCGCCAAACCCGATGTCGCGATCGTCGTGTTCGGCGAAACGCCTTATGCCGAATTCTCCGGCGACCGTCCGACGCTGGAATTCAGCCCCGACGACAAGTCGAGCCTGCAACTGCTGCGTCGCTTGAAGGCTGCGGGCGTGCCGACGGTGTCGGTGTTCCTGTCGGGTCGGCCGTTGTGGGTGAACCCGGAGCTAAACGCGTCCGACGCCTTCGTTGCTGCCTGGTTGCCTGGCACCGAGGGCGGCGGCGTCGCCGACCTGCTGGTCGCGGGGCGCAACGGCAAGCCCAAGGCCGATTTCCGCGGAACGCTGTCGTTCTCCTGGCCCAAGCGACTTGACCAATATGTGCTTAATCGGCGAGACCCGAATTACGACCCGCTGTTCGCGTTCGGCTACGGTCTATCCTACGCGAAGGGCGGGCAGGTACCCAAGCTCGACGAAGCGCGGCCAGCGAACGCGGGCGGCGACCAGAACGCACTGTTCGTACGCGGGCGGCTCGCCCCCGGCGCGTCGTTCCGGACCAGCGGCGCGGTGACGCAGGCGCGCGTCGATCGCCAAGCGCAGGAGGACAGCGTGCGACTGACCTTTGCCGGCGCCGGCGAACTCGCGGTCGAGCAGGCGCAGCCGATCGACCTGTCGCGCGAGTCGAATGGGCAGTTGAGCCTGATCGTCGACTATCGCGTCACCCGTGCACCGACGGGGACCGTTACGCTCGGCATGGCCGGCGGACGCAGTGCCACCGTTCCGATTACCGGCGTGCTCCGCAACGCCGGCAGCGACTGGACTGAACTGGCGGTGCCGCTACGCTGCTTCGCCGATCAGGGGGTCGACATGGCGCGGATTACGCGTTCGGCGGTGATCGCGGCGACCGGCGCGGCGGGCATCGACGTATCGGGCATCCGCGTCGCCAGCGCGCCGCCCGGCCCGGTCATCTGCGGGCAGCGCTGATAAACACGTGAGGGGCGACGCGCGCGGCGTCGCCCCGCTCATCAGCGATACAACGCGCGAGCGTCGTTCTTGAACGCTGCACCGCTGTCGTTGCGGCTGTAGAACATGTGCCCGCCCGGATAGACCTTCAGCGCGACGCGCTCAGCCTGCCCGAAGGCGGGCATCTGATCGACGATCAGGCGGGAGGCGAAGAACGGGCATGACAGGTCGTCCCAGCCGTGGACGATCATGACGCGCATCTTGGGATCGTTGGCGATCGCCTTGCGCAGGTCGGTGACGGGCGTATCGGCGGGCTTGCCGCGGTTCCACGCCGCATTCACCGCGTAGGACAGCGCATTGTAGCGCGCGTCGGTCTTCCACCC
>NZ_CAJYVU010000146.1 GCF_913778135.1 uncultured Sphingomonas sp. | reverse complement strand
GGGTGCGGCCTGCCTGCGCATCAACCCCGGCAACATCGGTTCGGCGTCCCGTGTCGCCGAGGTCGTCCGCGCCGCCAAGGCGAACGGCTGCGCGATCCGCATCGGCGTCAACGGCGGTAGTCTCGAGAAGCACCTGCTCGAGAAATACGGCGAGCCGTGCCCCGACGCTTTGGTCGAATCGGCGCTGGATCACATCAAGCTGCTGCAGGACCATGACTTTCACGAGTACAAGGTCGCGGTGAAGGCGTCGGACTTCTTCCTCGCGGTCGCCGCCTATCAACAGCTCGCCAGCGTCGTCGACTGCCCGCTGCACCTCGGCATCACCGAGGCGGGCGGCTTTGTTGGCGGCACCGTCAAATCGTCGATCGGCATCGGATCGCTGCTGTGGTTCGGCATCGGCGACACGATCCGCGTGTCCTTGTCGGCCGAGCCCGAGGACGAGGTCCGCGTCGGGTTCGAAATCCTGAAGGCACTCGGCATCCGCAACCGCGGCGTCCGCGTCGTGTCGTGCCCAAGCTGCGCGCGCCAAGGTTTCGACGTGATCCGCACCGTGCAGGCGCTGGAGGAACGGCTCCAGCACATCCGCACGCCGATGTCGCTGTCGGTGCTCGGCTGCGTCGTCAACGGCCCCGGCGAGGCGCGCGAAACCGACATCGGCATCACCGGCGGCGGCAACGGCAAGCACATGGTCTATCTGTCGGGCGTCACCGACCACCACGTCCAGGACGCCGGCATGATCGACCACATCGTCCGCCTGGTCGAGGCCAAGGCCGCCGAAATCGAGTCGCACGCGGCAGCGGCGAAGATGGCGGCGGAATAGCTCGGCATGAGAGTGGGAGTGTGCGGATCAACTTCGTGCTTTCCACCAACGCTACTAACTGGTCGATACACACTCATGGACGATTCAGAGTTAGCAGTCGTCTGCTGTCGTCTAAGCGCGGAGTGACTTAACGGCTTGAGTAAGGGCGTGGCCTCTCAACGTGGTAGGTGCCACGCCATTGGAAAGCGAGTATCGGCTTCTACTGCTTGGCCACCTGCGGCGATGGCGGGATCAAACTTAAGCCGACGCACAAATGCACAACTCGCATCATCAAGGCTTTTGGTGCCACTACTTTCCGCGATCGTGCATGAGCTAACCCTGCCTTTCGCCGTCACATGAAGCACAAGAACGGTGGTGCCTTCCTGCTTCATCCTCACGGCATCGGCCGGGTAAGGGGATGCTCCTATAAGACCGTTTTGGCCCATAGCCGGCTTAGGCGGCTTTAGAGGCTCAGCGATTGCCGCTGTTTGACCTTGTGCAACGCTTGATGACGAAAGCATCAGGAGTAACGCAATCGATATCATTCGTGCTCAATCCCCCCGGAATGTGAGTGAAGCATACAATGATGCTTTACGTTCGCAATCCAGCAGTATGACTAATCGCTGATTGGCTCGCGCGCCTAACTGCGATCGCAAGGACTTTCGCGCACATCACCCCTCATCGAACGCCGCAAGGATCGGGCACGGTCCTTCGCCACCCCGCGCGCACTCGCCTGCCAGCCGCGACAGTGCGTCGCGCGCCTGCGTCAGCGAGGCGATCTGCGCGTCGATCGCGCTAATCCGGCTGCGCGCCAGTTCGCGTGCCCTTGCGCGGTCGTGGCCTGCGTCGAGCGCGAGCAGCTCGGCGATCTCTGCCAGCGTGAACCCCGCCGCCTGTGCCTGCCGGATGAAGCGCAGCCGTCGCACGTCGTCAGCGCCGTAGCGGCGGATCGCGCCTGCTGACCCACGCGCAGGTTCGGCGAGCAACCCGCGGCGCTGGTAATAGCGCACCGTTTCGACCCCTACGCCACCTGCCTGTGCCAGTTGCGCGATTTTCAGCGTCACTCGTCTTGACTCCGGACTGTGGTACGGAACCCATATAGGTGCGATGTCGACGACCCGCACCGAACAGCAGCGCGCCGTGCTTTATCGCATGGTCATGCCCGACCACGTCTGCCCGTACGGATTGAAGGCGCGCGATCTGTTGCAGCGCCGCGGCTACGCGGTCGACGATCGTTGGCTGACGACGCACGCGCAGACCAACGCGTTCAAGGCCGAGCACGACGTGAAGACGACGCCGCAGGTGTTCATCGAGGGCGCACGGATCGGCGGCTACGACGACCTGCGCCGCTATTTCGGGCAGCACGTGCCGGCCGCGGGCGAGACGAGCTACCGCCCCGTCATAGCCGTCTTCGCGATCACCGCATTGCTCAGCCTCGCCGCCAGCATCGCCGCGTTCGGCACGCCGTTCACGCGAACCGCGCTGATGTGGTTCGGCGGGTTCAGCATGGCCGTACTCGCGCTGTTGAAGCTGCAGGACGTGGAGCGCTTCTCCACCATGTTCCTGAACTACGACCTGCTCGCCAGGCGGTGGGTGCGCTACGGCTACATCTATCCCTTCGCGGAAGGCGCGGCGGGTGTGCTGATGGCGGCGGGCGTGCTGACCTGGCTGTCGGCGCCGATCGCACTCGTCATCGGCGGTATCGGCGCGGTGTCGGTGTTCAAGTCGGTATACATCGACCGCCGCGAGCTGAAATGTGCCTGCGTCGGCGGCAGCACCAACGTTCCGCTCGGCTTCGTGTCGCTGATCGAGAACCTCGGCATGATCGCAATGGCGGTGTGGATGATCGCGATGTGATCTGCGTGCGATCGGCGGTGGCCGCACGCGAGCCCGCCGGTAGCCCGCTTGCCTTCGTGCGTACGCCGTGACTATAGACGCGATATTCGCATGGACCCGGTGAAATTCCGGGTGGCTATTCCGGCCGCCGATCCGCCGGACAACAACACGCACTGTTCTTCTTGAGCACGCCCGTCGCGGCGTGCCGTGCCCTGTTGTGGATACTCGATGACACTCAACTTTTCTGCCTACCGGCGCCAGTGGTTCACTGACGCCGCCGCTGCCCGCCGCGATGTGCTGGCCGGTATCGTCGTCGCACTCGCGCTGATCCCGGAGGCGATCGGTTTCTCGATCATCGCCGGCGTCGATCCGCGCGTCGGCCTCTACGCCTCGGTCGCGATCGCGATGACGATCGCGCTGATCGGCGGGCGTCCCGGCATGATCTCGGCTGCCACCGCGGCGGTCGCGGTACTGATCGGCCCCTTGGTGCGCGACCACGGCGTCGAATACCTCTTCGCCGCGACGATCCTGATGGGATTGATCCAGATTGTGGCGGGGCTGCTCAGGCTCGACCTGGTGATGCAGTTCGTCTCGCGCTCGGTCATCACCGGCTTCGTCAACGCGCTCGCCATCCTGATCTTCATGGCGCAGCTGCCGCAGCTGACCGGTGTGACCTGGGTCACCTACGCGATGGTCACGGGCGGGCTCGCGATCATCTACGGCCTGCCGCGCGTGACCAGGCTGGTGCCCTCGCCACTGGTCGCGATCCTGGTGCTCAGCGCGATCAGCATCGCGCTCGGCCTGTCGGTCAACACCGTCGGCGACATGGGCAAGCTGCCCGATGGCCTGCCCGCGTTCGCGCTGCCGCAGGTGCCGCTCAGCCTTGAGACGCTGCGGATCATCCTGCCCTATTCGCTGACGATGGCCGCTGTCGGCCTGCTTGAGTCGCTACTGACCGCGCAGATCGTCGACGACATGACCGACACCGACAGTGACAAGCGGCAGGAATGCGCCGGGCAGGGCGGGGCCAACATCGTTGCCGCCTTGTTCGGCGGCATGGGCGGCTGCGCGATGATCGGTCAGTCGGTCATTAACGTCACCTCGGGCGGGCGCGGGCGGCTGTCGACCTTCGTTGCCGGCGCGTTCCTGCTGTTCCTGCTCGCCGTGCTCGGGCCATGGGTCGGGCGCGTGCCGATGCCCGCGCTGGTCGCGGTGATGATCATGGTGTCGATCGGCACGTTCAGCTGGAACTCGATTTCGAACCTGCGCCGTCATCCGCCGACTTCCTCGGCGGTGATGCTTGCAACCGTTGTCGTCGTGGTGGCGACGCGCGACCTTTCGCTCGGCGTGCTCGCGGGCGTGCTGTTGTCGGGCATCTTCTTTGCCGGAAAGGTACAGCGGATGTTCGCGGTCGAGCGTGATCTGTCGGCCGACGGCACGCAGGCCACCTACCGCGTCTCGGGTGAGATCTTCTTCGCCTCCGTCGACCGCTTCACCCGCGCTTTCACCGACGAGCGCGCACCAGTGGTGCTGATCGACGTGACTGCGGCGCATTTCTGGGACATTTCGGGCGTCGGCGCGCTCGACAAGATCGTCGCGCGGCTCAGGCGCGACGGCAGCGTGGTGGAGGTTGTCGGCTACAACCGCGCGAGCGCCGACCTCGTTGACCGCTTCGCACTCCACGACAAGACCGGGGTCGAGATGGGCCTCGCGCCGCACTGATCCTGTCCTATCGTGCGGGGATCGGCCATAGCGGGGGCGTGCCGACGCTTCATGCCTGCCCCTGCCGACGAGCGAAGTTGAGACGTGCACCGCGCGTGCGCGTGAATGTCAACTTTCTCAACTTCGCCTCAACTTCGCGTGTCGTTGAGGGGCAGACATGAGCACGCGACACCTCGCTCCCGCCGCCGCTTTCGCGGTTGCCGCTGCCGGGATCGGGCTGTTCTCGGTCATGGACGCGTTCATGAAATCGCTGGTGCTGGGGCTGGGCGTCTACAATGCGCTAGTCTGGCGCACGGGACTGTCGACGCTGTTCGGTGGTGCGGCGTGGGTCGTTGCCGGGCGCCCGCAACCCAGCGCCCGCGCGCTGCGGCTGCATCTGGCGCGTGGTGCGATCACGGCGGCGATGGCGCTGCTGTTCTTCTGGGGCCTCGCCCGCGTGCCGATGGCGCAGGCGATCTCGCTCGCCTATATCGCACCGCTGCTCGCCCTGTTGCTCGGGGCATTGTTCCTGAAGGAGCGGGTGGGTCGCCGTGTCGTGACCGCCTCGCTCGTCGCGATCATCGGTGTCGGCGTGATCCTCACCGGGCAGCAGCGCGCAGCGATGGGTCCGCAGGCGTTCGAGGGCGCGGTCGCGATCCTCGCCTCCGCGGTGCTCTACGCGGTCAACCTCGTCGTCGCGCGGTTGCAGAGCCAGGCTGCGCGCCCGGCCGAGATCGCGTTCCTGCAATCCGCCATCGTCACCGCGATCCTCGCCTGCGCCGCCCCGTGGCTCGCGCACCTGCCGCCGGCGGGCGAGTGGTGGAAGATTGCGATCGCCGCCGCGCTCGGCACCTCCTCCTTGTTCCTCCTCGCCTGGGCCTATGCGCACGGTGAGACGGGCTATCTCGCGACGACCGAATATACCTCCTTCGTCTATGCTGCCGCGCTCGGCTGGCTCGTCTTCGGCGAGCGTGTGCAACCGACCACGCTGCTGGGTGCGGCGATCATCGTCGGTGCGTGCCTCTACGCCGCACGCCGTCGCGGTTCCGCGCGAAGTCCGATAGAGCAGGTGGCATGACTGACATCCGCCCCGCCACCCACGCCGACGTGGCCACGATCCTGCGCTTCATCCGCGAACTCGCCGCCTATGAACGCGAACCCGACGCGGTCGAGGCAAATGAGGCGAGCCTCGCGCAAGCGCTGTTCGGCGAACACCCCGCCGCCGAGGCGCTGATCGCGGAGGACGACGAGCCGGTCGGCTTCGCACTGTTCTTTCACAATTTCTCGACCTGGACCGGCAAGCGCGGGCTCTACCTCGAGGATTTGTACGTCACGCCGGATGCGCGCGGGCAGGGAGCGGGGCGCGCCTTGCTCGCGCATCTCGCCGGCATCGCGCTCGACCGGGGGTGCGGGCGCTTCGAATGGTCGGTGCTCGACTGGAATACGCCGGCGATCGATTTCTACCGCAAGATCGGTGCAGTGCCGATGGAGGAATGGACGATCCAGCGCGTGACGGGCGATGCGCTGGTGCAACTCGCCGGGCGTAATTGATGGCGTGGCTGCTGCTGATCGTCGGCGGGTTGTTCGAGATCGGCTTCACGACCTGCCTGCGTCACGTCGAGGGTTTTCGCAACATTCCCTGGACGCTCGGCTTCCTCGCCAGCGTCGCGTGCTCGATGACGCTGCTGGAGGTTGCCTCGCGCAGCATCTCGATGGGAACGGCCTATGCGGTGTGGGGCGGGATCGGTGCGCTCGGTACCGTCGTCGTCGGGATCGTCTGGTTCGGAGAGCCGGCCAGTCTGGTCCGGCTGCTGCTGATCGCGGGCGTGGTCGCCTGCATTGCCGGTCTGAAGCTCACCGCCGGTGCGACTGCCTGAGTGAGGAGTTGTGAAGGCGAGAGGCGCGCGGGACGCGCCTCTCGACCTTGTCGTTCAATCGCGACCGGGAACGTCGTGGTCGTGTGGTTCCTCGCCGTGCGCCTTCGCATCATTGTAGCGCTCGATCGCCTCGAGCGTGATCCGGCGCGCCTCGTCGCGATTGCCCCAGGTGCCGATTCGCACCCACTTCTTCTTTTCCAGATCCTTATAGTGGGTGAAGAAGTGCTCGATCTGCTCGAACACGATCTCGGGCAGGTCCTCGCGTCCGTCGACCTTGGTGTAATACGGGAAGGTCGAATCGACCGGCACGCAGACGAGCTTCTCGTCGCCGCCGGCCTCGTCTTCCAAGTTCAGTACCGCGATCGGACGCGCGCGCACGACGCAGCCCGGGATGAACGGCGAGCGCGCGACCACCAAAGCGTCGAGCGGATCGCCATCGGGCGACAGCGTGTGCGGCACGAAGCCGTAGTTCGCCGGATAACGCATCGGCGTGTGCAGGATGCGGTCGACGAACAGCGCGCCCGACGCCTTGTCGAACTCGTACTTCACCGGCTCGCCGCCGGTCGGCACTTCGATGATCACGTTCAGGTCGTCGGGCGGGTTCTTGCCGACCGGGATTAGGTCAATACGCATTGTCGTCCCTTGTTACTTGGATCACGCCCCGTAGCTCAGCGCGGTGCGAGCAGGCGGTCGAGCCCGGAATCGCCCTTGCCGATTTTTTCGAGGCGCGGGTAGCGCAAGCCCCCGTGCCAGTCGAGCGTCACCGTGCGATAAGCGTCCTGCTGCCGGACGATCAACTGGATCGGCGTGCCACCGGCCTGGCCGTTCGGCGTCTGTGCACCGCGAATCGCCTTCTTCAGCGCGTCGGCCGAGTAAGGCTCGCCGTTCACCGACACGATCGTCGCGCCGACCGTCAGCCCCGCGTTGAACGCGGCGCCGCCCCAGCTGACGCCGGTGACCGCGCCCTTGCTCTCGCCATTGCTGACGATCATGCCGCCCGAATAGGTTAGGTCAGTGATCTTGCGCGACGATTCCCCGCTCTTGAACGACGGCGGGGGCGTGTCGGTGTAAGTCAGGCGGTAACCGTTGCGCTCAAATCCCGAGATCGGCGCGCCCGGCGCATGCTCGGTCAGCCGCTGGCGCAGCAGCGTCGCCCAGTCGTACGGCTGGATCTTGTTGAGCGTCGCCGCCACGTCCTCGAACGTGTAGGTCACCTCACCCCAGTCGCCGTCGCGGATGCCGAAAAAGGCGCGCGCGAAATCGTCGATCGACTTCTTGCCGCCCGACAGCTCGCGCAGCCGCGAGTCGACCTCCATCCAGACGAGCAGGCCCTCGTTGTAATAATCCTCCGAACGCTGCCAGCTGGTCCAACCCTTTGGACGTCGCGCGGAGATGATTGGATCGTTCGTGGTGTCGATCAGGTCGCGCCAGTCGCGCGCGCGCTGCGCATCGTAGCTCGCCGCGATCGCAGCCAGCTGATCGAGCGTATCCTGCTTGGTGACGAGGCCCGAGCGTGCCTGGAGAATGTAGCCCCAGAATTGCGTCTGTCCTTCGTACACCCATAGCGACTGGTCACGCATCGGCGTGCGGTAATCGGGCGTCCACAGCTCCGCGCCGCGGCGGAACTTGCCGTCCCAGGAGTGGGTGAATTCGTGCGGCAGCAGGTTGCGGCGGCCGGGCCCCTCATCCCACTTGGTGAAATAGCCCGGCGTGACACCGTTCTCGCTCGAGCGGTGATGCTCCAGCCCGATCCCACCGAGCTGGTCGGTGATCGACAGCAGGAACTCGTAATGGTCGTAATGCTGCGCGCCGAAGGTCTTCGCCGCCTGTTCGACCAGCCGCTTGTGCGCGTCGATCTGCGCCGGGGTAGCGACTAGTTCGGCGGGATCGTCGGCGAAGACGTTCAGGTTGACGCGCGAGGACAGCGGAATGACGCGGCCGTACTTGCCCGCAAGCATCGGCGAATCGACCAGGATCTCGTAATTGGTCGGCTCGTACGCGTAGGTCGACCCGGTCACCTGCGCCTTGAGCGCCCCCGCCGCGGTCCAGCCGGCGGGATATTTCACGGTCATCTGTACCGGTATCTGCCGCGTGAAATACCCGGCCGGGTACAGGCTGACTGAATTCGGCTCCATGCTGACCATCGTCGGCGTCGCGACGATTCGGCCCTGATCGCCCTTGGTCGCGGAGATGAACTGGAACGACGCATCCAGCTGGGTGACGCCCGCGGGTACGTCGAGGTGGAAGGCGTAGACGTCGACGGTGTCGCGCGTCCATGGGATCACCTGCCCGTTACCCTTGATGACCAGCCCGGCCAGCTTCTCGATCTCGCCGCGCGGGCTGTGCGCGCCGGGCAGCCATTTCGGGAACAGCAACACCATGTGCCCGGCGGCGGGCACGGGGATCGTTTCGGTCACGCGGAAGATGCCACGCTGCGTGTCGGTCGCGTCGACGTTGACTTGCAGCGTGCCGGGAAAGCGCACGTCCTTCGCCTCCGGGATCGTATCGACGATCGGTACCGGCTGCGGCGCGGAATTGCCCGCCGGAACCTGCGCGGCGGCGATGACGGGGGCGAGCGACGAGGTGGCGAGCAGCGATAGGCCGAGGAAAGAACGGATCATGCGCGGAGCGGTCCCCTAAGAATTTTCTGGTGTAGGTCAGAAGGACTTACCGGCGCGGCACCGCCCGCGTCTACCCTCCGCCGCCACCGATCGTGTTGATCGTGAAGGCGA
Organism: uncultured Sphingomonas sp.; assembly: GCF_913778135.1. Lineage (GTDB taxonomy): Bacteria > Pseudomonadota > Alphaproteobacteria > Sphingomonadales > Sphingomonadaceae > Sphingomonas. Next base: position 4,147 of record NZ_CAJYVU010000146.1, on the reverse strand, counting down.
GCACGCCGAGGTTGAACACGAATGCCGCGAGGCACTGACCTAATGCCACGCGCCGCATCCGCCCGCTGGCGATCGTCACGTCGGAGGTCTGGAACGTCATGCCGAGCGTAAAGCTGAAATACAGGAAGTCCCAGTAATCGGGCTCTTTCGTGTCGGGGAAGTCGAGTCCGCCGGCATCGCCGCGCCCGTCCTGTTCCTCGCTGTAGAACAGGTGGGCGTAGTGGAGCGCGTAGACCATGTTGGAGAACAGCCAGGCGAGCACCAGCGTCGCGATGACCAGCGCGATCGCCAGCGCGTCGTTCTTGCCCTTCAACTCGCCGTTGACCGCGGCGAGGATCACGAAGGTCGTGCCGGCAGTAATCGCAAGCAGCAGCGCGCGATTGGCATCGTTGGCGCGTGTCGAGCGGCGCATCGCCGCCGCGGTGGTCTCGCTGAACAGCGGCACCAGTGAGACGAGGAATGCGAGTGCGCCGAGATCGAATGCGACCATCACGCCGCGCCCGACGCCGATCGCGGGGATCAGCAGCGCTGCGCCGACGCCGCAGACCAGCACGAACAGCACGAAGCGTGGCGGCGCGATCCGCTGCCCCAGCGTGCGTTTCACCCGTCCCCACCAGCTGCCCGCATGATCCATGTGAGCCCGCTAGCGCGAGCGCGCGGCCTCGCCTAGATACGCGCGCGCTTATGGCCCGTATTCAGACCCCCAATCGCGTGCGCGGCACGCAGGATATCTTCCGCGACGAGGAACGCCGCTTCGCGCACGTGCAATCGACCTTCGACCGCGTTCGCCGGCTCTATTGTTTCGAGCGCGTCGAGGTGCCGGTGTTCGAGGACACGCAGGTGTTCGCGCGCTCGATCGGCGAGACGACCGATGTCGTGTCGAAAGAGATGTACACCTTCCCCGATCGCGGCAACGACAGCCTGACGCTGCGTCCCGAATTCACCGCCGGAATCGCGCGGGCCTATATCACCGGGGGGTGGCAGCAATACGCGCCACTGAAACTCGTCACCAGCGGCGCGGTGTTCCGCTACGAGCGCCCGCAGAAGGGGCGCTATCGCCAGTTTCACCAGATCGACGCCGAGATCCTCGGCGCACCCGAGCCGGCGGCAGACGTCGAGCTGCTGTGCCTCGCCGACCAGCTGCTCCACGAACTCGGCATTGCCGACGGCGTGACGTTGCAGCTGAACACGCTGGGTGACGCCGAGACGCGCGACGCGTGGCGCGCCGCGCTGGTCGCGCATTTCGAGGCGCACCGGGCGGAGTTGTCGGAGGACAGCCTCGCACGGCTCGACAAGAACCCGCTGCGTATTCTCGATTCGAAGGATCCGCGCGATCGTCCGATCGCCGACAGTGCGCCCGACATCGACGCCTATCTGACGGCGGAGGCGCGCGCGTTCTTCGACGCGGTCACCGCCGGGCTTGATGCCGCCGGGGTCACGTGGACGCGCAACGCGCGGCTGGTGCGCGGGCTCGATTATTACCGCCACACCGCGTTCGAGTTCGTCACCGACCGGCTCGGCGCGCAGGGCACGGTGCTCGCGGGCGGACGCTACGACGGGCTGGTCGAGAGCCTGGGCGGTCCGGCGACCGCGGGTGTTGGCTGGGCCGCGGGGATCGAGCGGCTGGCAATGTTGCTGGAGGAACCGGTGGTCAGCGGCCCTGACGTGGTGGTGGTGATCGAGGATGACGCGGCGCACGCAGAGGCCACGGCGGCGCTCGCCAAGTTGCGCCGGGCGGGTGTCTCGGCCGAACTCAACGCGACCGGCTCGCCGCGCAAGCGTTACGACAAGGCGCTGAAGCTCGACCCGGCGGAGACGGTGACGTTCCGTGCTGACGGTCACGCTGTTCGCGTGCTGCGCGGGTCGGGTCGCGCGCAGGCGGTGCTCGGTTGAGCGGCGCGCGCGCATGACGACCATCTCCCCCGATCGCATCCGCCAGATCGAGGCGCGCCGCGACGAGCTTTCCGCGTTGATGGCGACGGGCAATCTCGACGGCGACCGCTTCGTCGCGGTGTCGAAGGAATATGCCGAGCTGGAGCCGGTCGCGCAGGCGGCGGGTGAGGTGCGGCGGCTGCGTGCCGAGGCCGAGAGCCTGCAATACATGACCGATGACGCCGACGCCGAACTGCGCGCGATGGCGGAGGAAGAGCTGCGCGACAACAAGGCGGCGCTTGCCGATGCCGACCGGCGGCTGGCACTGGCGCTGCTGCCGCGCGACGCCGCCGATCAGCGCTCGGCGATGCTCGAGGTGCGCGCCGGAACTGGCGGCGACGAGGCGGCGCTGTTCGCGGGCGACCTGTTTCGCATGTACCAACGCTTTGCCGAGGAACAGGGCTGGCGCGTCGAGCTGATCTCCGCGTCGGACAGCGACGCGGGCGGGTTCAAGGAAGTCGTCGCCTCAATTACCGGATCGGGCGTGTTCGCGAAGCTGAAGTTCGAGAGCGGCGTCCACCGCGTCCAGCGCGTGCCCGTGACCGAGAGCGGCGGGCGCATCCATACGTCCGCGGCGACGGTCGCGGTGCTGCCCGAGGCGGAGGAGGTCGACGTGCAGATCGACGAGGCCAAGGACCTGCGGATCGACGTTTATCGCTCGTCGGGGCCGGGCGGGCAGTCGGTCAACACGACCGATTCGGCGGTGCGCATCACTCACCTGCCGACCGGGTTGGTCGTCATCCAGCAGGACGAGAAATCCCAGCACAAGAACAAGGCCAAGGCGCTCAAGGTCCTGCGCACGCGGTTGTACGAGGCCGAGCGCGAACGATTGGCGGCCGAGCGATCGGGTACCAGGCGGGCGATGGTCGGCTCGGGCGACCGGTCGGAGCGCATTCGCACCTACAATTTTCCGCAAGGCCGCGTCACTGACCACCGCATCAACCTGACGCTGCATCGCTTGCCCGAAATCCTGCAGGGCGAGTTGGGTGAACTCGTCGGCGCGCTGATCGCGGAGGATGAGGCGGAGCGGTTGGCGACGTTGGATGCGTAGGTCGGCCTGCTGCGTGCCGCAGCAGGACTCGACCAAGCCCGGCCGGCAGGAGCGCCGCTCCTATCCTACGACGCGGCTTCGCCGCGGCGCCACCCGGTAGCGCTCTGATGCCCACCTCTCGCGCCGCACTCGCCGCCGCCGCGCAGCGCTTTGCCTTTTCCGCCACGCCGCGGCTCGACGCCGAGCTGCTGCTCGCGCACGCGCTCGGCATCACGCGCGAGCGACTGCTCCTTACCTTGGGCGACTGGCAGGTCCCCGCTTCCTTTGATGCGCTGGTCGAACGCCGCGCAGCCCATGAGCCAATCGCCTACCTGACCAGCACGCGCGCTTTCTGGACGATCGACCTCCACGTCGCGCCCGGCGTGCTGGTTCCGCGCGCCGACAGCGAAACGCTGATCGAGGCGGCGGTGGCGCATTTCGCGGGCACGGCGGGACCGCGCCGCGTGCTCGACCTCGGCACCGGATCGGGCGCGCTGCAGCTCGCCGCACTCGACCAATGGCCGCGCGCGAGCGGCGTGGGGATCGATGCCTCGCCCGCCGCGCTCGCCATCGCGCGCGACAACGCCGAACGGCTCGGGATGGCGGCGCGTGCGGAGATGATGGCGGGCGACTGGACGGGAACGGGCGAGGCGTTCGACCTGGTGCTGTGCAATCCACCCTATATCGAGGTCGATGCGGCGCTGCCGGCCGAGGTGCGCGAGTGGGAACCGGCGTCGGCGTTGTTCGCCGGTGCTGACGGCCTGAACGATTACCGCCGCCTCGCGCCGCTGCTACCGGCGCAAATCGCGGCAGGCGGCATCGCCTGCGTCGAGATCGGGTCTACGCAGCGAGCGGCAGTGACCGCGCTGTTCGAGGCTGCGGGTCTGCGCGTCACGGTACGCCGCGACCTGGCGGGGCTCGACCGTTGCCTCGTTGTCACGCCTTGAAGACGAGCGACCCGCTTCTCATATTTTCCTTTGAGAACGAGCGGCGGTTCGCTAGAGCGCTCGTAGGGGCCCGCACGAACAGCGCTGTTTACCGCGTCGTTGTTATGGGGTGTTGTGCCCTCCCTTCGTCATCAGCCGCTGCAGTCCGGTGGCCGTGGCAGGTCCGGTTCGCCACCGTGCAGCCGTCCTGGGGAATGATCGCCCGTGCACCGTGATCGGTGCCGCTCGGGAGCAGTGC
>NZ_CAJYVU010000145.1 GCF_913778135.1 uncultured Sphingomonas sp. | reverse complement strand
ACCGCGACGACGCGCGCGATCACCTGATCCGCATGTCGGGCAAGCGCCACGATCTCGTCAGCGCGGCGGTGATCGCGGAAAACGGTCGCCCGGTGTGGCGCCACGTAGAAGCGGCGCGGATGTTCGTGCGGCCATTATCGGACGCCTTCATCGAGGCTTATCTCGACGCCGAATGGCCCGCGATCTCGGCCTGTGTCGGTTGCTACCGGATCGAGGGGCCGGGCGCGCAACTGTTCAGCCGGATCGAAGGCAGCCAGTTCACCGTGCTCGGCATGCCGCTGCTGCCGGTGCTCGGCTACTTGCGCGAGCGCGGCGTGCTGCTCGCGTGATCCCTCCGTCCTCACCCGACCGGAACAAGCTTCCATGACCAAGCCATATGCCGAGGTGATCGGCGACCCGATCGCGCAGTCCAAGTCGCCGCTGATCCATCGTTTCTGGCTCGACCGGCTCGGCATCGACGCCGATTATCGCGCGACCCGCATCGCGCCCGACGCGCTCGCGGCGTACTTTGCCGACCGAGCCGCCGATCCCGCCTGGCGCGGGTGCAACGTGACAGTGCCGCATAAGGTCGCCGCGCTCGACCACGTGCCCGATCCCGGCGACGTGCGCGGCTCGATCGGCGCCGCCAACACGGTGTTCCGCACTACCGACGGACTGGCCGCGACCAACACCGACGCCGCGGGCTTCCTCTCGCCGATTGCCGAACTCGACCTCACCGGCAAGCCGGTCGTCGTAGTCGGGGCAGGAGGGGCGGCGCGCGCGGTCCTGTTCGCGCTGTCGAAGGTCGGCGTGGGACCGGTCACGCTGCTCAACCGGACTCCGCTGAAGGGCGCGGCGCTGCTCTCGACCTTCGGGTTGAAGGGGCAGGCGCTGCCGCTGTCCGCCAGGCTCCCGTCCGCGGCACTGCTCGTCAACACCTCGACGCTCGGCATGACGGGTCAGCCGCCGCTCGAACTCGACCTGTTGGCGCTGCCCGCCGATGCGATCGTCTACGACATCGTCTATTCGCCGCTCGAGACCGGGCTGCTCACGCAGGCGCATGAGCGCGGGCTGGATACGATCGACGGGCTCGACATGCTGGTCGGCCAGGCCGCGCTCGCATTCGAGCTGTTCTTCGGTCAGCCCGCGCCGCGCGAGCATGACGATGAGTTGCGCGAACGGTTGCTCGCGTGAGCGCGCCGTTGATCGTCGGGCTCACCGGATCGATCGGCATGGGCAAGTCGACCGTCGCGCAGATGTTCCGCGAGGAAGGCGTACCCGTGTTCGACGCCGATGCGGAGGTGCATCGTCTGCAAGGTCCAGGTGGCAAGGTCGTCGCGGCGATCGAGGCGCGATTCCCCGGCACTACCGATGCCGGCGGCGTCGACCGCGCGTCGCTCGCCGCCGCGGTGCTCGGCGATGACGCGGCGATGAAGGCATTGGAGGCGATCGTCCATCCCGCAGTTGCGATCGAGCGCGCGGCATTCCTCCATGCCAACGCCGACGCCGACATGGTCGTGTTCGACGTGCCGCTGCTGTTCGAAACCGGCGGCGATGCCAAGGTAGACCGGATCGTCGTCGTCTCCGCCGCGTCCGAGGTCCAACGCGCGCGCACGCTCCAGCGCTCCGGCATGACCGAGGCGAAGTTCGATGCGATCCTCGCGCGCCAGACGCCCGATGCCGAAAAGCGCGCGCGTGCCGATTTCGTGGTCGCGACCGACACCTCGATCGAGGAGACCCGCGCCGCCGTCGCCCGCGTCATCGCTTGCCTAGCGCGCGACGAAGCACGATAACCGTTCCCCCATGCGTGAGATCGTCTTTGATACCGAAACCACGGGCCTGAGCTTCGCCGGCGGCGACCGGATGGTGGAGATCGGCTGCGTCGAATTGTTCAACCGGGTCGAGACCGGGCAGACGTTTCACGCTTACTACCATCCCGAACGCGACATGCCCGAAGAGGCGGCGCGGGTGCACGGGCTCAGGATCGACTTCCTGTCGAAATTCCCGGTGTTCACCGCCGGTGTCGACGCGCTGCTGGAGTTCATCGGGGATAGCCCGTTGATCGCGCACAATGCCGGGTTCGACTTTTCCTTTTTGAACGGCGAGCTCGAACGCTGCGGCCGCGCACCCGTGTGCCGCACGCGCATGGTCGACACGCTGCAGATCGCGCGCAGCCGCCATCCCGGCGCCAAGCACACGCTCGACGCGCTGTGCAGCCGCTACGGTGTCGATCGCTCGCACCGCGTACTCCACGGCGCGTTGCTCGACGCACAGCTCTTGGCGCAGGTGTACGTCGAACTGCTCGGCGGGCGGCAGATCGGCCTCGGGCTGGTCAGTGAAGTGCCGGTGGAAGCGGTCGAGGTCGTGGCGACCGCGCCGCGAAAGGCACGCGCGCCACGGGTATTTCGTGCCAGTGCCGCGGAACTGGCAGCGCACGCAGCGTTTGTGAACGGTATAAAGGAGCCTTTGTGGGGAGCGGCCGAGAGCTCTTCGTGAAGGGGGCCGTCGCGCCCGGTTGGCGCGGATGGCGGGGTCGTCCTGGCCCCGTGTCGAGCAGGAGAAGACAATGGATATCCGGACCAATGGTCATCAGGTTTCGATCGGCGACGCGCTGAAGAGCCATGTCGAGGACCGCCTCCAGGGTATCGCCGACAAATATTTCGCGCGCGCCATTTCGGCCGAGGTGACCTTTGGCAAGGGGCCGCACGATGTCGGGTTCCGCTGCGACATCGTCTCGCACGTGATGCGCGGACTGGTGCTGAAAGGCGCGCATGAGGCGCACGACGCGCACCTCGCCTTTGACGGCGCGGCGGAGAAGATCGAAAAGCAGCTGCGCCGCTACATGCGCCGGCTGAAGGATCGCCACGCGCTGCACGTCGAGGCAGAAGCGGAGCAGGATCGCTCGGGCTACGACAATGCCGGCTATACGCTGTTCGCCGAGTCGATCGCCGACGAGGAGGAGCAGGACGCACCGCTGGTGATCGCCGAAACCCGCGTCGACGTGCCCGATGCCAGCGTATCGGACGCGGTAATGATGCTCGACCTGCGTAATACGCAGGCATTGCTGTTCAAGAACGCAGGCACGGGTGCGTACAACATGGTCTATCGCCGCGGTGACGGCACGATCGGCTGGGTCGAGCCGCAGCGCGGCGGCTGATTCAACGCACGTTCGATGGATCTTAGCGACCTGTTGCTGCCCGAGTTGGTGGCGGTGAACGTATCCGCCGTCACCCGCAAGGCGGCCTTCACCCAGATCGGTGCGCTCGCCGCGCCGGTGCTGGGGCAGGATGCGCGTGTCATTGCCGACGCGCTCGGCGCGCGGGAAAAGCTCGGCTCGACCGCGTTCGGCGGCGGCGTCGCGATTCCGCACGCGCGGCTGCCAGGGCTCGACCGGATCGTCGCCGGCACGGTCCGGCTCGCGCAGCCGATCGACTTCGGTGCGGTCGATGACGCGCCCGTCGATCTGCTATTCGTGCTGCTCTCGCCACCCAATGCGGGGGGTGATCACCTGAAGGCACTGGCGCGGGTCGCGCGTCTGGTGCGCAATCGCGGGCTGCTGGCCAAGCTGCGCGGCGCAGGGTCGCGCGACGCGATCTGGGCACTGCTGACCTCGGACGAGACGCGTGACGCTGCCTGAAGGTGCGGCCGCCCACTTTCGCGCACTCGAGTCGCTCTACGCCGCGGCTCCGGTCAACCGGCTGTTCGAGTCGCGGCTGGAGGTGCCCGAGGCAGGCGTGTCGCGAATCCATTTCGCGGTCAATCGTCGCCATTTTCACGCCGCCGGCGCGGCGCACGGCACCGCATATTTCAAGATGCTCGATGACGCGGCCTTCTACGCCGCCAACAGCCTCGTCACGGATCGTTTTCTGCTGACGACCCAGTTCAGCCTCAACTTGACTCGTCCGCTAGGCGAAGGACCGGTCGTCGCGGAGGGACGCTGGATCAGCGGGCAGCGACGCGTCTTCATCGCCGAGGCGCGGTTGATCGCCTCGGACGGCGAGGAGGTCGCGCGCGGCACCGGAACCTTCATGCGTTCGCGCATCGCGCTCGCCGGTCTGCCGGGCTACGGCACGGCGACGTGAGCTCGCGGCTTCCGACGCATCTGGCGGTTGGTGCGCTCGTCCGCCGCGTCAACGATGCCGGCGGCTTCGCGGTCGTGCGTGCGCGCGGTGAAGCGCAGACCGGCGCGATCCTGCTGTTGATCGACGAGGGGCAGGTCGTGCGCGGGCTCGAGCGCTTTCGCGACCTCGACGATCGCGAGTCACTGGTACCCGCCGGACCGGTCGACGCCGACGGATTCGCAATGGACGAATATTGGCGAAAACGCCGCGCGTCCGACCCCGATTTGTGGGTCGTCGAACTGATGATCGCGCAAGCCGAACGGTTCGCCGCTGAAACGATCCTGGTTTGTTGACGCGCTGATGCGTTGCGGGACAAGAGCGGACATCAACTAAACGCGTTGTGCTGCGCCGGTGTGCGATGCCGGACGGTTACGCAGTCGGGTGGATCCCGGCGGTGGTGTTCTCGCGTGCGAGCAACACGCGCCGTTCGTGTACCAACCGCATGATGTAGACGATGAATGACGTTTCGGAAGCGCGCTGCAACGGTTGCAGCGACCCTGATTTCCCTGGCCGGTCTTGCTCTTCACAGCACCGCCAGCTTCGCCGCCGAGGCTCCGGCACTCGTCGCGAAAGATCAGACTTCCAAACCGATTACGCCGGCCTCGGTTCCGCCGGTTTCCTATTTCGTTCAACAGCTTCCGACCCAGCCCGCAGTCGCGCAGGACCCGGCGTTCGCGCCCGAGGCCGATGAGAACGACGTGGTCGCCTATCCGACCCTCGCCGCCGCCGTCGCCGCGCAGGATGCCGCGACCAGCGACGAACAGCTCCGCTGCCTCGCCGGCGCGATCTATTTCGAGGCGCGCGGTGAGCCGCTGAGCGGCCAGCTCGCGGTCGCCGAGGTCATCCTCAACCGTGCGAACTCGGGCCGTTTCGCCAAGAGCGCCTGCGGCGTCGTAACCCAGCCGGGCCAGTTCTCCTTCGTGCGCGGCGGTCGCATTCCCGATGTCGCCGAGAATGCACGCTGGCGCACTGCGATTGCCGTCGCCAAGGTCGCGATGAAGGATGCGTGGGACAGCGACGCTGCCAAGGCGCTGTATTTCAATGCCGGCCGCTCGCCCAACCGTGGCCTGGTCCGCATTGCTGCGATCGGCAACCACACCTTCTATCGCTGATCCGATCCGCGGGCGACTAGCCTGCGTTCCCCGAATGTTCTAAGCGTTCGGTCATGCTTCAGCCGCCCGCCACCTGTCAGGATACGTCCAACGACGCGCTCTGCGCCGCCGATGTCGCGCGCGGGGTGACGCGCATGTTTCTGCGCCACGATCTGGTGACGATCCACGAAGTGCCGCTGGAGGGAGGACGTCGCGCCGACCTGATGGCGGTCGACGCGCGCGGGCAGCTGGTGATCGTCGAGATCAAGGTGTCGCGCGCCGATCTGCTGGGCGATGGCAAGTGGCAGGATTATCTGCCGCACTGCGACCGCTTCTACTGGGCGGTACCTGCCGGCTTCGATGCCTCGCCGATTGACGGCCCGGCGTTTCTGCCCGAGCGTACCGGCCTGATCATTGCCGACCGCTACGACGCGGAGATCGTGCGCGAGGCGCGGACCGATCCGCTACCGGCGCACGTGCGCAAGCGCTGCACGCTCGCCTTCGCCAGACGTGCCGCACGGCGGTTGATCGCGCAACATGACCCGGAAGCGATGCAGCTCGGCGGCTGAGCTAGCGCAGCGTCGGTCCTGACACCGCGCGCGGCTTCGTGGCCGGCGTGGCCGACAGTACCTTCAGCACCGGCGCGGCGCGCGGATCGGCCTTGGCATAATCGCGCGCCGACATGCCCGCGACATTGTCGGTCTGGTCGGGGTTGGCACCTGCGGCGAGAAGCGATCGCACCAGCGCCAGGTCGCGGCGCTGCACCGCGCGGATCAGCGGGGTCTCGCCGCCCGAATTACCGAGATTGGCATTGGCCTTCACCAGCGCCAGGATGTCGATCAGCGCGGGCTCGCCCTCCTGAACCGCCAGCATCATCGGCGTGTTGCCCGCATTGTCGCGGATGTTGGGATCGGCCCCTTTCGCCAGCAGGTAGCGCAGATAGGTCGCGTCGCCGCGCTTCACCACGATGTGGAGCGCGGTCTCTCCGGTTGACACGTCGCGCGTGTTGATAATCCGCTGCCCCGGCTGCTCGACCAGCTGCGTCACCGCATTGCCGTCGCCGCTGCGCACTGCCTGCAGGAACTTGTAGCTGGCGGACTGCTGCTGCGCGACGGCCGGAGCGGCGAGCATGATCGCGGCGGCGGCAAGGGGGGCGAAACGGAACATGGGCCTCACGGGGTCAGGGTGACGGTCGGATGCAAACGCCTTGGCGAACATGCACTTGCTCCCCATCGTATAACCCATCAATGCTGGATGTACCATGTACATGCCCCGTCTGATGCTCGCCCTGCCTGCGCTGTTCGCGGTGGCGCTGTCGTCCTGCTCGACGCAGTCCCAACAGCCGACTGCCGCGCCGCCGCTCGCGGGTGCAAGGATCGGCGGGCCGTTCACGCTGGTCGACCAGAACGGCCGTACCGTCACCGACCGCGACTTCGCAGGGCGCTACCGGATCATCTACTTCGGCTATACCTTCTGCCCCGACGTCTGCCCGACCGACATGCAGAACGTCGGCGCGGCAATGCGATTGTTGGAGAAGTCGAACCCGTCGCTTGCCAGCCGTGTGGTGCCGATCTTCGTCAGCGTCGACCCTGCGCGCGACACGCCCAAGGTGTTGAAACAGTTCGTCTCCGCCTTTCACCCGCGCATGGTCGGGCTGACCGGCACGCCCGAAGAGATCGCGCGCGTCGCCAAGGAATACGGCATCTTCTTTGCGCGCGGAAAGGGCAACAAGGACGGCTATCTGATGGAGCACAGCCGGCAGATCTATTTGATGGATCCGGCCGGCAAGCCGCTCGCGCTGCTGCCCGAGACACCGCCGCAGGCGATGGCGGACGAGATCGCGAAGTGGGCCAAGTGAGCGCGCGCTTCTGGGAGGACACGCCGCTGTCGAAGCTCGACCGCGCACAGTGGGAGGCATTGTGCGACGGTTGCGGCAAATGCTGCCTCCACAAGCTGGAGGATGACGAGACGGGCGAACTCTACGCAACAAACGTCGCGTGCCGGCTACTCGACCGCCGCAGCGGGCAATGCTCCAATTACCGCAATCGCCGCGCCTATGTCAGCGAATGCGTGCGGCTGACGAACGGCAACGTCGACCAGATCGACTGGCTTCCCTCGACCTGCGCCTATCGCCTGCGCGCGGCGGGCGAGCCGTTGCCCGAGTGGCATTATCTCGTCAGCGGTGACCGCGAGGCGGTGCACCGTGCAGGCGAATCGGTGCGCGGCTGGACCGTCAGCGAGGATGACGCCGGCGACCTGGAGAACCACATGGTCGATCGTCGGCTGTGAGCGTCATCGGCTGATCATGCGGCGATGACCCCGGCAATCGACGTCGTGCGTCACGCCCGCGCGCGACGCGCCAGGCTGTCGTTCGATCCGGTGACCGGCCGCGTACGGCTGACGATCCCGAAGCGCGCGGCACTCGCGCCGTTGCTCGCCTGGGCGCACTCGCACGATGAGTGGATCGCGCAGCAGCGCGATACGCTGCCGCAGCCACGCCCGTTCGTGCCCGGCGCGCAACTGCCGTTCGACGACGCCACGCTGGAGATCGTGTGGGCGGCCGACGCGCCGCGCCGCGTCGAGCGTCGGGGAGATCGGCTGATGGTCGGCGGTCCGGTCGAGCGGGTAGAGCTGCGCGTTCTCGCTTGGGTGAAGCAGCAGGCGCTCGCGCTGCTGACGGCCGACACTGATCATTATGCCGCACGGGCGGGCGTCGCGGTCACGCAGGTGACGATCGGTGATCCTCGCGCGCGTTGGGGCAGTTGCGCGTCACAGGGCGCAATCCGCTACAGCTGGCGCCTGGCGCTCGCACCGCCCGAGGTCCGCCGCGCCACCGCCGCGCACGAGGTCGCGCACCGCGTCCACATGAACCACGGGCCGGCGTTCCACGCGCTGGTCGAGCAACTGTTCGGTCGCGATCCCACCCCCGAGCGGCAGTGGCTGCGCCGGCACGGCGCCGGCCTTCACTGGTATGGTCGGTCGGCGGTCGAGTAGGTGTCGACCCGCGTCGGCGGGCGACGCTCGGCCGGCGGCGTAACCGGCACCTCGCGTGCCGACACGCCCGGGGTCGGTGCGGGCGGGGGGCGTGGCGTGTCGCGCCGGCGATTGGTGACCCGGTCAATCCAGTCCTGATCGAGCCGCTGCTCGTCGCCTTCACCGGCGGCCGGCGGCTCATTGCTCGGCACGCGCGGAGCCTCGGGCGCGACATCGGCTCCACCGCCGATCGGGTAGCCATCGCCATCGACGAATGTGCCGTTATCGGGTGAGCCGTAATAGGCCTCATCGTCGGGCTCTAGCTGCCAATCGGGCAGCGTCACCTTGGTGTCGAACTCTTCGATCGGGCGCTTGGCAACCGCCTGCCGCATGAAGGCGGCGAACGCCTTCGCGGGCGCGGTGCCGCCGTGCAGCCCGGCGATCGGCTTCGCATCGTCGCGGCCCATCCACACGCCCGTCGTCAGCCCGGAGGAGAAGCCGAGGAACCAGCCGTCCTTCGACGAGGTGGTGGTGCCCGTCTTGCCCGCGACCGGGCGCCCGATCTGCGCCGCGCGGCCGGTGCCGGTGTTGACCGCCGTCTGCAGCAGGTCGGTCATCCGCGCCGCGACATCGGGCGCGACCAGTACGTGGCTGCGATCGACCTCGTGCGTGTAGATCGTCTCGCCGTCGCTCGTCACCTTGGTGATCGCATAGGGGGTGACCGCCACGCCCTTGTTGGCGACGCTGGCGAAGGCGCGCGTCATGTCGATCAGCCGCACCTCCGACGTGCCGAGCACCATAGAGGGATGCGTGTTGACGGGGGTGGTGATGCCGAAGCGGCGTGCCATGTCGGCGACGGTCTGGAACCCGACCATCTGCCCGAGCTTCGCCGCGACCGTGTTGAGCGAGTAGGCGAAGGCGGTGCGAAGGGTGACCTCGCCTGAATTGCGACGCGAATCGTTGCGTGGGCTCCACCCGTCGATCGTGACCGGCGCGTCGAGTTCCTTGTCGTCGGGCGTCTTCCCCGCCTCGATCGCGGCGAGGTAGACGAATAGCTTGAACGCCGACCCCGGTTGGCGCACCGCCTGCGTCGCGCGGTTGTAGATCGAGCTGACGTAATCGGTCCCGCCGACCATCGCGCGCACCGCGCCGTCGCGGTCGAGTGCGACCAGCGCACCTTGTGCGCCTTTGGGCACATTCTGCTGGATCGCGGCGTCGGCGTCGCGCTGCATGCCGGTATCGAGCGTGGTCCATACCTCCAGCGGCTTGACCGTCTCGTCGATCAGCAGTTCGAGCTGCGGCAGCGCCCAGTCGGTGAAGTAGCGCACGCTGTTCTGCCGCGGCGCGGGCGCGAGCTTGACGCCTTGCGGATCGGCGGCGGCGGCCTGCGCCGGCGTGATCGCGCCCGTTTCGCGCATCGTCTCGATCACCACGCCCGCGCGACCGACCGCGGCGTCGGCGTCGGCGGTTGGCGAGTAGTTCGACGGCGCCTTGACCAGCCCGGCGATGATCGCGGCCTCTGACAGCGTCAGGTGGTTCGCGCCGTGTCCGAAGAAACGCCTGGACGCCGCGTCGATGCCGTAGGCGCCACCGCCGAAATAGACCTTGTTGAGGTACAGCTCGAGGATCTGATCCTTGGAAAACTTCCGCTCGATCGCGAGCGCGAGGATCGCCTCGCGAAACTTGCGTCCGAACTTCTTGGCCGAGGTGAGAAAGATGTTGCGCGCGAGCTGCTGCGTGATCGTCGAACCGCCTTGCGTCCAGCGACCGCGCCGCACGCGCACGTCGACCGAGCGCGCGACACCGATCGGATCGACGCCCAGATGGCTGTAGAAGCGGCGATCCTCGACCGAAATCATCGCGCGCTGCATGACCGCAGGCACCCGGTCGATCGACAGCCACTCGCCGTAGCTCGGTCCCAATGACACGATCACCGAGCCATCGGCGGCGTGAACGCGGATCATCTGCCCGTTGGGCGACGATTTCAGGTCCTCGAAGCTCGGCAGCTGCGCGCGCGCGACATAGACCGCGGTGACGAGTGCACCCACAGCGACGAGCGCGAGCACCAGCAGCGACTTCCACGCGATCGACCAGCGGCGACGCCACGGCGAGCGTGTCTTCGAGCGAGAACGCGAGGATGAGGGACGGGCACGGGCCATAAACGTCGGCCGTGGCGAATAGAGGCTTGAGCGATGCTTAACAAGCCGATCACCCGACATGCCGGCGGTGAAAAAGTTGCGCTCAGCGACAGTTAGGCGGCGGAACGATCGAGCACGGGGACGCGCGTGGCCGCCGCGACCGCGCCTAGCGCCCCCGGTATCCGCGCCAGCAGCGACAGCAGGGGCGCGCTCCAGCGCTGCTCGGCGAGCGACCAGACGAGACCGGCGTTGCGTACTGGGGCGGCAACGGTGCGCGCGAACCCGCGCTGCCAGGCGACCGATCCTGCCGCGCCGTTGGCGAGCAGTGCGCGCGCACTCGACAGCCCGCTCGCGACCGCAATGCCGATCCCTTCACCCGCCAATGACGGGATTACCGCTGCCTGATCGCCCAGCCGGAACACCCCCGTGGTCGTCTCTGCGGTACGCCAGCCATAAGGCACATTGGCGATCGCATCGATCTCACCCCAGCCCGAGGCGAGTCGCTCGGCGAGCGCGGGTGCCTCGGTTGCGATCGCGTGCAGGAGTGCGTCGGGGCTGCCCGCCTCGTGCAACCGCGATCGGTGCACCGCCATGCAGGCGTTGGCGCTGCCGTCTTCCTGCAGCACGATGCCGCAATAGCCGCGATCGAACAGGTGCAGCTCGATCACATCGCCGACCAGCGCGTGCAGGTGTGGAGAGGAGGGCAGGCGCACGCGCAAGCCGAGCGCGGGATCGTGTCCGCGCGCAACGGCGGGTCGCGCAGACCCTCGCACGTCGTGCTTGCCGCTGGCGAGCAGCAGCGCGTCGGGCTCAAGGCTCGCACCATCGGCGGTGGTGACGCTTCGTCGATCGATCGTGCGGACGGCAACGCCGCGCTCGATCGTCGCGCCCAGCGCCTCCGCGCGGCGCTGCATCACCGTGTCGAGCCGGTGACGCGAGACGGCGAGTGCGACATGCGGAAGCGCCGCCTCGCCCCGCCGCCCGCCCGCGAACACGCGCGCGCGTGTGATCCGCGCTGGGTTGAGTGCGTCCGCCTCGATGCCGAGCTGTTCCAGCGTCCGGAGCGTTCGCCAGCTGACGAAGCCGCCGCACAACGCGTCCCCCGTCTCCCGCGCGCGTTCGAGCACCACCGGCCGCGCACCGCCGTGCGCGAGCGTGATCGCCGCGGCGGTCCCCGCGGGGCCAGCGCCGACGATCAGCGGCTGCTGACGCATAGCCGAAACGGAAAAGCAGTGAACACGCGCGCGTCGACCCCGGCACGCGCCAGCAATGACTGCCACTCCGCGGGACGGTAGCTGCGAGCAATCGAGAGATGGCCGTCGTGGCGCACGATGTCGTGCCAGCGGAACGATGCAGCAAGCAATGGCCAGCCGGTGTAAGCGAAGCGGTGGCGGTGCAGGTCGTTGACCAGCCAGCCGGCACGCGCGTGCGCGTCCATGAAGGCAAGAAAAGCGACGAGCTGATCGGTCGTCATATGGTGCGCGACCAGGCTGGAGACGATGAAGTCCCAGTGCTCGCCGGCGAGATCGGCGTAATCGCCGGTGCGATAGTCGATGTCATAGCCGGCAGGTGTATCGGCCCGCGCGGCCGCTTCGCTACGCGGGTTCAGGTCGATCCCGACGAGTTCAAACTCCACGCCACGCCTGTTGCCCCAGCGCGCGATCCGCCGCAGCATGTCGCCGTCGCCGAAACCGACGTCGAGCAGGCGGTAGCGTTTACCGCGACGTGCGCGCGCGGCAAGGAAGGCGAGCGTCGGTCGCGCCGCCAGCGTGACCGTGTTCACCTGCGCCAAGTCGCGCACAACCGCGGCATAGGTGTCGGCGGGCAGATCGTCGGCGTCCATCAGCTCCTCACCGACGGCACGCGTGGTAAGCGCGCTCACGCGCTCGGCCCGAACGCGAACCCCTCGGCGGCGAGCCCGGGTCCGAAGGCGAGTGCGACACCATGCTCGACCGTCTCGCGAGCGAGGATGCGCGCCAGCACGAACATCAACGTTGCCGACGACATGTTGCCATTGTCTACCAGCACGGCACGCGAATCGTTCAGAGCGGCGGGGTCGAGCGCGAGCGCGTGCTCGACCGCGTCGAGGATCGATCGCCCACCAGCGTGAACCGCCCAGGCATCGATCTCACCCACGGCGCGACCGTTGGTGATCTGTGCAACGAGCGTAGGGTCGGCGAGCGCGGCGGCGATGCGGCCCGGAACCTCCCCCGACAGATGCATCGCGAATCCGGTGTCGGTGATGTCCCAGCGGATCAGCTGGTCAGAGGCGGCGAGCGTGGTTGCGAAGGGTTGCCCGAGCGCCAGACCGCGCGGCTCGGCCGAGACGAGCGCGGCGGCGGCACCGTCGCCGAACTGCAGCATCGCCAGCAGCGGCTCGATCTCGTCGACCTCCTGCAGGTGGAGCGTCGACAATTCCACGGTGACGACCAGCACGCGTGCCTCGGACTGCGAGCGCACAATGTGGCGCGCGGTGCGCAGCGCCGCGACCGCGGCGTAGCAGCCCATGAACCCGATCAGGGTGCGCTCGACCGAAGGGGATAGATCGAGGCGACGCGCGATGATCTGGTCGATCCCGGGCGCGACGAAGCCGGTGCAGCTGGCGACGACCAGATGCGTAACGCCGGTCATCGCGACCCGTTCGACCAGCCGCTCAACCGCCGACAGCGCGAGCGACGGTGCCGCCTCGGCATAGAGCGACATGCGCGCCGCGGTGCCGGGATGGATCGCGCCGGCGTAAAAGCCACCCTCGCCGACCGGGGACCCCGCGGATGCCGGCAGGACCGACCAGCGATGGTGAATTGCGGCGCGCGCGGCCATGCGGTCGAACAGCTTGCGCTCACGCTCAGGCAGTCGTTCGCGCGCCCAGCCGATAAAGGCCGCGTGAATATCGTGATCGGGAACAGCGGTGCCGATCGCGTTCAGGTAGACGGGAGAATGATCGGACGACGCCATCGCTATCAAACGCCGAGCGGTACGATTCGGACCCAAGCGATCAGTGGCACCATAGATGTGGAAGCAAGCGGTATCACCGAACCGTCTGCGCCGGAGCGGGGCGGATATTCACTGCTGCTCGAGGAAGAGCAGAAAATGGTGCGGTCGAGAAGACTCGAACTTCCACGGCCTTTCGGCCACAACGACCTCAACGTTGCGCGTCTACCAGTTCCGCCACGACCGCACACAATGTTCACCGGGCAGGCCCGGCGACTGGCAGGAGCGGGCCTCTAGCAAAGCCGTTCGTGGCTGGCAACGGCGATTGTGCGTGCGCGCGCACCTTTCGCTCGCGTCAGCTCGCCTCGCCGACGAAGCTGAGGTCGAGCCGCTTCGACGAGGCGGGAACATCGACCTGCGCGGAGTTGAAATCGATCGCGCCATTGGCAGGCAGCGTCCGCTGCTGCGGCGTGATCGTCCAGCTGAACACGACGCGGCCGTTCTCGTCGCGCAGGTCGGCGCGCAGGTCGGGCACGCGTTGCGCGGCCGACGACGGATTGGTGATGCGTCCGCTGACCGCGAACAGCTCCGACCCGTTGGTCATCTGGCGCCGCTCGATCGGATTGTCGACGATGCGCAATGGTGATTGCGCGGGTCCGATGTTGAAGCCCGCCTGCTGCGCGAGGCCGGGCGCGGTCGTCCACAGGATCACGCCGACTAGCGCCAGCATGATCAGCCCGGCGGCGATCGACGCGATCGTGCGGACGCGCGCCATGTTGCGCCGCGGGCGGAACGGCGCGCGGTGCGCGAATGCGTCGAAACCGGCGTCCGGCGTGCTTGTGATCGGCTCGGCGACGGGGGAGGGCGCGTAGCCGACCGGCGCGAAGCCGGGGCCGGCGAACGAGGGCGCCTCCATCGCAGGCGCGTCGGTCGCGGGTATGGAAGCGGGAGCCGGACCGTCCTGAAACCAGCTGTGCCGGCAATTGGCGCAGCGCACGGTGCGTCCGCCCACACCGACCGCGGAGTCGGGGACGAGATAGCGGGTGCGGCATTCGGGACACTCGAGGATCATGACGCCACGCTTACGGTTATCGTTAGCGACGTAAACACCTCACTTCGCGCGCTGGCAAGTATCGGCAGCGAAACGATGTCCGCGGACCGGCGGATCATCGCCCGCGACTTGATGAAAGGGCATGCGCCATGCGATGGCGGGCGCGCTCAAGCGAAGGGATGTCGCCGGCCGGTGGCCACGATCGTGCAGTTCGAGAATGTGGGGCTGCGCTACGGCCAGGGCGAGGAGGTCTTGTCGGACCTTTCCTTCTCGCTGACCTCGGGCGAGTTCTATTTCGTGACGGGAGCGAGCGGGGCGGGAAAGACCTCGCTGCTCAAGATGCTGTACCTGGCGCAGCGGCCGACGCGCGGTGCGATCCACCTGTTCGGCACCGACGTGGTCACGCTGCCGCGCGCGCGCATTCCTGGTTTCCGCCGCCGTATCGGCGTGGTGTTTCAGGATTTTCGGCTCGTTCCGCACCTGTCGGCGGCGGATAATATCGCGCTGCCGCTCAGAATCGCGGGCGTGCTGGAGGACGAGGTGCGCGAGGCGGTCTCGGAAATGCTCGCCTGGGTCGGGTTGACCAACCGCGCCGATGCGCGCCCGCCGACGCTGTCGGGCGGCGAGCAGCAGCGCGTGGCGATCGCGCGAGCGGTGATCGGGCGCCCCGAAATATTGGTTGCGGACGAGCCGACCGGCAACGTCGACGAGGCAATGGCTGACCGGCTGCTGCAATTGTTCGCGTCGCTAAACGGCCTCGGCACGACGCTGGTGATTGCGACGCACGACCTGCAGTTGATCGCGCGCGTGCGGTCGGCGCAGATGATGCGGATCGACGGCGGTCGGCTGCTCGACCCCACCGGCATGCTGCGTCACCCGCCCGGACGACAGGCATGAGCCGCGCGGGGAAGGTGGCGTGAGCAAGGCGAGCACGCGCGTGCTCGACACCGCGCGGACCGGGCGCGGGATGGTGTGGGTCATCGCGGTGATGCTGTTCCTGACTGTGCTGGCGACCGCGGCCGGGATCGGCACCGCGCGCGCGACGCAGGCGGTCGGCGTACAGCTGGGCGGCCGCGCCACCGTGCAGATCGCGGCGGCCGACCCGGCGACGCGCGAGGCCGCGGCGGGGGAGGTGGCTTCGCTGCTCGCGGGTATTTCGGGCGTTGGCGGCGTGCGCGTCGTGCCGCGTGCCGAGATCGCGAAGCTGCTCGGCCCCTGGCTCGGCGGCGACGCCGACGACGTCGATCTGCCGATCCCGGTGCTGGTCGACCTAACGCTGACCGATGCGGGCACGGCCGGGCGGGTGCGCGGCGCGCTGGCGGGCGTGCCCGGTGCACGGCTCGACCTGCACAGCCAGGCACTTGCGCCGGTTCGCGCGTTTCTGGGTACGATGAGCATGCTTGCCACCCTGCTGGTCGCGATGATGCTGGGCGCGACCGCGTTCGTGGTCGTGCTGGCGGCGCGTGCCGGATTGGAGGCGCATCGCGGCACGATCGAGGTCATGCACATGCTGGGCGCGACCGACGTGCAGGTCGCGCGGCTGTTCCAGCGGCGGCTGTCGCTCGATGCCGCGATGGGTTCGGCGGTGGGCGGAGTGATCGGGCTGGTGACGGTCGCTCTGCTGGGTGCGCAGGCGGGAACGCTCGGCTCCGAACTGCTCGGCACGGTGACGCTCGGTAGCGGCGGATGGGCCGCTCTGGTCGTGCTGCCCTTCGCGTTCGTCGCGCTCGCCGCGATGGTCGCACGCCGCGCGGTGGTGCGCAGCCTGGGGCAGATGCGGTGATCCGGCGTCTGGTCGGACTGGCGCTGATCATCTGGGCGCTCGGCTTCGCATTGTTCGCGGTGACGCTGCCGCAGCCGGCCAATGACGTGCGCACCGACGGCATTGTCGTGCCGACGGGGGCCGCGGGACGGATCGATCGCGGGCTGGAATTGCTGAAAGCGGGCCAGGCGCGGCGCATGCTGGTGACGGGCACCGCGCCCGGTGTCCGGCAGCGCGATCTGGTGCGCACCTACGGCTACGCTCCGGTGTTCGCGTGCTGCGTCGATCTGGGGCAGGAGGCAGTCGACACGCGGTCGAATGCGGAGGAGATCGCGGGCTGGGTCAAAGAGCATCGCTATCGCTCGGTCCGGCTGGTCACCTCGAACTGGCACGCGCGGCGCGCAGGCATGGAGCTGGCGCAATCGCTCGATCCGGCGGTGAGCGTGGTGATCGACGGCGTGCCGAGCCAGCCGAGCCTCGCGCAGCTCTTGAACGAATATCACAAGCTGCTGCTGCGCCGCGCAGTGCTGTGGTGGGAGAATTGGCGTGGCTGATGTCGTGCGGACCTGGGTGTTCCGCCTGCTGTTCGCGATCGGATCGTTGCTGGTCGTGATCGTCATTCCGATCGTCGCGCTGTTCGGACAGCGCGCGATGATCGCTTACTCGCACGGCTGGGCGCGTTACCACGGCGCGATCGCGCGCTGGATCATGGGGGTGCGCACGCAGGTGAGCGGCGCGGCGCTGCCCGACGGCCCGGTCCTCTACGCGGCCAAGCACGAGGCGATGTACGAGACGCTGGAGCTGCCATACCGGCTGGGTGGACCCGCGGTCGTCATCAAGCGCGAACTGGCGCAGATCCCGTTATGGGGCTGGGCGGCGCGCATCTACGGTGCGCTGCCGGTCGACCGGGAAGCCTCGGCGAAGGCGTTGCGGCAGCTGATGAGCGATGCGGCGGTGTTCAAGGAGCAGGGGCGCTCGGTGATCGTGTTTCCCGAAGGATCGCGCATGGCGCACGGCGAGCGCCCGCCGCTGCGTTCGGGCTTCGCCGGCCTGTACCGCGCGCTCGGCTACCCGGTGGTGCCGATCGCGCTCGACAGCGGACGGCGTTGGCCGCGCAAGGGACACGCGCATGCGGGACCGGTACGCGTGCTGATCGGTGAGGCGATCCCGCCCGGACTGCCGCGCCGCGAGATCGAGGAGCGCGTCCACGCCGCAATCAACGCGCTCAACGATTGAGCGCGGAAGATTTGAAAGGGCGCACCCATTGCGCGTGCGCGCGCGCCCGGATGATAGGTCAAACAGCGTCGCCGGTGTAAGCGCATCGGCAATCTGTAGGACAGCGCTCAGTCGTGCTTGCGACCGAAATCGGCGGCGGCGTCGTCCTGCCCCTGATCGACGATCGAGCGGCGGATCGCGCGGGTGCGCGCGAAGCGATCGTACAATGCGTCACCGTCACCCCAGCGGATCGCGCGCTGCAGCTGCGACAGATCCTCCGAGAAGCGCTGCAGCATGTCGAGCACCGCATCCTTGTTCGACAGGAACACGTCGCGCCACATGGTCGGATCGGAGGCGGCGATACGGGTGAAGTCGCGGAAACCGCCGGCCGAAAACTTGATCACCTCGCTCTGCGTCACCTGTTGCAGATCGTCGGCCGTTCCGACGATCGTATAGGCGATTAGGTGCGGCAGGTGGCTGGTGACCGCGAGGACGAGGTCGTGATGGTCGGGCGCCATCTGCTCGACGTCGGCGCCCAGCCGGCGCCAGAACTCGGCGACGCGCTCGATCGATACCGCGTCATTCTCGGGCAGCGGCGTGACGATGCACCAGCGACCCCGGAACAGTGTCGCGAAGCCCGCCTCGGGCCCGCTCTGCTCGGTACCCGCGACCGGATGCGCGGGAACGACCCGCGAGGCCGGCAGGTGCGTGGTGAGTGCGGCGGCGACCGATGCCTTGCAGCTGCCGACATCGCTGACGATCGCGTCGCCGGGCAGGTCGGCGGCGATCTCCGCCGCGACCGCCGCCATCGCGCCGACGGGCACGCACAGGATGACGAGGTCGGCGTCGGTCACCGCCGCTCCCGCGGTGTCGGTCACGTCGTCGGCGAGCTTGAGCGCGCGTGCCGCCTCGCGCACCTCGGCGTTGGCGTCATGGCCGGTTATTTGAACGCTCGGCATATACTCCCGCACCGCGCGCGCGATCGATGAGCCGATCAGGCCCAGCCCGATGATCGTGACGCGGGCGAACGGCAGCATCAGCCGCGCTCGATACCCTGATCGGCTGGGCTCGCGTGCGCAGGCGCGGCGTGCTGCTCGACCAGCGTGCGGAGCGCCGCGGCGACACCGCGGGTCTCTTCTTCGGTGCCGATCGTGATGCGCAGCCCTTGCGCTAGCCCCTGTCCGGGTAGCCAGCGGACGATGAACCCCGCGTCCATCAGCCCCTTGTACGCGGTCTCCGCGGTCAGCTCGCCCTCGAACACGACGAGGACGAAGTTCGCCTCGCTCGGGATTGCGCGCAAGCCGGCATTGCCCAGGCCTGCGATCTCGGATGCGAACCACGCACGCCATTCGGCATTGTGGATGCGCGTTGCCTCAACGAAGCCACGATCCTCGATCGCTGCGACGGCGGCGCGCTGTCCGCCGATCGTGATGTTGAACGGCAGACGGATGCGGTGCAGCGCCTGGATGATGTCGGCGTGCGCGTAGCCCCAGCCGATCCGTTCGGACGCGAGGCCGTGAATCTTGGAGAAGGTGTGCGTGACGAGCACGTTCGACGCGGTGCGCGCGAGGTCGAGCCCGCCGTCGTCGTCGGCGGCATCAAGATACTCGGCATAGGCCTGATCGAGGACCAGCAGCACGTGGGCCGGCAAACCGGCGTGAAGCCGCGCGATCTCCGCACGGGGCGCGAAGGTGCCGGTCGGGTTATTGGGATTGGCAATGTAGACGACGCGTGTCCGATCGGTGACGCACGCGAGCACCGCATCGACGTCGGTCGCGTAGTCGCGATCGGGCGCGATCACCGGTGTCGCGCCGACGCGCCGCGCCGCGATCTCGTACACCGCGAAGCCGTAGCGGACGAAGATCACCTCGTCGCCCGGTCCCGCGAAGGCACCCGCAGCGAGATGGAGGATCTCGTCCGAGCCATTACCGTAGATGATCCGCGCAGGATCGAGGTCGAATGCCGCGGCGATCGCCTCGCGAACCGGCGCCGCGCTGGCGTCGGGGTAGCGCTCCAGCGTGTCGGCGGCGGAGGCGTAGGCGGCGCGCGCGGCGGGCGAGGTGCCGAGCGGGTTCTCGTTCGACGACAGCTTGGCGACGGTGCGTCCATCGTCGGTGGTTGAGCGGCCGGGGATGTACGGCGCGATGTCCATCACCCACTGGTTCGGGACGGGTGCGGTCGGGCTGGCTGCTGTGTCGGTCATGGCGCGGAGGCTTAGTGCGTGGCGCGTGTCGGGGGAAGCGTATCGTGTGCCTCAGGTGCGAGCGTAGGTCCTCTTGCCACTCCGGGGCCGATCCGGAGTCCTTCAGCGGACTGGGACAAGCCACCGCTTTGGAATGGCGGTCGGGTGCGATTGCTTGCGAGCACGCGAGGGGCGGATTATCGCGACCGCTCGATGTCGCTCGCCTCTTCTTCCGACGATCAACGCTTCGGCCTGTCGCGCTCGGTGGCGCTGCCAGGGCCGCTCGCGCTCGACGGCGGCGCGACGCTGTCGCCGGTCGAGATCGCGTACGAGACCTACGGAACGCTCGACGCGAACGCCGGCAACGCCATACTCGTCTGCCACGCGCTGACCGGCGACCATCACGTCGCCAGCGCGCATCCGCGCACCGGCAAGCCGGGCTGGTGGCAGCGCATGGTCGGGCCGGGCAAGCCGATCGATACCGACCGCTTCTTCGTCATCTGCGCGAACGTGCTCGGCAGTTGCATGGGATCGTCAGGGCCGGCCTCGATCGATCCCGCGACCGGGCGCGCTTGGGGCATGACATTCCCCGTCATCACGATCCGCGACATGGTGCGCGCGCAAGGCTTGCTGCTCGATCATCTCGGGATTGCGCGGTTGGCGGCGGTGGTCGGCGGATCGATGGGGGGGATGCAGGCGCTCAGCTGGGCGGCGACCTACCCCGATCAGGTGGCGTCGGCGGTGGTGATCGCGTCGACCGCGCGCCACACCGCGCAGAACATCGCCTTTCACGAAGTCGGGCGGCAGGCCGTGATGGCCGATCCGAACTGGCGCAACGGCGATTATTACGGCGGCGAGGCGCCCGCGCGCGGTCTGGCGGTGGCGCGGATGGCGGCGCACATCACCTATCTGTCGGAGGCCGGGCTGACCGAGAAGTTCGGGCGCCGGTTGCAGGCGAGGGAGGCGAAAACCTTCGGCTTCGACGCCGATTTCCAGGTCGAAAGCTACCTGCGCCACCAGGGACTGAGCTTCACCGACCGGTTCGATGCCAATTCTTACCTCTATATTACTCGCGCGATGGATTATTACGATCTGGCGGAGGAGCATGGCGGACGGCTGGCGAAGGCGTTCAACGCCGCGACGCGTTTCTGCCTCGTCAGCTTCGACACCGATTGGCTGTACCCGACGGCCGAATCGCGCGCGATCGTCCAGGCGCTGAACGCCGCGGGCGCGCCGGTCAGCTTCGTCGAACTGTCGAGCCCGTACGGCCACGACGCATTCCTGCTCGACTCGCCCGAACTCGACCGCATCATCGCTGGGTTCCTGCGTGAGGCGCGGGCGTGATCGCGCTCGACGATGACGCTGCCCGGATCGACATCGCGCGGGTGCACGGCTGGCTGGCGTCGAGCTACTGGTCGCCCGGGATCGAACGATCTCTGGTCGAGCGCGCGGTGGCGGGATCGCACTGCCTCGGCGCCTATGACGAAGAGGCCGAGCAGCGTGGCTTCGCGCGGATGATCACCGATCGCGCGACGTTCGCCTGGTTGGCGGACGTGTGGGTCGACGAAGGGTGGCGCGGGCAGGGAATTGGGCGCGCGATGGTGCGCTGGTTCCTGGACCATCCCGATTACGCGAATATCCGGCGTGTCGGGCTGGTCACGGCCGACGCGCACGGCGTCTATGCTGCGCTCGGCTTCACGCCCCTGCTTCGGCCAGAGCGTTACATGGAGCGGCTCTCCCCGGCGTTCGCCGCGCTGCTGGATCAGGCGCGATGACCATCGCGGGGACGCTGCGGCCCGATCTTGCGATTATCGCCGCCAATGTGGCCGCGGGCGCGCGGGTGCTCGATGTCGGGTGCGGGACGGGCGACCTGATGGCGGCGTTGCGCGACCGGTCGGGCGTCGACGCGCGCGGGCTTGAGATCGACGCGGTCAAGGTCGCCGACGCGGTCGCGCGCGGGTTGAGCGTGATCCAGGGTGACGCCGACGTGGACCTGGCCGGCTACCCGGCTGCGAGCTTCGACTACGCGATCCTGAGCCAGACGTTGCAGACCGCACGCGCGCCGCACCTAGTGCTCGACCATCTGCTGCGGATCGGGCGGCGCGCGTTCGTCAGTTTCCCCAATTTCGCGCACTGGCGCGTGCGGCTGTCGCTGCTGTGGGGTGGGCGAATGCCGGTCACGCGATTGCTGCCGGAGCGATGGTACGACACGCCCAACATCCACCACGTGACGATCGACGACTTCCGCGCCTTTCTGAAGGCACGCGACATCGCCGTCGAGCGCGCGTGGTTCCTGTCGGGCGATCAGGAGATCGGCGGGTCGGCCGCCAATTTCCTCGCCGAGCACGCGGTGTTCCTGCTTGTCCGGAACCAAGAAGATTGCTCAAGGTTAAGTCAACCAGTCTGATACCCACACGAGGCCCGCGCCCCAAGCCGATGTCAAAGACCGCGCTCATCGTCGAAGATGAAATCTTCGTGGCCCTCGATCTGGAGCGTATCCTGGTCGATGCGGGCTATGAGGTGGGCGCGATCGCGGCCGACAGCGCGCAGGCGCTCGCCGCGGCGCCCACGTGCTCGTTCGCCTTCGTTGACGTCAATCTGCGCGACGGGCCGACCGGGCCGGTGATCGCGCAGCAGATCGCGCGCGATTATGGCGTCAAGGTCGTGTTCGTGACTGCGAACCCCGGGCAGATCGGTACCGTCCCCGACGCACTCGGCTATGTGCGCAAACCGTTCAGCGATCAGGCGATTCTGGCCGCTGCAGCGATCGCGGCGGCGGGCGGCGGCGATGGTTCCGCCGACGCCGACTTCGTCAGACTGGACCCGATCGGCTGAACGACGAACGTGGCGCACTGATCGTCACCGTCAATCCTTCAACAAGCCAGTTGCGCTCGATCGCGCCGCCCAACTGACGCACCGCCGACATCTCGATCAGCTGCGTACCGAAGCCGACATGATCGCTTGCACCCTCTAGCGCCGGTCCGCCGATCTCGACCCACGTCATCGTGACGTCGTCGTCGGCCACCTCGATTGTGAGCGTGACCCGGCCCGCTTCGTTCGCCAGCGCGCCGTATTTGGTCGCATTGGTGGCGAGTTCGTGAAACAGCAGCGCTAGCGGCGTTGCGGCCCGGTCGTCGACCACCAAGTCGCTGCCCGTCACACGGATCCGTGCACCGTCGGCCGACTGATAGGGCAGGAACAGCTGGGCGAGCAGCCCGTGCAGGCTGTCCTGCGCCAAGCGGGGACGCGAGTGCGGGCTGTGCGGACGGACGAAATCATGCGCGCGGCCCAGCGCGGTGATCCGCTGCCGCAGGTCGCTCGCCACCGGCGCGAAGCCGGGGTGACTGCGCGCGGCGAACTGGATCAGCCCAGACACGACCGAGAAGATGTTCTTGATCCGGTGCGACAATTCCTGGCTGATGATCTCGCGCTGCTCGAGCGCGAGCTTCTGTTCATGAATGTCGGTGCAGGTGCCGAACCAGCGCGTGATGCGGCCGGTGGCGTCACGGATCGGCAGCGCACGGCCCAGTACCCAGCGATAATCGCCATCGACGTGCCGCAGGCGGTACTCGATCTGGTACGGCTCGCCCGTATCGAGCGAGTGCTGCCACACAGTCCAGGCGCGCTCCTGATCGTCGGGATGGAACATGCCGTTCCACTCCGCGCCATCGGTCGATCCTTCGGGCATGCCGGTAAATTCGTACCAGCGTGCATTGTAATAATCATGATAACCGTCGGGCAGCGTCGACCACACCATCTGCGGCATCGTGTCGGCGAGGGTACGAAAACGCGTCTCGCTGTCGAACGCGGCGCGGCGTGCGTCATTCTCCGCCGCGCGCCACGCAGCGCCGTCGCGCGAATCGCGCAGACGCGCCAGCACGTTGGCGGCGAGCACCACCAGCCCCTCATGCTGGAGCTTCGTCAGCCCGCCCGGACGAGGCGCCATGTCGAGCACGCAGAGCGCGCCGAGTGGAACGCCATCGTCGCTGACCAGCGGGGCTCCGGCGTAGAAACGCACGCCCGGATCGACCAGCATGGGATTGCGCACGAAACGCGGGTCGAGCGTCAAGTCAGGCACGACCATCACGTCGTTGCCCCACATCGCGTGCGCGCAGAACGACTGGTCGCGCGGCGTGCCGGTCATGTCGGTGCCGGTCGCAGACAGGAACGACTGCCGCGATTCCTCCACAAGGCTGACGAGCGCGACCGGCGCGTCGCACAGTCGCGCGGTGAAGTCGGTGATCTGCTTCAGCGCGGGCGAGTTGCGCAGCAGGTCGAGTTCGTACGCCTCCAGCGCGGCCGCACGGCACGCCTCGTCGACGTGCCAGCCGGCCGCCGCGGGTACGCCTGGCGCATCGGGCGTGCCCGGCAATTCAGAGACGGTTCGGTCGGTCACTTAGAACGGAACGTCGTCGTCGAGGTCGTCCGCGTAGCCACCGCCGAAGTTACCCGAGCTACCGCCCGACGAGCCGCCGCGCGACCCGCCTGATCCGCCGCCGAAGCCGCCACCGCCGCGCGATCCGCCACGATTGCCACCGCCGCCAAAGTCGTCGCCGCCACCGAAGTCGTCGCGACCACCGCCGCCCCCGCCGCTATTGCCGCCGGGACCATCGAGCATCGTCAGCGTCGCGCCCGGGCCTTGCAGCACGATCTCGGTCGAGTAGCGGTCCTGGCCCTGCTGATCCTGCCATTTGCGGGTCTGCAGCTGCCCCTCGATATAGACCTTGGAGCCCTTGCGCAGGTAGCGCTCGGCCACGCCCGCGAGCCCTTCACCGAAGATCGCGACCGAATGCCACTCGGTGCGTTCCTTCTTCTCGCCGGTGCTGCGGTCCTTCCACGACTCAGACGTGGCGATGCGCAGGTTCACCACCTTGCCGCCGTTCTGGAACGAGCGCGATTCGGGATCGCGCCCGAGGTTGCCGACGATGATGACCTTGTTGACGCTGCCTGCCATTCCTGCCTCTTCAAAGGCCGACGGCGACCGCCAGCCAATAGGTGATTCCCGCCATCACGTATGCGGCGGCGAACAGATAGCCTACCATGAACAGCGGCCACTTCCATCCATTCGTCTCGCGCCGCGTCACTGCGATCGTCGAGATGCACTGCGGTGCAAACACGAACCACATCAGGAACGCGAGCGCGGTCGGCAGTGTCCAGCGATTGCGCAGATTCTCGACGATGGTACGCTCGCCCCTCGCATCCTCGGGATCGTCGACCGCGTAGACGGTGCCGATCGCCGCCACCGCGACCTCGCGCGCCGCCATCGCCGGAATCAGCGCGAGCGCAATGTCGCGGTTGAACCCGATCGGGCGCACCGCGACCTCAATCCCGTTGGCGATCCGCCCCGCGACCGAGTAATTGACCTGGCTCTGCCCCTCGGGCGCCTTGGGGAATGACAGCAGCGCCCACAGGATCACGGTCGTGAGCGCGATGGTGGTGCCCGCGCGCTTGAGGAAGATGTAGGCGCGCTGCCACAGCCCGATCGCGACGTCGCGGAAACGCGGCATCTGATATTTGGGCATCTCCATCATAAAGCCCGACGAAGCGCCCTGCGTAACCGTGCGGCGCAGCACCAGTGCGGCAATGAACGCGCCCAGGATGCCGAGCAGGTAGAGCACCAGCAGCACCAATC
Source organism: uncultured Sphingomonas sp. (assembly GCF_913778135.1). Taxonomy (GTDB): domain Bacteria; phylum Pseudomonadota; class Alphaproteobacteria; order Sphingomonadales; family Sphingomonadaceae; genus Sphingomonas. The sequence goes on along the minus strand of NZ_CAJYVU010000145.1, from coordinate 27,941 downwards.
CCTGCAACCCGACGAACCCGCCCAGCCGCGTGTTGGGAATAAATGCGCCGATGATGATCGTGTAGACCGGCAGCCGCGCCGAACAGGTCATCAGCGGCGCGATCAGGATGGTGGTCAGCCGGTCCTTCTCGTCGTCGATCGTGCGCGTCGCCATGATGCCGGGCACCGCGCAGGCGAAGGAGGAGAGGAGCGGGATGAACGCGCGCCCCGACAGGCCGACCCGGCTCATCATCCGGTCCATGAGGAACGCGGCGCGTACCATGTAGCCCGACGCCTCCAGCACCAGGATGAAGGCGAACAGGATCAGGATCTGCGGCAGGAACACGACCACCGCGCCGACCCCCGCGATCACGCCGTCGGTCAGCAGCGAGCGCAGGAAGCCGTCGGGCATGACACCCTTGATCGCGTTGTCCGCGGCCGCGAATGCGCCCTCGATCCAGCCGATCGGCGCTTTCGACCAAGTGAACACCGCCTGGAACATGACGAATAGCAAGGCAACGAGCAGGATGGGGCCGACGACCGGATGAAGCGCGACCGCGTCGAGCGCGTGATTCCAGCGCCTGACCGGCGTCTCGCTGACGGTCGCGGCGTTCGCGATCTGGCGCGCGCGGCGTTGCAGCACGCCGATCTCCTCGGGCACTGCCTCGACCGACTCGCGCGCGGGGACGCGCTCGCCGAGCAGGGTGCCGAGCTGTGCCTTGAGCATGTCGATACCGCGGCGGCGCACAGCGACGGTCGGCACCACCGGCACGCCGAGCTCGCGCGCCAGCACCTCCGGGTCGAGCGTCAGCCCGTCGCGTTCGGCGAGATCGACCATGTTGAGCGCGATCACGACGGGCAGCTTCAACGCGATCAGCTGGAGCGCGAAGCGAAGGTGATTGTCGAGGTTGGAGGCGTCGACCACCACGATCATCGCGTCGGGCCGGCGCTCGAACCCGCTGCGACCGGTCACGACATCGACCGTCACGCGCTCGTCGGCGGAGGCAGGGTCGAGGCTGTAGGTACCGGGCAGGTCGACCAGTTCGACCGGGCGCCCGTCGTCGAGCGAGAGGCGGCCCGAGTGACGCTCGACCGTGACGCCGGGGTAATTGCCGACCTTCTGTCGCGCGCCGGTCAGCGCGTTGAACAGCGCGCTTTTGCCGGCATTGGGATTGCCGACCATCGCGACCAGCGGCGAGGCATGCATGTCAGCCGGCGTGTGTCGTGCGACAGGTCACTCGGCCGGCAGCGGATCGACCGACACGCGCACCGCACCTGCGACCGCGCGGCGCAGCGCGACCGTCATGCGCCCGATCCGGCAGGCGATCGGCCCGCCGCCAAAGCGCGCGCGGTGGAGCACCTCGATCGCAACCCCGGCGTCGAACCCGAGTTCGCGCAGCCGCCGCGCCTCGGGCACGGCGAGCCGCGTCCACTCGATCGAATCGACGGTCGCAGCCTGGTGGCGCGGGAGGGTTTCGAGGTTGAACGGCGCGGTCACCTGATCTGTATAAGTCGCCTGCGATTGATTATCAATAACTCACATCGGCGATCATGCGACCGGGTAACGCAGCCGTCCGACAAAGCGCGACAGGCTGGGCCGATAGCGCGTCCGCGCCGTGGCGTTCGCCTTTGCCTTTTCGATCGCCATGATGTTGTCGATTCGACGCGACAGGAACGCGCGCGTTTCCGCATGACCCTCGCTGTCGTCGTCGAGGAAGACGGTGATCGTCGCCGCATAGGTGGCGAGCAGCATCGCGCGCTTGGTGTAGTGATTGTAGTCGGTGGCGGTATCGCCCGCGAGCCGCCACATCCGGTCGGCGCTGCGCCAGCCGAGTCGCGCCGCGCGTGCCACGTTGGTCGGCAGTGCGAGGATCGCGATTGCGCGGCGCAGCGACTCGCGATCAGGCGCGAGTATCTCGAGCCGCGTCTCGATCAGCGCGGTGATGCGCTGACGAATCTTCATGCCCGCGAGCACGTCGGCAGGCAGGCGCGCCGCCATCTCCGCATCGACGTGGTCGAACCAGGCATCGATCATTGCCGGCGCACCGCCGTCGAAGGCGAGCCGCGCCACGTCGCGGTCGATGCCGGCCCCTTCGGCAGCATAGTCGCGCGCCTCGTCGCCCCAGCCGTCGAATGCGGCGTTGCTGGCGATCGCGGGGGCGAGCTGCTGCCGGACCTCGTCGAGCGTCAGGTCGGCGGGGTCGTGCGCTGCTGCATTATCGGCCATCGTATCCGTCATCACCGCTCCTCGTATCCCGCGCGCGCCGCCGCCGGTTTCTCTACTTGGGGGCTGCGGCGCACCAGCACCAGCGCCGCCGCGACCATCGCGGCGCCGAACAGGTCGGGTGCACCCAATGTCTCACCGTAAACGACCCAGCCGATCGTTGCCGCGACCACCGGCTGGATCAAGAGCGCCAGCCCGACGACGAGCGGGCTCAACTTGCCCAGCGCGTAGATCATGCAGCCCTGTCCCAGCACCTGGCTGACCAGCGCCAGCCCGATCAGCGGCCACCAGCCGTTCGGCACGATCCGCTCCCCCATCGCGATCGCGATGATGAGCAGCGGCACCAGCGCGCCGAGCGAGGACAGCGCAAGCGCGGGCCACGGTGCCATCGTGCGGCGAACCCCCGACATCAGCACGAAATAGACCGCGTAGAGCACGCCCGCGACCACGCACAGCAGGTCGCCGACCAGGTGCCGCGGATCGAGCTGGTACGACCGCCCCATCAGCAGCCCAGCGCCAAGCGCGGCGAGCAGCAGCGCAGTTCCTTGCGTCCGCGAGGGCCAGGCGCGCGCGGCCAGAAAACCGTAGATCGGAAAGATGAACGTGGCCGAATTGCCGAACAAGGTCGCGTTGGCGAGCGTGGTCTGGCGAATGCCGATATGCCAGCTGCCCAGGTCCATCGCGAAGGCAATGCCGGCGAGTACCAGCAGCACCCACATCTTCCCCGGCAATCTCAGCGCGGCGGCACGCGTCCCGCTCAGGACTGCAAACACCGCGATCAACGGCAGTGCCAGCGCCATCCGCCAGAAGGCCGCGGCGACCGGCCCGGTATCCGCCAGACGCACGAACCACGGTCCGAACGCGAGCGCGACGTTGGCGACGACGACCGCGATCAGCGACAGGGCTGGCGCACCTTCACCCCCGTCGCCACTCTTGCCGTTACCGAGTGGCATCGGACCCGGAATCGGGATCGTCACCGCATCCTGGCGGGCGTCCGTGCCGGCGTGCGGAACCTCGTCGAGGTCGAGCGCGCTTGGCAGCGGCGAAGCATTTCTTGGGCGCGCGGGCTGGTGCATGGCGCCCCTTAGCGTCCTATCTGTGCGGCGTCAGGTAGCTGAATGAAACGGAAAGGCCCACGAATGCCCAGCCTGTTCGACCCCATTACTCTCGGCGCGATCGAAGCGCCCAATCGCATCCTCATGGCGCCGCTGACCCGCTCGCGCGCCACCAAGGAGCACGTGCCTACCGATCTGATGATCGAATATTATCGTCAGCGCGCGTCCGCCGGCCTCATCATCTCCGAGGCGACCGGTATCAGCCAGCAGGGGCTCGGCTGGCCGAGCACGCCGGGCTTGTGGAGCAAGGAGCAGGTCGAGGCGTGGAAGCCGGTGACCGCGGCGGTGCACGAGGCGGGCGGGCGCATCGTCGCGCAATTGTGGCATATGGGCCGGCTCGCGCGTCCCGACGTCAACGGGCTGGAGCCGGTGTCATCCTCCACGAAGCGCGCGCCGTATCACGATCCCGATCCGGCGAAGAACCCGTACGGCACGCCGCGCGCGCTGAGCGTGGATGAAATCCGCTCGACACTCGACGATTACGCTGCCGCTTCGCGCAATGCGATCGCCGCCGGGTTCGATGGCGTCCAGATCCACGGCGCCAACGGTTACCTGATCGACCAATTCCTGCGCGACAACACCAACGACCGCGAGGATGACTATGGTGGCTCGCCGGAGAACCGCATCCGCCTGATGCGCGAGGTGACCGAGCGCGTCGTCGCCGAGGTGGGCGCGGGCCGCACCTCGATTCGCCTGTCGCCCAACGGCGAGACGCAGGGCGCGGACGACAGCAACCCGGAAGCCGTGTTCGTACCCGCGGCGCGCGCGCTGAACGATCTCGGCATCGGCTTCCTCGAACTGCGCGAGGTCGGGCCCGAGGGCACGTTCGGTACCACCGACGTGCCGAAGCTGAGTCCGAAGATCCGCGAGGTGTTCACCGGCCCGCTGGTGCTCAATCAGGATTACACGCAGGAAGCCGGGCAGGCCGACCTCGATTCAGGCGTAGCCGATGCGATCGCATGGGGTCGGCTGTGGATCGCCAATCCCGATCTGGTGGAGCGGTTCCGCACCGGTGCGGGCTTCAACGAGCCCAATCCGAAGACCTTCTACACGCCCGGACCCGAGGGTTACGTCGACTATCCCGCGTTGGAACGCGCGGACGCGTGATCGCAGTGCCCCGCCGCTGACGTGGCGGGGCGCTTCACGCCGGATCGGTGTAACGGTCGAACAGCGTCGTCACCGTGGCGCGCAGCCGCTCGCGCACCTTCGGGTTGAACGCGACGGCGGCGAGCATGATCAGCAGCGGGAAGCTCGACCAGGCGAGCATGAGCAGCAGTGCCGGTGTGACGATGAGAAGCACCAGCGCGGCAAAGGCCGCCGCGTGGACGATCTTCGCGCGCGCCGGATCGAGCGTCACCGTGCGCGGCGCGCGATTATCGTAGAAGGGACGGGTCGTGACGCTGACGGTGCCGTCGAAGCGGGTCCTGCGCGGCAACGCACCGGCTTTCGGTGCTGAGCTGGTGCGCGGGACGGTCGCGCGGCCGATGACCTGATCCAGCATCAGCGGCGCGTCTTTACCCGTCACGTTGAGGGACGACGTGGCGCGCCCGGAACGTGGACTGCCGCCGATCGGTTGCCCGGTTGCGGTGTCGATCACTTCCAGTCGCCGCCCACGCTCCACGACGCGGAAGCGGGAGGGCGGCATGTCCATGGCTCGTCAGCCGAGCCGCGACTTGAGGTCGAACATCGCGAGCGCAGCCTTGGCCGCGCCGCCGCCCTTGTCGAGCTGTGCCGGATCGGCGCGGGTGATCGCCTGCGCCTCGTTTTCGGTCGTCAGGATGCCGTTGCCGATCGGAATACCGTCCATCGTCAGCGCCATGATCCCGCGCGCGCTCTCGTTCGAGACGATCTCAAAATGGTAGGTCTCGCCGCGGATCACGACGCCCAGTGCGACGAACCCGTCGTAGCGCCCCGTCTCCGCCGCGAGCGCGATCGCGCCGGGCACCTCGAGTGCGCCGGGAACGGTCACGACCTCGCAACTGTGACCTGCCTGCTTGAGCGCAGCCTCGGCCCCTGCGACAAGCATGTCGTTCAGGTGATCGTAGAACCGCGCCTCCACGATGAGGAAATGCGCCATGCCGTCAGTCTCCAGCTCGGTCGATCTTGCGCTCACCGACGATCGACAGGCCGTAGCCGTCGAGGCCGACCAGCGTGTGGTGCGTGTTGGTGAGCAGCACCATGTCGTGGACGCCCAGTTCGGCGAGGATCATCGCGCCGACGCCATAGTCGCGCAATTCCTCCATCTCGACCTCGACCGGCTCGCCGACCTTCATCTTGACCGCGGTGGAAAAGGCGTCGGCGCGGTGGCGGTTGATGACGATGATGACGCCCGCGCCTTCCGCTGCGATCAGCTCCATCGAGCGCGACAGCAGCCGTCCACGGTCATTGTCCTCGCCGAACACGTCGGCGAAGGGAGAAAGCGCGTGCATACGTACCAGCGTCGGCTTGGCCGGGTCCACGCGGCCCTTGACCAGTGCGACCTGCTCGGTCCCCGTCGCCTTGTTGCGATACGCGCGGACTGTCCAGTCGCCGCCCCAGCGGCTCGTGAACGGTGCCTCGCTCGCCAGTTCGACCAGATGGTCGTGGCGGCGGCGGTAGGCGATTAGGTCGCGGATCGTGCCGATCTTCAGGTTGTGGAGCTGCGCGAAGGAAACGAGGTCGTCCATCCGCGCCATCGTCCCGTCCTCATTCATGATCTCGCAGATCACGCCCGAAGGATTGAGGCCGGCCAATCGCGACACGTCAACCGCCGCCTCGGTATGGCCCGCGCGCACCAGCACGCCGCCGTCGCGCGCGACCAGCGGGAAGACGTGGCCCGGCGTCACGATGTCGGTCTTGTCCTTGGTGCCGTCGATCGCGACTGCGATCGTGCAGGCGCGGTCGGCGGCCGAGATGCCCGTCGTCACGCCCTCGCGCGCCTCGATCGAGACGGTAAAGGCGGTTTCGTGCCGGGTGCCGTTGTTGCGGCTCATCAACTCTAGCCCAAGCGTCTCGACCCGCGACTTGGTCATGGCGAGACAGATCAAGCCGCGGCCGTGGCGCGCCATGAAGTTGATCTTCTCGGGCGTCGCCATCTGCGCCGGGATGACCAGGTCGCCCTCGTTCTCGCGGTCCTCGTCGTCGACCAGGATGAACATGCGCCCATTGCGCGCCTCGTCGATGATCTCTTCGGGGCTGGACAAGTAACCGTGCCGCAGGCGGGCGAGTTCGGGGTTAGCGGCCACGGTAATGCTCCATCCGTTGGAGATAGCGGGCGAGGACGTCGATCTCGATATTGACCGACTGCCCGACGTCGAGCTTGCCCAGCGTCGTCACCGCCTGCGTGTGCGGGATCAGGTTTATCGTGAAGGTAGACCCGTAGGCGCCATCCTCCACTGTGTTGACCGTCAGCGACACGCCGTCGACCGTCACCGAACCCTTGGGCGCGAGGAATGGCGCCAGGTCGCCGGGCACGCGGATGCTGAGGCGGCGCGAGTCACCATCGGGCGTCACGTCGGTCACCTCGGCGACGCCGTCGACGTGACCGGTGACGATATGCCCGCCCAGCTCGTCGCCCAGCTTCATCGCGCGTTCGAGGTTGAGCGCCGCGCCCTCGATCCACTGGCCGCTGGCGGTGCGGCTGATCGTCTCACCCGAGACGTCGACCGCGAACCAGTGGCGACCGTCGTGCGCGCCCTTGTCCACGACGGTCAGGCATACGCCGGAGCAGGCGATCGACGCGCCGAGATCGACGGTGTCGGTGTCGTAGGCAGTGGTGATGGTCAGGCGCGTGTCGCCGCCGCGTGTCACGCGCTCGACCGTGCCGATGTCGGAGATGATGCCGGTAAACATGATCAACCGCGCTCGTAGACCTCGAGGCGGTCGCTGCCAAGCGCACGCGCGTCGGTGAGCCGCCAGCGTCCATGCGCATCTGCGAGGTCGGTGAGCCCGATGTCGGGGAGCGTACGCCCGCCGCCGACGATCACGGGCGCGCGGTACAGCAGTAGCCGGTCGACCAGATCGGCGGCAAGGAACGCCGCGGCGGTGCGCGCACCGCCCTCGACCAGCAGGTGGTCACCCGCGAGTGCAGCGATCTCGGCCGGTCGCGCGATCGTCCGCACGCCGTCGATCGGTCGCGACGACAGCACGATGCGCTCGGGTGAACGCTGTTCGAGGCCGGGCAGACGTACATCGAGCCGCGGGCGATCAGCCTCCCACGTGCCGCGCCCGACCAGGATCGCCTCGTGACGCGCGCGTTCGAGATGCGCGTGCGCGCGTGCCCCCGCGCCGGTGATCCACTGGCTGCGTCCGTCCACCATCGCCGCCGCGCCGTCGAGCGACAGCGCGAGCTTGAGTGTCACGAATGGTCGCGCACGGACACGGCGGGTGAGAAACCCGGCCATCACGCGCGCGGCGTCGTGCTCACGCACCCCGGTGTCGACGACGATCCCGGCGGCGCGCAGCCGGTCGATGCCTCGCCCGTCGGTGCGCGGATCGGGATCGCGGTGCGCAACGACAACGCGCGCGACATCGGCAGCGACCAGCAGGTCGCTGCACGCCGGTCCACGCGGCGACACATGCGCGCATGGCTCCAGCGTGACATAGGCGGTCGCACCCGCGGCACGTGCTCCCGCCTGTTCCAGCGCCATCGCCTCGGCATGCGGACGTCCGCCCGCCTGCGTCCAGCCGCGCCCGACCACCACCCCGTCGCCCACGATGACGCATCCGACATTAGGATTCGGCGCGGTCATCCCGCTTGTCCGCTCGGCGAGCGCAAGGCTTGCGCCCATCCAGCGCGCGTCGTCGGCGGGCGGGCTGGTCACGTGTCGGTCAGAGGCCGAGGCGGTTCATCGCGTCGTCCATCTTCTTGAACGATTGCCGCAACTTCTCCTCGCGTGCGGCCTGCTTCGCCCTGGCGGCGTCGATCGCCGGCTGATCGATTTTCTGCTGCGCGATGATCTGCGCGTCGGTGCGATCGAGGCGATATTGCTGCACGTAGATGATGTTGGGTTTGTACTCCTTCTCGAAATACGAGTCGTGCGCGAAGGCCCAGATCAGCGTGCTGGTGATCACCACCGCGAGCACGAGGAACCACAATTCGTACGGCTGCCGCTGGCTGAGGAAGAAGCGGAGGTCGCGGTACGCACGCACCGGGGACATGCGGCTGAAGAATTGCATCGGCACGATATAGGACGTGCCGACGACGGCTGCGAGTCCTACCCGCGCGCTGCCGCCTCCAGCCGCTCGACGCCGCGCGCCTGCCCGATCAGCGGCAGCAGCGCCGCCATGTCGGGGCCGTGATCGCGCCCGGTCAGCGCGCGGCGAAGCGGCAGGACCAGCGCCTTGCCCTTGCGTCCCGTCTCCCCCTTCAACCGGTTGGTCAGCGTGTGCCACGCGTCCCCTGTCCAATCGATCTCGCGCGCCGTGGCCGCGGCTTGTGCGAGATAGTTGGCGTCCTCGCCCGCGGGCACCGCCTCGATCGGCCCCTCGACGACGTGCCACCAGTCGGCTGCCTCCGCCACCGTGTGGAGGTTGGGGCGCACCGCTTCCCAGCCGGCCGCGTCCATGCCGGCGGGCAGGCGAGCGGCGACGCGCGCGAACGGCAGCTGGTGCACGACCCGCGCGTTGACCTGCGCCAGTTCGACCTCGTCGAAGCGCGCGGGGGCGCGGCCGAAATGCGCGAAATCGAACGCCTCGATCAGCGGCGCAGGGTCGATCACCGGCTCGACGGGATCGCTGGTGCCGAGCCGGGCGAGCAGCGAGACGATCGCGGCGGGCTCGATGCCACTCTCGCGCAGTTCGTCCATGCCCAGCGCGCCGAGCCGCTTCGACAGCTTGCCCTCGGCGCCGGTCAGCAACGCCTCGTGCGCAAAGCGCGGACGCGTCGCCCTCATCGCGTCGAACATCTGCAATTGCAGCGCGGTGTTCGACACGTGATCCTCGCCGCGCACGACGTGGGTCACCCCCATGTCCACGTCGTCGATCGCGCTCGGCAATAGGTAGAGCCACGACCCGTCGGCGCGGCGGATCACGGGGTCGCTCAACTGCGCCGGGTCGAACGACTGCGATCCGCGGATCAGGTCGTCCCATTGGATCGGTGCGGCGTGATCGAGCCGAAAGCGCCAGTGCGGGCGCGTGCCTTCCTCGGCGAAGCGCGCGTGATCGGCGTCGGTCAGCGACAGCGCGGCGCGGTCGTAGATGGGGGGCAACCCGCGCCCGCGCGCGATCTTGCGCTTCAGGTCCAGTTCCTGCGCGCTCTCATACGCCGGGTAGATGCGACCGGCGTCGCGCAATGCCGCGAACACCGCCTCGTAGCGATCAAAGCGCGCCGACTGCCGCTCCTCTAAATCGGGATGGAGCCCCAGCCAGGCGAGATCGGCGTGGATCGCGTCGACGAAGCGCTCCTCGCTGCGCGCGGCGTCGGTATCGTCGATGCGCAGGATGAAGCGTCCCCCATGCTTCCTCGCCCACATCCAATTGTGCAGCGCCGCGCGCACGTTGCCGACGTGTAGCCGACCGGTGGGCGAGGGTGCGAAGCGGGTAACGACAGGTGTGGCAGCGGTCATCGCGCCGCCCTAGGCGAGCGCGGGAACAGGCTCAACCGCGTCAGATGCGGCAGCCGAGCAGCACCGTCGTCGTCGCCTGCCGCCTGACCGACGCGCACCGCAAACGCACCACCGATCCGCTGGCGAGCAGGTCGACCGCGTCATCCTGTCCGCGCGCCAGATCGGCGACGACGATGCCGCCGCGGCGATATCCCTCCAGGCTGAGTGCCGGAGGCGAATCGGACAGGAGCCCGATCACCGTGCCGCGAACGGTGACTGGTCCGGGGAACTCGGCAAAGGCGCGCTCGGGATCGTCGTTGAACGCGGCATCGATCGCGGCGGCGGGGATCGCGGCCTCGCCGTTCGGGTCGAGCGAGGCGGGCGAACCGATCTCGTCGCCGGTCTGCGCCAGTTCGGGGGTCGGCGTATCCGACGGGGTGGGCGTGGGCTCGGGCGTCGGCGCAGCCGCGACCTCGGACGGCTCGGCGCTGGGTGCCTCGTCGGGTGCCTCGGTGTTCGTGGCGGTCTCGGCGACCGGGCGTACACCGTCGCGCTGCTGCCAGAAGACGACGGCGAGCACCGCCAGCGCGACAAGCGCGAGGATGACGAGCAACCGCGTGCCCGTGCCGCCGCGCTCTTCCTCGTCGTCGTCATCGGTGTCGGCGTTCGGGGGGCGGCGGTCGTCGCGGTAGCGCTCGTCGACCGCAGGGCGGGTTGTGGGGCGGGATGCAGGCTGGGGATCGGGTCCGAAGTGCAGCCCGTCGGACGGGAAGTCGTGATCGGGGGTGACTACCGGCACGCGAGGAGCGGGCGGCTCGCTCGCCCCCGTGCGGTCGTCGAATGCGCGAACGGCGTCGGCCGACGCGTCGGGCAGGACGACGGGTGCGCCGCAACGTGCGCAGAACCTGGCGTCATCGGGCAGGCGCGCGCCGCACTGGGTACAGAATGCCATCGCTCGCCTCCTTAGTTCGCACCGAGCGATCCGCGACTAGCCCAGCGGACCGGCGCCGAACAGTGCGCCCGGCGGTGTGCGCGTCAGAACAGTCCGGGCGTCTCGCGCTGCGCGGTCGTCGGTCGCGCGGGGCTCAGCAGCTCGCGCGATTGCGCGAACGGCGTCGCGGTGCGCTCCAGCGAGGCGGTGGCGCCGATCCGCGTGCAGCCGCGCCCTTCGATGAAATCGAGCGCGGCGCGCGTCGATGCCTCGCGCGGGTCGCCGAGCGGATAGGTCGAGTCGTCGACTGCTTGGCACGACGCCTCCACCTTGGTCGCGAGCCCGTCGTAATAGTCGCCCTGCTTCGCCGCATTCTGCAACGCGAAGGCGATCACGCGCAGCCGGTCGTCGCACTGCGACCGGTCTAGCGCGATCTGCCCCACCGGTTTGCCATAGGTGTTGCTGCCGACCAGCGCGACATTGGCATGCAGGTACGGGATCATCGCGTTAATGACATATTCGCTCGCCGAAGCGGTGCCGCCGGTGCCGATGAACGCGATCTTGGTCGGGGTGATCGTCTGCGGTTGCTGCGCGAAGAACGTCGTCTCGTTGTTCGACGATTTCGACGCGCGGAAGGTGGTGTAGCTCTGCACGTCGTTGGTCGAGCGCCCGCCGCCGAGCAGGTTGGTGAACAATTCGGCGATCGAGATCAGCCCGCCGCCGTTGTAGCGCAGGTCGACAATGACGTTGGTGATGCCCGCGTTGCGGAACTGCTGGAACGCGCTGCGCAAGCCCGGATCAGCAGTGTTGATGAAGGTGCGCAGGTTGACGTAGCCGACGCGCTGGCCGTTGTCGGTGATGATCTTGGCACCGTAGCGCGAGGATACCGGCGTCAGCGTGTAATCGGCCTTGGTCAGCGTGACGGTCCGCGTGCCCGTCGCATCGTTGACGCGCAGCACGCGCGTGGTGCCCGCCGTGTCGGGGCCGAGCGCGTCGACCACGCCCTGCGTGCCCGATGCGGCGATGATGTCGCTGGTGGAGCGCAGATTGTCCGCGCTGGTGCCGATCGCCACGATCTCGGTGCCGCGGTCGAGCCCGGCGGCGAGCGCCGGCGCGCCCTCGAACGCCTCGATGATGCCGACGCGACGATTGGTCGTGTCATAGCCCAGCCGGATACCGAACCCGCCGCTGGTCGTGCCCGAGTTGTAATAGGCATTCTCCTCGGCGATCGAGGTGAGATAAGTGAAGTAGCGATCCTTGCGCTGCGCCCGTGCGGTCGCGGTCAGCGCGTCGATATAGGCGTCGACGCTGGAATAAGGCGACGGGTCGAGCGAGGCGGGTAGCGTTTCGGGAAACAGGTACCATTCGTTCAGCTGCGCGAAGGCCCAGTTCTGCCGGTCGCGGAGCGAGCAGCCCGCGGCGGCGGTAGTCGGCGTGGGCGTAGGGGTCGGCACCGTACCCGTCGCAGCGCCCGATCCGCCGCCATCGCCGCCACACGATGCGAGCAACGCCGTGCCCGCCAGCAAACCGGAAAAACGCCCGTACCGCATCCTCACGCTCCACTTGCCCGAGACAGCTCGCCCGAGATTATTTTGTACGTGTAACGCGTTCAAAAGACGCCGTCATTCGCGAATATTGCCGGTTCGGCACCGATCTCGGTTGGATCCGTGCGCGCGGAACGATCGTTCGATCGGCGGAAAGGGAGTTTTCGGAACAATGACGATCCGCCGCTTCGCCTTCGTGGCCCCCGTCCTGCTCGCCGCATGTGGTCAGCCCACCACGGCAACGGTCAACGCGACCGATCCTGCGATGTCGAACAGCGATGCTAGCGCGACCAACACCGCTGATGCGATCGCCTCGCTCAACGAGGCGCAGCGCAATGCGGTGCTGTTCCGCGCTATTCGCGACGGCAACGAAGCGTGCCAGGAGATCACCGGCGCGACCGCGACCCAGTCGCTCGACAACAAGCCGGCGTGGCTGGTCACCTGCGACAAGCGGCAGCGATATACCGTGGTGCTGCGCAACGGCGACACGGCACTGGTGACGCCGGTCACGACGCAGAACTGATCGTCGGCGTTGGTCGGGTGCGACTTCGCTCAGCGCCCGACCAGCCGCAGCGTTGCCGGGTCCGGTGCGGGGAAAAAGGCCGCGAGCGTGTGCGCGGCAGTCGGTGCTGCGCCGGCGGCATCGAACAGCGTCAGTGATGAACGCAGCTTCACCGCATCGATCTCGCCCATGATATCGCGCGCGTTGCGCCCTTTATGCCGCAACAGTGCGGTGCAGCAGGCGAGATAGCGTGGTCCGAGCAGCGGGTACGCGAGATAGGCCTGCGCCTCAAACAGATCGTGAATGGCGTAGTGGATCGCCGTGGCGCTGCGGCCAAGCCCGGCGATCTGCGGAAAGATGAACCACATCCAGTGGCTCTGCTTGCGGCCCGCGGTCAGTTCGGCGAGTGCGCGATCGTAGCTGTCCGCCTGCGCGGCGACGAAGCGGTTCAGATCGTGGGAGACATCGAGTGGGTCTGGCATCCGGGCCTTAACGCGGACCCCGGTCAAGAGGTGCCGCGATCAGGCGACCGCCGCACCCACGTGACCCCAGAGCAGCAGTGACGTCGTGACGAAGCCGAAGGTACCGATCACGAGCGGATGAGCGGCAAGGCGAGAGAAGGTGATCATTTCCGGTCCCTCACGCGATCGGCGAGACGGGAACGGCGGCACCGATCATCAGCGCGGCGACCGAGAAGGCGGCGACGAGAGCGAATGCCTGGCGACCGAGTGCGTCAAAGGTGCGGATCATGGTGGTAACTCCTGCTGGTCGATCGGCTGATCCGATCGATGCAGGAGGCTTTGCATCTCGCGTGCCAATTTCGAATTTTCGGTGCGATCAAAGACTTAGAAAGGCAGGCTGATCTGGTATGGCGCCGTGCGCCGCAGTGAGGCGCGAAATGCGCCAGATTATGGCGCGACGATCGTCTGACCGCGCCCGGCCTGCTTCGCGGCGTAGAGCGCGCGGTCGGCACGTTCCATCAGCGGGGTCAGCGTGTCGCCCGCATATCCCACCGCGACGCCGGCGGAGAAATTGATCGTGCCGATCGGTCGATTGGAGTCGCGGTCGCGCAGGTGACGTGCCGCGATGGCGTCGCGCGCAGCCTCAATCCGTGCCAGCACCGCAGCCTCGTCCTCTGCCTCGAACAGGAGCGCGAATTCCTCGCCGCCGTAACGCGCGACCGTGCACGCGACTTCGGCTTCGAGCATTTGCGCCACCAGTTTCAGCACCCGGTCGCCGACCGCGTGACCGAAGCCGTCGTTAACGCGCTTGAAATGATCGATGTCGCAGATCGCGAGCGCGACCGCTGTCTCGGGGGACAGCGCGGCGAAATGTTCGTCGAAAGCGCGGCGGTTGAGCAACTCGGTCAAGGGATCGGTCTGAGCGGTGGTGCGCGCTTCCTGCAGCGCGGCGCGCAGTTCGGCCGTCTCGCTCTTTGCCTGTTCGAGTCGCGACTCAGCCTGGTGGACCCGGTCGATCATTGCCGCGGTCAGGTGCGAGATCCGCTCCACGCCCGCTCCCGGGCCCGAACTGCGGATCGCCTCGGCGGTTTCGGCCAGGTCACGGCCGAAATGGTTTGTCTCGCTGTGGATCGATTGCAGCGTGTCGCTGAAATCCTCGATCTGCGCGAGCGTACGGGCGACCAGCTCGACATCGGGACCCGAATCGCTGGCCTGGTCCGGTTCGGCTGCCGCCTGCACCGGTCCGTCGCGGACGAGCGCGAGGGCAGTGCTGATCGGCACGTTCGCCAGCCGCGCGACATCGGCGGCAAGCAAGCGGACGCCGTCCGCCGCTAGCGCCTGCATTTCACGCGCGCGCACGCCGAGCGGGTTGCAGACGACGTCGTAGGCGAAGGCATAATTGGCGGGTTCCGGCCCCAGCCGATGCTCGGCGAGGAAGGCGCCCACGGCCGCGAATACGCCTTGAGGCTCGCTGCCCGCACGCACGTTCCTAGCCCTTGATGCCACGCCACCCCCAGCTGCTTTTATTGCTGATCGTCCGGTTATGACAGAAGAGCTAACATCTGGTGTCGCATATTCGACAAAAATCTTACGTTTTGTTGCAAACGTGCCTTGCGCCTCGGCTCAGCGGGTGCCGAGCTGCTTAACCGCGGCGAGCGTCATCTGAACGTGCTCGGCCGGGTTCATGTCGGAATGGACGAAGGCGATGCGACCGGTGCGATCGATCACGTAGCTGGTCCGGCTGGTGACGTTGCGGCCCTTGACCGCCTGACCGAGTGCCACGTCGTAGCCCGCGATCACGCGCGGCCCTGCGCTCGCCACCGCGAACTTGCCCGCGCACTCGCTCGACGAGAATTTCTGCAAGGTGGCGACATCGTCCGCCGACATGCCGATGACGTGGGCGCCGGCAGCCTCGAACTGCGGCACGGCCTGTGCAAAGGCGCGCGCCTCCGCGTTGCAGCCGCCGGTAAACGCGGCGGGGAAGAAGTAGAGCACCACCGGCCCGCGGCGCAGCTCTTTGGCGAGGTCGATCGGGATCACCTTGCCCGCCATCGCGCCACGCGTGGCGAACGCGGGCGCCTTCGCGCCGACCGCCAGCGTGGCGGCGGCGGGGAGCGCGGTGAGTGCAGCGGCGGCGGCAAGGGCGGTGGCGAGAATGCGCATCGATCGAATCTCCTGTTGCCGCGCATCCTAGCGCCGGCTCGCGCGCCGCGATAGGCGTCGGTGCATGCCCGTACGCCCCGCCGACATCCAGCTCGCCCACCGCCTCGCCGACGCCGCGGGCGCGGTGATCCGACCCTATTTTCGCAGCGCCGCCGGTGTCTGGTTGAAGGACGACAAGTCGCCCGTCACGCTCGCCGACACCGAGGCGGAAGCGGCGATGCGACGGATTCTCGACGCGGAGCGGTCGGGCGACGGCATCGTCGGCGAGGAATATGGAGAAAAGCCGGGCGTGACCGGGCGCCAGTGGGTGCTCGATCCGATCGACGGCACGCGCAGCTTCACCGCCGGGCGTGCGATCTTCGGAACGCTGATCGCGCTGGTGGAGGATGGCTGGCCGGTGCTCGGCATCATCGACCAGCCGGTACAGCGCGAACGCTGGATCGGCGTTGCGGGTCGCGCGACCGAGCTGAACGGGGCGCCCGCGCGTACCCGCGCCTGCGCCGCGCTGAAGGGCGCGACGATCGCGACCACCAGCCCGCACCTGTTCGCCGACGGCGATGTGCCGCACTACCTGTCGCTCGTCGCGGCGGTGAGCGGCAATGCACCGCGGCAAGGGCCGGTCTACGGAGGCGACTGCTACAACTACGGGCTGCTCGCATCCGGCCACCTCGACCTGGTGTGCGAATCGGGGCTCCAGCTGTACGATTTCGCCGCGCTCGTACCGGTTGTGGAAGGTGCAGGCGGGCGGATGTGCGACTGGAACGGCGACCCATTGACCGCGGCGAGTGCAGGCCACGTGCTCGCGATCGGCGACCCGGCACGTACCGATGACGTGCTGGAGGCGCTGCGTAACGTCGCGCACGATCATGATCATGCGCATGACCATTAAGCCGGATTGAGCCGATCGCGTGGTTGTCGCGTTGTGCCGCGCATGACCGTTTCGACGCCGCCCCGCTATGCCTATCGTGCGATCACCGACCGGGATGAGTACGACTGGCCCGGGGACAAGCGGCTCGCGATCTATTTCGGCATCAATTACGAGGTATTCGAATTCGGCGGCGGGATGGGTGCCGAACTCGCCCCGGCGAAGAACCAGCCCGACGTGATGAACTATGCCTGGCGCGATTATGGCAATCGTGTCGGTGCGTGGCGGCTGTTCGACCTGTTCGACCGCCTCCAGCTACCCGCCACCGCGCTGGTGAACGCCGACGTGATCCGGACTTGTCCGGGTCTCGCGGAGGCCTGCGTCGCGCGCGGTTACGAGATCGCGGCGCACGGCGAGAGCAACGCCGAGGCGCAGGGCGAGAAGTCGCGCGACGAGGAAGCCGCGCTGATCGCGCGCACCACCGACGCGCTGGCGGTGCTGGGAACGCGGCCGACCGGGTGGCTGGGTCCGTGGATTTCGGAAAGCCACGACACGCCCGACCTGCTCCACCAGGCCGGCTATCGCTACCTGCTCGACTGGGCGCACGACGATCAGCCGACGTGGCTGTCGACCGAGAGCGGCCGCATCCTGTCGGTGCCCTATTCGCAGGAGATCAACGATATTCCCGCGATCGTGGCGCGCAACGGTGAGGCGGCGCAGTTCGCGGCGATGATCGAGGATGCGGTGACGCAGTTGCTGTCCGAATGCGACCGCCGCCCGCTGGTGCTAGGCATCGCGCTCCACCCGTATCTGATGGGGCAGGCGCACCGTGTACCCCCGCTCGCACGCGTGCTCGAGCGACTGCGCGAGGCGGACGATCAGCGCATCTGGTGGACGACCGCAGGTGCGATCGCCGACCACGTGATCGAGCACGACCTGGGGGTGTGAGGCCTAACGCACGCAGATACGCGTGCGCTCGTTCACCCAGCAGTCGCCATCTCGCCGCACGGTGCCGAGCGGGTCCATCGCGTGGTCGTCGCCGGGGTCGGCGTTCCACGTCGCAGTGGCGGTCGCGTCGGCGTCGTTGTCCTTCGTCACGACGGCGAAGTGCGACCGCGCGGGCTTGCCGCTGTCCCAGGTGTTGAGCGTGTACTGATCGTTCCCCATCGGGAATACCCGGCAGCGGCCCGATACGAGCACGCGGCCATCAACCTTGAAATAACAGTCACGCATGGTCGAGCGCGAGTTGGCGGTGTCGGTCGGCGATGCGCTCGGGCTCGGGCTCGGGCTCGAGGAGGGGGCATCTGCCGCGACCGGCCTCGCGGGGGTCGCCGGTACATCGGCTCGAGCAGTTGCCGGCGCGGTGCGGATCGAGGCGGTGCTGTTCGCTGCTAGCTCACCTATGTCCTGCTGGTTGTCCGAGATGGACGGCTGGCTGCATGCAGCCGCCAGGGTAATCAGGCCGACTGCTGGGATCCGCTTCATCACTCGCTCCCTCACTTGCCCGGCGTGTCAGAAGATGCCGAGGAACTTTTTGCGCTTCTTCGGTGCCGCTTGCCCGTCACCGACATCGTTGCGCGGATCACCCTTGATGGTGCGCTGCGCTGCCGCCGTCTTGCCCGCGAGTACGGGATCGCATGCCGCCGCCTTCGCGTCGCCCGGATCGATGAAGGCGAGCAGCCCCGCGACCGGCGTCGCCAGCACGGCGAGGCCGAGTCCCGCGCCCGCGCGCGTCAGCAACTGCGGCGTGACCACGCGCAGCGTTGGCGCGGCGAATGTGCCTCCGATCCCGACGGGCGACTGTCCCGAGAACAGGCTGAATCGTTTCGAATCGGCGCGAAAGGCGAGGTCGACCGCCTCGGTGCGGAAACTGAAACCGCCGTGCCCCAGCACGACGTTCTTGCTCGTGTCGATCAGGATCGGGTCCGCTGCCGCGACGCCGCCGCGTACGGTGAAGCCGATCAGCCCGCAATTGATCCTGACCGGCTCCTTGAGCTCACCTGAGAACATCTTCTGCACGAAGGTACCGACGTCGAGCTCGGCCAGTTCGGCGTTGCGCGTCCACAAGGTGCCGGCGGGAAGGACGAAGGCGATGCGCCCGCGCGCGGTCGAGAGCGAGTCGTGGATCGTGTCGCCGCGCCCCGCCAGCTGGATGCGCCCGCGCACCGTCCCGCTCGTCCCCGCTTCCGCCACACCCCAGCCCGCGAGCAGTCGCCCGAGCGGGGTGGGAGCGAGCCGGATGTCGTAGCGCACGTCGCTCGGGCGCGAGCGGGTGTCGAACACCGCGTCGGCGGACAAATTGCCGCGTGCCATCGCGAAGGTCAGCGGCGACAGCGTCAGTTTGCCGTTCGTCAGGTCGAGCGTCACGTCGACGTCGCTTATCGGTACGCGACGCGATTTGACCGTCCGGATGGTCCATTTCAGGTCGGCGTCGAAGCGCCGCATCGTCTCGACCGGCAGCGCCGCGTCGGGCAGCAGCCGCGCCGGTGCCGCGCCCGTCGCGGCGGCGGCGGCGGTCACGCCCTTGTCCGCGACGATGTCGGGGTTGAAGCCGATGAACGGCGCCGCATCGATGATGTCGAGACTGCGCGTCGCCAGCTGCGAATCGAGGTGAAGCCGAGCGCCGTTGGTGATCGTCAGCCGCCCGGCCAGGTCGGTCGCGCCGGCGACGCCGGTAATTTGCGTGAAGCGGTATTCGTCGCCCGACTTCACCAATTGTCCGCGCAGGCGATACGTCCGTGTGCGCGGCAGCACCACGTCGATGATGCCGAGCAGCGTCGACAGGTCGCGTCCGCGCGCGCGCACCGACAGCGGCACGCCCTCGATATCGGCGAGGCTGGGGAGCGTGCCCGATACATCGACGGTGTTGCCGGCCGCACGCATCGTCGCGACCAGTTCGTTCTTGCCGCGGTTCACCGTCGCGTCGGGCGACAGCAGCCGCGCCGACACAGTGAACGGGGTCGAGCGGATCGTGCCGCCGCCGCGCACGCCCACCGCCTGCCCGATCCGCGCCTCGGTCGAGCGAATCGTGTCGACGTCCAAGTCGGCGAGCAATCGCATTCGCGGATCGCGGTAGCGGACCACCGTCCCGGCAATCGTCGCGCGGTCGATTCGCGGCAGCTCGAACGGCTTGCCGCCTTTGCTCTCGCTGAACGTCCAGGTGTTGGAATCGTGCGCCGCGTTCCATTCGAGGTCGAGCGCGCCGTTGGTCAGGTCGAGCCAGTAGAGGCGGCGGCGGCCGAAGATCAGCGACAGCGGCGCGATGCGCGTGTCGATTCGCTCGGCCGCGAACAGGTCGGGCTTGGTCGCCCAATCGGGATTGGAGACGCGCAGCCGCTCGGCGTAAAATTTGATCTGGAAGGGCGCGAAATAGAGCTGGAAGTCGCCACCGACGCTCACCTGCCGATGGACCATGCCGCCGACGAACCGTTCGAACGGATGCTTGAGGAAGCGTCCCTTGGTGATGAACAGGACCAGCCAGACCGCAAAGATCGCGACGATTATGCCTAGGAGGATGCGGCGGACGAGGTGACGGCGCCGCGGCGGCGTTCCGCGCGCGTCCTCGGCTGGGCTCTCGTCACCTGCAGCTGCCGCGGTCGTCATAACGGGAGCGCAACCGTCCGGCGCGGGCTTGGTTGCATGCCGCTGCCCCGTTGCGTTCTGCCGGCAACGCGGCTAAGGCGCGCGGCTTCACGAGAGCGTGACGCTATGGACTGCCCGGCCAACTGGGGCTGCCGCGGCTGTCTAGTCACGTTCCAACCGAAAGGACCAAAATGCCCAAGCTCAAGACCAAGAGCGGCGTGAAGAAGCGCTTCAAGCTCACTGCCAGCGGACTGCTGAAGCACGGCGTCGCCGGCAAGCGCCACCGCCTGATCAGCCATAACGCCAAGTACATCCGCCAGAACCGCGGCACCAAGGTGCTGTCGAAGGCCGACACCGCGACGGTGAAGGCCTGGGCGCCGTACGGCCTCAAGTAAGCGGGAAGGTATTAGCATATGGCACGCGTCAAGCGGGGCGTAACCACTCGCGCCAAGCACAAGAACATTTTGGAACAGGCCAAGGGTTACCGCGGCCGTCGCAAGAACACGATCCGCGTCGCGCGGCAGGCGGTCGAGAAGGCCGGCCAGTACGCGTACCGCGACCGCAAGGTGAAGAAGCGCACCTTCCGCGGCTTGTGGATCCAGCGCATCAACGCCGGCGTCCGCGCCGAGGGGCTGAGCTACAGCCAGTTCATGCACGGGCTGAAGCTCGCCGGCATCGAACTGGATCGCAAGGTCTTGGCCGATATCGCGATGCACGAGGGCGAAGCCTTCTCCGCGATCATCGCGCAGGCGAAGGCCGCGCTGCCGGAGCAGCAGCAGGCCGCCTGATCGGGCATCACGGCTGACGAAAAAAGGCGTCGGTGGAGCGATCCACCGGCGCCTTTTTCGTTTTGGTGCTGTTGTCGCGCGGGAGAGTCGGACCAGGGGGTAGGGCAACTCTCCGGGGCAAGCGGTGCCTAGGTCGACTCAGCGCGCCTGTGACCCGCTGTCCTCTACCGCGCGTGCACGCGCCTCGGTGGCGGCATCGGCCGCACCGGTGTCGAGCCCTGTGTCGACCGGGTTGGCCGCATTGGCGCCGCCCTCGCTCGCCGCGGCTGACGCCGCCGCAGCATCGGCCGCATCCTGTCCACCCAGCCCGCCGCCGCCGCCGGCGTCACCGCCCGGAGTGGCCCCGTCCTGATCGCGCAGCACCTGCGCCGCGGTCGTATCGTCGCGAGCATCGGTGCCGATCGTGTCGGGTGCGGCGTTGGGTTCGGTCATCACCATCTCCTTGTTTTCAGGCGGCTTAACGAGCGGGATGGGCGGATGATCCGCGATCGGCTACACAGGGTTCATGTCCGCGCTGTCGATCATCGCCGCCGTTACGCTGTCCGCGCTCGCGATGACGCTGATCGTCGGGGTGCGCTATCTCGTTACTTCGGCGGGGTTCGCGCTGGCGACGAAGCTCCGGCATCCCGGCCTTTACACCGGGCTCGACCCGCAGATCAGGCGCGAGATCTGGTGGAGCCTCATCTCCGCCGCGATCTACGGCATTCCCGCGGGCGTGCTCGCCTGGGGGTGGGAGCGGCACGGCTGGACGCGCGTCTACCGCGACGTGCAAGACTATCCGCTGTGGTATCTGCCGGTGTCGGTGCTCGCCTACCTGTTCCTGCACGACACCTGGTTCTACTGGACCCACCGCTGGATGCATCGGCCCGAGCCGTTCAAGCTCGCGCACGCGGTGCACCATGCCAGCCGCCCGCCGACCGCCTGGGCGGCGATGGCGTTCCACCCGATCGAGGCGCTGACCGGCGCTGTGGTAATTCCGCTACTGGTGCTCGCGATTCCGATCCACGTCGCAGCGCTCGGCTTGGTGCTGACGATCATGACCGTTATGGGTGTGACCAACCATATGGGATGGGAGGTTTTTCCCCGGTTCATGTGGCGGGGGATAGTGGGGCGCTGGCTGATCACGGCCAGCCATCATCAGCGTCACCACGAGCGGTACGGGTGCAATTATGGGCTTTATTTCCGGTTCTGGGACCGGCTGTGCGGCACCGACGACGGCGTCGGCGACTTCGCGCGCGCACATGCCAGGGCGCGCGCGCGCAGCGATGCTGGCGGGCGCGGGATTGCTGCTGATCGGGGCAGCGCCGGTCGCGTCGCTTGACGTCGGGATCGACCACCTCCGCTCGGGCAAGGGGCTGCTGCGCGTCTGCCTGACCGCCGATCCGGAGAATTTCCCCTCCTGCGTCGACGACAAGGACGCGGTGACGCGCAACGTGCCCGCGGCGACGCACGGGCTGCGCTTCACCGGGCTGCCGTACGGCACCTACGCGGTGGCGGTGATCCACGACGAGAACAGCAACGCGAAGCTCGATACCTTCGCCGGCATCCCGCGCGAGGGGTTCGGTTTCTCGCGCAATCCGCCGATCCGCTTCGGCGCGCCGCGCTTCGCCGCCGCGCGATTCACGGTGGCGGGTGATGCACAGCGGCAACAGATCGGCATGCGCTACATGCTGTAGTACGCGGCAACGGACACAAACCCGTAAATGCTCGTTCACGCGGGAACTAGAAGGGGAAAATATCGTGTCCGTCGTCCGTCCCGCCGCCCGCGCGGCTTTTCGTTCTGCCTGCGTGGCGCTCGCCGGCCTGGTCGCGCTGCCCGCCGCGGCGCAGACCAACGACATCAACCCGAACGGGCCACCCGCGCCGCTGGTCACCGGCGACACGGTGACGGTCGCGGTCGCAGGCGCGTGGCTGCCCGATTACGAAGGCTCGAACGATTATTCGCTGACCCCCGGCCCGGCTGCGATCGGCACGGTCGGCGGCATCTCGTTCCAGGTGCTCGGCAACCGCGCCTCGGTCGACCTGATCGCCGACGCGCCGACGTCGCGCTGGGACTTCCAGGCCGGGCCGGTCGGGCTCGTCAACTTCAATCGCACCAGCCGCAAGGGCATCGACGATCCGCGCGTCAAGGCGTTGCCGACGACGTCGACCGCGCTCGAACTCGGCGGTTACCTCGGCATCGGCCGCACGGGGCTGATCACCAGCGATTACGACAAGCTATCGGTCGCGGTCAGCTATCGCTACGACGTGACCGGCATCCACGACAGCGGCGTGCTCCAGCCCTCGGTCAGCTACTACACCCCACTCAGCCTGAAATCGGCGGTGGGCATCTTCGCCTCGGCCGAGAAGGTCGAGCGCGCCTATGGCCGCACCTATTTCGACGTGCGCCCGCAGGATGTGGCGGCGAGCGGTCTGCCCGCGTTCCGCACGCGCGGCGGGTGGAAGAATTACGTCGTCGGCTTCGCCGGTACCTATGCGCTGACCGGCGACCTGCTGCACGGGTTCAAGGTGATCGCGGGCGGCACCTACAAGCGTATGCTCAACGACTTCGGCGATACGCCGATCGTCAGCATCGCCGGATCGCGCAACCAGTGGCTGGGCGCGATCGGCATCGGTTACACCTTCTAAGATCACTGCCTGCCCGTCCGCGTTGCCGATCGGGCAGGCAGTGAGCCTTCGTTTGCACCCGCGCGCGCCTGCGCCTATCGACGGCGGCGAGTCATCTGCGCGAAAGCTTCGCTGCGGCAGAGACGCGTGGACGTGGGTAGAAGGATGCAGGCGATGGGCGAAAGCGAACTGATCGGGGCGCTCGACGCACGGGTGAAGCGGCGTGAGGAGCGGCGCGCGTTCTTCGGCCAGGCGTTGGGTGCCGCCGCTTTGGGTGGTGCGATGCTGACCGCCGGCCGCGCGGGCGCGCAGACCGCGACGCCGACCCCCACGCCGTCGCCGTCGCCGTCGCCGACCGCGACCTCCACGACGCCGATCCTGGGCCCGTCCGATTACCTGAACTTCGCGCTCAACCTCGAATATCTCGAGGCGAACTTCTACGCCTTTGCGACCACTGGCGCGGCGATCGCCTCGACGCTGCAAGGCGGCGTCGTCACCGCGGGCGTGCAGGGCGCGGCGACCGGCGGTCGCGCGGTCAACTTCACCGATCCCGTCGTGGCGCAATATGCGCGCGAGATCGCGGCGGACGAACTCGCACACGTGACGTTCCTGCGCTCCAGCATCGGGGCGCTGACGGTTGCGCAGCCCGCGATCGATCTGAGCCCGGCGGGCGCCTTCACCACCGCGGCGCGTGCCGCCGGGCTGGTGGGCGGTAGCGCGACCTTCGACCCGTATTCCAGCGACGAGAACTTCCTGCTCGCCTCGTTCCTGTTCGAGGATGTCGGCGTCACCGCCTACAAATCGACTACCGCGTTGCTCACCTCGACGCTGCGCGAGGCGGCGCAGGGTATCCTGGCGACCGAGGCCTATCATGCCGCGATGATCCGCGGGACCTTGTACCGCAAGGGAATCCAGACGCCGTCGCTCGGCCTGATCGAGGCGGCGCAGAAGATCTCGGATGCGCGCGACACGCTCGACGGCAGCGTGACCGAGAACCTGACGCTCGGCTACGCCCCCGACGACGATCAGGGCATCACGCCGACGACCAATGCGGCGGGCGAGACGGTGTCGAACATCGTCCCGCTTAACAGCAACGGCCTTGCCTACAGCCGGACAAGCGACCGCGTGCTCAACATCCTGTACCTCAACCGGGCAGCAGTGACCTCGGGCGGGTTCTTCCCCGCTGGCGTCAACGGCGCGATCAAGACCAGCGCCGCCGCGACCTAACGCGGCGCCTGTCTGCACCTGTCCGATCCTTCTCGCATAAAGTGTCCCGATCCCATGACCGACCTCATGACCGATCCCGAAGTCGCCAACACGATCCTCACCGCTTCGGCTGAGCGCCGCGCCGAGCGTCGCCGCTTCATCAAGCTGGCGAGCGGCGGCGTTGCGGTGGCGGGCGGGCTGACGCTGCTCGCCGCCTGCGGTGGCGGGGACAGCAATCCCGCACCGTCGCCGACACCGACGCCCTCACCGACACCGTCGGCGAGCAGCATCGCGGCCGAGGTCGACGTGCTCAACTTCGCGCTCCAGCTCGAATATCTCGAGGCGCAATTCTACGCCTACGCCGCGACCGGCGCGGGGCTGCCGGCGAATTTGCTGTCGGGCACGGGGACGCAGGGAGCCGTGACCGGCGGGCGCCGCGTCACCTTCACCGATCCGGTGGTTGCCGCCTATGCGCGCGAGATAGCGGCGGACGAGGTCGCGCACGTCACCTTCCTGCGCTCGGTGCTGG
This sequence comes from uncultured Sphingomonas sp., assembly GCF_913778135.1. Lineage (GTDB taxonomy): Bacteria > Pseudomonadota > Alphaproteobacteria > Sphingomonadales > Sphingomonadaceae > Sphingomonas. Next base: position 2,921 of record NZ_CAJYVU010000145.1, on the reverse strand, counting down.
GCAGTTCGGCGGTGGCGATGCCCGCGATCAACATCGACGGCAGCGCGTCGGGTGCGTTCAGCACCGCGGCGCGCGCCGCCGGGCTGATCGGCACGGGCGCGGCGTTCGACCCGTACGCAAACGACGAGAACTTCCTCCTCGGCGCGTTCATTTTCGAGGATGTGGGCGTCACCGCGTACAAGGGCGCGTCGGCGACGCTGATCTACACCGCGGGCTATCAGGAAGTGACCGCCGGGCTGCTCGCAGCGGAGGCGTATCACGCCGGCCTGATCCGCACGACGCTCTACCAGAAGGGGCTCGCCACGCCGAGCTTGCGCACCAGCGCCGACGCGATCTCCAACGCGCGCGACGTGCTCGACGGTGTGCAGTCCTCGACCGCCACGCCGACGCCGACGCCCACTCCCACCCCGAGCGGTACGCCGACGGGGTTCCCGACCGGCGTCAACAATCGCGACGACGATCAGGGCATCTCGCCGACGACCAATGCTGCCGGACAGCTCGTCTCGAACATCGTGCCGACCGATGCGAACGGCATCGCATTCAGCCGGACGGTCGGACAGGTGCTCAACATCGCCTTCCTCAACAATGCGGCGGTGACGAGCGGCGGGTTCTTCCCCGCGGGCGTCAACGGCAATCTGAAGACTAGCGCCGCCAGTAACTGAGGCGCGGACGCCGCGGGCGATCGCCGATCGCCCGCGAGTCGTCACGGCGGCCAGCGGTGCCGCCCGGCACCGTCTGACGTCGTGGCGGCTGTTTGCGCGCTCGACCCCACGCGGCCTCACCCCGCACCGAATAACCCTTTCCCTCGCTCGCCTCGCGCGCCTATACCGGCCACTTCCCCGGGGGACCGCTGAGGCGGTTGAGAGGGGGGCGCCAGAGCCCCCGACCCGCTGAACCTGATCCGGCTGACACCGGCGTAGGGAGTGGAGCGGCGACCAGACAGGCCACCGATCCTCTCCCCCTTAGGAGAGAGAAGCGAATGGCAGATATCCAGGCCCGCAGCGAAATCGGCGTCACCACCGGCGCGATCCGCGGTTCCCGTAAGATTCACGTCGGACCACTCGGCGTCGCGATGCGCGCGATCGACCTCGATCCCTCGTGCGGCGAGCCGCCGCTCAACGTCTACGACACCTCGGGCCCGTACAGCGACCCGAACGCGCGGATCGACATCATGGCAGGCATGCCCGCGCTGCGTCGCGACTGGATCATGGCTCGGGGTGACGTAGAGGCGTACGACGCGCGCGAAATCCGCCCCGAAGACAACGGGCAGCTCGGCCCCGACCGCTCGGGCGGGGTGCAGCCGTTTCCGAACGTCAACAAGCGCCCCTTGCGCGCGAAGGCCGGCGCCAACGTCAGCCAGATGCACTATGCCCGCCGCGGCATCATCACGCCCGAGATGGAATATGTCGCCACGCGCGAGAATCTGGGGCGTGAGATGCTCAAGGAGTATGTCCGCGACGGCGAGAGCTTCGGCGCCGCCATCCCCGATTACGTGACGCCCGAGTTCGTCCGCGACGAGGTCGCGCGCGGCCGCGCGATCATCCCCAACAACATCAACCACCCCGAAACCGAGCCGATGGCTATCGGCCGCAATTTCCTGGTCAAGATCAACGCCAACATCGGCAATTCCGCGGTCGCGTCGAATGTCGCGAACGAGGTCGACAAGCTCGTCTGGGCGATCCGCTGGGGCGCCGACACGGTGATGGACCTGTCGACGGGCCGCAACATCCACGACACGCGCGAGTGGATCATCCGCAACTCGCCCGTGCCGATCGGCACCGTGCCGATCTATCAGGCGCTCGAAAAGGTCGGCGGCATTGCCGAGGAGCTGACGTGGGAGATCTTCCGCGACACGCTGATCGAGCAGGCCGAACAGGGCGTGGATTACTTCACCATCCACGCCGGCGTCCGCCTGCCCTACGTGCCGCTGACCGCCAAGCGCGTGACCGGCATCGTCAGCCGCGGCGGCAGCATCATGGCGAAATGGTGTCTGGCGCACCACAAGGAATCGTTCCTCTACGAACGCTTCGACGAAATCACCGAGATCATGAAGGCGTATGACATCGCCTATTCGCTCGGCGACGGCCTCCGCCCCGGCGCGATCGCCGATGCCAATGACGAGGCGCAGTTCGCCGAGCTGTATACGCTGGGCGAACTCACCAAGCGCGCGTGGGAGCAGGACGTTCAGGTGATGATCGAGGGCCCCGGCCACGTGCCGATGCACAAGATCAAGCAGAACATGGAAAAGCAGCTGGAGGCGTGCGGCGAGGCGCCCTTCTACACGCTCGGGCCGCTCACCACCGATATCGCGCCGGGCTACGACCATATCACCAGCGGCATCGGCGCGGCGATGATCGGCTGGTACGGCACCGCGATGCTCTGCTACGTCACGCCCAAGGAGCATCTGGGCCTGCCCGACCGCGATGACGTGAAGGTCGGCGTCGTCACCTACAAGCTGGCCGCCCACGCCGCCGACCTCGCCAAGGGCCACCCCGCCGCCAAGCTGCGCGACGACGCGCTAAGCCGCGCCCGCTTCGAGTTCCGCTGGCGCGACCAGTTCAACCTGTCGCTCGACCCCGACACGGCGGAATCCTACCACGACCAGACCTTGCCGGCCGAAGGCGCGAAGACCGCGCATTTCTGCTCGATGTGCGGCCCGAAATTCTGCTCGATGAAGATCACGCAGGAAGTGCGGGACTTCGCGGCCAAGCAGAATGCGCCGGTCGAGACGTTCGTCGCGGCGGAGGATGCCGAGGCGGGGATGGCGGAGATGAGCGAGAAGTTCCGCAAGAAGGGCAGCGAGGTGTATCTTCCGGCGGCGGAGTGATAGCCTTCGCCAACGTTAGGAAAGGGTGGGCTTTTGAATTTACGAGAACGAGTTTTCGAATGTTTGAAGGCCCACCCCGATCAGCGTTTTAAAG
>NZ_CAJYVU010000144.1 GCF_913778135.1 uncultured Sphingomonas sp. | reverse complement strand
CCGCGCCAACCTCAAGCTGAACGCCAGTGCGGCAACGGGTCGCTCGATCAACGCGGGCGGCACGGTGAATGCGTCAGGCGCCGATTACGCCGAGTACATGACCAAGGCGGCCGGGTGCGGCGCCATCGCGAAAGGCGACGTGTGCGGCGTTGATCGTGAGGGCAGGCTGACCCGCACGTGGGCGGACGCGCTGCGATACGTCGTCAAGTCGACCGACCCGTCGCTGGTGGGTGGCGACACTTGGGCTGCGCACCTGCCGCCTAAGCCGGAGGAACCCGGCGCCGAGCCGACAGCGCCGATCGCGCCGGGGCCGATGCCGTCTGGTGAGGATGAAGCGGCCGAGCAAGCACGCGCGGCATGGCGTGACGAGGTCGAGCGTTATCATAGGGCGCGGGCAGAGTCGGATGCCGCGCACGCTGAATGGTCGGCTGCAAACGATGCGTACCAGATCGCGCTCCCGATCTGGGAGGCTGAGCTTGAGAAGGCGCGCACCTGCGTCGATCGCATCGCCTTCAGCGGACAGGTGCCGGTGAACGTCGACGCTGACACGCTCGCGGCGTGCGACGCGGCGCTCGCCGATGGCGTGGCGGTCTACCTCGTCGCGAGCGCGCGCGGCGCTGGCATCGGCGTCACCGCAGTGCGCGAGGTCGACATGATGCTCGCGCAGTACATGCGCCGGGTCGGCTGTGTGTGGGCGATCCGCGACGGTCGGCCGTGGGTCGACGTGCAGCACGGCTGAGCCGCGCGCCCTTTCTCCGGAGAGACATCGATGACTTTCGCATCTCTTGCGACCTTCACGGTCGCGAGCGGACCGACCACGGCTATCGCAGCCATCGTTATCGGCCTGCGCGTGATCGCCGCGACGCTGGCGCTCTACAATCTCTGGTGGTCAGCTTCAGGTGCGCTGGCCCTCATGCGCGGCCGCTTTCGCCCGCCCGAGATCTTCCTCTCGTTCGTGTTCTGGATGGCGATGGTCACGCTGGTCTTTCAGGCGTCGTACCTGTCAGGACAGACGGATTGGTGGAGGCTCGCCGCCTATACCGTTCTCGTGGTCGCAATGGGGCTGGCGGCGATCGGCTACGCGCAAGGTGCCAAGATGCAGGCGAGCGCCTTCTTTGATGCCTACGATCATCTCGGCGTTGCAATGTCGATCGTCGACCTAGCGCGGATAGACCCGGCTGCGGCGGCCGAGATCGCCGTTGAGTGTCGACGCCTGACCGCTGCGCGGATGCTGGCCCGTGGCTGACGTAGGCGAATTGGGAAAGTGGGGCGGCGCCCTCGTGGCCAGCGGCGCACTAGGGTGGGTCGGCAACGCCTTCGTCGAGTGGTGGAAGAACCGCGGCGTCGCAGCCGAGGCGCGCACGGCCGCTGAGGTTGATCTTGAGCAACACCGCGACGGGCTGACGTTTCAGCTGCTCGCCGCGTGCCGCAGCGAGATCGCCGCGCTCACGACGCAGATTGACCGGCTTCGTCCGATGGAAGCGGCGTTCTACGATCTTCAGCAAGCGCTTGAGCACATGGACGCGCTTCTGGTCACGCCCGCTGCCGACCGTGCCAGCGTGGAGCGGAACGCACGCGCCTTCCTCAACCGCATGCGTCGCAACGCCGAGGCGCGCGGCACCATCACGAACGAAGTCCAGCGCGCGGCAAGTACCGCCCGGCTGCTGACGGACGATTTGCCGCCGCCCGCTGCGGCCTGACCAAGGAGCATCGCATGACTATGACACGACGCCCCGCGCCGACTTCCGGTCGCGGGAAGAACCCCGGCGCGCTCGCCGCGTTGGCTGGCACCGCGATGGCGGCGCTGTGCACCACGATGGTCGCCAGCTGGGAAGATGGCCCTAAAGGCCCGGCGCTGGTGCCGTACCGCGACATCGTCGGCGTGTGGACGCAATGCAGCGGCGAGACGCTGGGCGTGACCGCTTCGTCGCCGCCCGAAACGCGGCAGGGCTGCGCGGTAAAGCTCGACAAGCGTTTGGCGGGCTTCGCGCAGGGTGTCGCCACCTGCACGCCGGGTCTGCGCGGTCACGATGCGCAATGGGCGGCCGCCACGAGTCTCGCCTACAATATCGGGATCGCCGGTTATTGTCGCTCGACGGTCGATCGGCGCTTTGACGCAGGTCAGTGGCGCGCTGCCTGCGACGCGATGCTGATGTGGGACAAGGCCGGCGGCAAGCGGGTGCAGGGGCTTGCCAATCGTCGCGCGGCCGAACGGGCGCTATGCCTGACGGGTCTACCCGCGTGACCCCCGCGCGGCTGTGGTCAGGCTTCGGCGAGATCGCGAAGCTCCTCTTGCTGCCGGCACTGTTGCTCGCCGGCCTCCTGCTGCTCGACCGATGCAGCGACAAGCCCGATCCGCTGCCTGGACAGACGGCACGACACGACGAGAAGGCCGCGGCCGCATCCGCCCAGGCGATCGGTGCGGGCGTCGTTGCGCGCAACGCCGACGCCACCATCCACGTCGATCTCACCACGAAGGAAGTGCACGATGCTTTTCAATCGCTCCCGCCCGCGGCGCCCACTGCTGAGCCTCGCGCTCTTCCTGCCGCTCCTGTCGACCGCCTGCGTGACCGCATCAACGAAGGCGTCGCGCGCGCGAATGGAGCGGCCGGACCTGCCGACCCGGCCGGCTGAACTCACGCGCACAGAGCGCCTGAAACCGCTATCGGCCGTGCCGCGTGCAGGTGACGAGGTAACGATCAGCCGCACCGTGTTGGAAGAGGTCTACACTCGCCTCGGCGAGGCGATCGGCGCGGTCGAACGCGGCAACGCGCGAACCGTTGGCAACAATCGCCTGTGGGCGTGTACGGCGGTCATCTTCACCAGCGGCAAGGCGTCGCCTGACTGCCAGTCCAGCCGCTAAGTCGATCAGGAACGAACGCGACCCCAGATGTCGTGACGCGGAGCGGCAGGCACGTCCTCGCCGCAGTGGCGGCATTTGACTGCCTCGGCGCGGATTGGCTCGGCACAGTAGGGACAACGGCGCATCTTGCCCGACTGAAGCCCGGCGCGAAGGTCTCGTTCTGCATTTCGCGGGAGGCTGGCGATCACGACCAGCGCGATCGGGCCGAACAGGAAGCCGAGCACCAGCCACAAGCCGCCCGAGCGGCCCTTGTTCGATGCGATGGCCGCGCTGCCGACCGTGAAGATGATCCAGAACAGGACCAGCAGAAAGATAGAGTCCAAGTCCGCCCCCGCGAAATGTCGTGAGGGGATAGGTCTAGGTGGATAGCGCGCGCAAGAGGCGCAGCGACTTCCTCCCGAGCAAGCATATCGAACACGTCCGCAGGCCGGCGCCGATCGCGTCGGCCGAGCGGGGGTGCCGTGCTAGGCACACGGCAACCGGCGGGTAGTTGGAACGTCCCCGTCACGCGCGGCTGGCCAGCCGCAACGCCCCGCACCTGCGCAACAGGCGGGGCTCTTGTGAGCATCAATCTTCATGGAGTCGAATCCTTGTGCATCGTCGTCGCTTGTTTTCAGCGGGGGCGCGGCCGGCGAAGTCGTCGGCTATCTACTCGAACCCTTTGCCGACCTGTTCGGCCGACGTGAGACGATCGGCTTCGGCGAACAGGCCTTTTACGTGGCGCTGCTCGATCGCGATCTAGCGAATGAGATCATCGTCGCCAATCATTACAGCAACCGCGTCTACAACGGCTCGACCCTTCACCTGGGGGTGTGGATCGGTGGTCGGATGCTCGGCGTCTTGCAGTACGGCTTCGCGATGAACCCGGCGTCCGCCGACAGCGTCGTCGCCGGCACTGGAATGACCGAATACCTCGAACTCAACCGCATGTGGCTGGACGATGCAGCGCCGCGCAACAGCGAAAGCCGTGCGCTATCGGCATCGATCCGGCTGATCCGCCGCATTCGACCTGCGGTTAGGTGGATACAGTCGTTCGCCGACGAGCGGTGCGGTCTGTTCGGGACAGTCTACCAAGCGGCAGGCTTTACCTTCCACGGCGAGCACCGCGGCATCTTCTGGGAACTTGACGGCGAGTTCTACCACAACACGTTGATGACGGCAGGAGGCAAGCGGGCAGAGTCGCCCAGAGCGGCCAAGCTGCTCGCGAACCGCGAGCGTGCGATCCGGCATGAATTGCGGCAGTTCCGCTACCTGCGATTTTTGAAGCCGCGGTTCGCGAAAGGGTGCCGGCATCCTATCCAGCCGTTCCCCAAGCCTGATTACGGATGATCAATTTACTGGTTGCTGCCTCACGCGAATGCAGCAACTGGTGACGAGCGGCCCGTCCAGCGGACGAGCGCGGTTCCCCCGCGTGCGAGGACGGTGCGACCCCGTCGGGCCGCTCCACCATCAAAGCGTCTTCGGCAGGTCCTGCAGGTCGACGACGCGAATGGACACTAGCTTGTCCTCGATCGCGCTGCTCGCCTCGGCGTAGAGCGCTTGCGCGCGCGGGTCAGTCTCGCGCACTTCGTCGAGGTGGACCAGGACGCGGCCGAGCCACTCGCTGTCGACGGCCATCTTCTTCGCTGGATCGCTCATGCGTCTTACTCCGCGTGATCGGTGCGACCGAGATTATGGATCAGTGGACAGTGTCCGCCAAGATGATTGCGTTAAAGCAGCCGGCGATCTCGCGCCAGCGGCGAAACTGCGCCGCGTCCTCGCGGGACTGCTCGATACCTTCGGCGATGATCCGCGCGACCGTCTCAGGGTCATCGTGAGCCAACAAGCCGAAAGCAGCGCCAAAGCCTTCGCGGCTGGTGTGGGTGAAGGGCGAATCGATCATGCGTCCATGATGCTCGCGCCGATCCTACAAAACCAGCCTTTTGTTCCGCTTCTGTTCTATGTCACATGGCGGCATGGTCGGCCCGCCCAAGACCCTTTACGATCTGCGACGCGTCGAGGCGGCGGTACGCTTGACGTGCCGGAAGTGCGGGCATGTCCGGCTCGTCGACCTGGAAGAGATGATCGGCACGCGCAGCTTTAATCGTCGCTCGATGGAGTGGGTCGCCGTCCAGCACGACCAAATCTGCAATCAAGATCGCTGCACGAGTCGATCAGTGCGGGTCGACGCTGTGCCATTCGGCGGTCAGATGGACGAACTGAAGCGTCGGCGCGCGCTGATGATCTCGATCGACCTTGCTCTGAAGATCGTCCAGCGGGGCGCCTATCCAAGCGGGCACCCGCCGCTGCCCGACGAAGCGATCCGGCTCGCGCTGCGTGTGCTGCACCCGCACGTGCGTAGCCTCGACACGCTGGCGGCATACTGGACCTCGTACAAGGCGACGGATCGCAAGGTGCATGAAGGACCCGCGAACCCGTACGCCCAGATGATCGCGGCATTGCTTAGAAACGGCTACGGCGTGCCGGCCGAGTATCGTACCATCGTGCCCGATGGCTGGTGGAAGAAGTGATCAGCGCGCGGCCGCTATGGCCGCGATCGTGATCGCCAGCAGCAGCAAGGCGAGCACAGCCAGCGCAAGGGTGTCGGGCAAGGCAGGAAGGTAGGAAAGGACGGGCGCGAGCACCACCATGTCACGCAGGTTAGCCGACGATTCCCTTTAGCCGCTCCAACGGTGCCCCGTTATCACAGATGGATTGAGAGTCGGAAGAATCTCTATCCGCATCTACTAATTGAGCAATTCTTCATTTGAAAGAGAGCAAGGAGTTTGCTCATTCCGGCTCGGATGAGTGATGGGTCACGAGAAAAACTATCGCAGCAGCTGTTTGATGAAGCTGATACGCAGCGAGGTGTTTATCCAATTGCCGCGCGGTCGACCCAGCACCATGCGCCCCCATCTTATTCCTGACAGTCCCTATTCCGCTATCGAGAAGCGACCTTAGGCCAGTGAATTGCGTCTGCATGTAGGAAGGAATGAATTCGGTAGAAAAGGCAGCGGCGACCAACTTGCCAACTGTGTCATTCGTTGAGATCGGCCAAGAACGCTCGGCACCAATGATCTTCAAAACGCTCTCAAACGCCTTTCCACAATCGACTACTGCGTCCTCGTACTCTCCTTTCCGGAAAGCTTCATGGGCCGAAAGGTATTCGTCGTTCGCGGACTTGAACGTTGGATCGCTGATCAGCGTTAAAGCAGGAACGACAACTTCGCTATGGAGAACGTAGTTGTCAACTTGCACCATCTCGTTGGATACGAACTCAAAGCCGAAGCCGGCCTCGAGCATTCGCGCATTGACCTCGGCGATTTGCCCATCTGCGTCGCGACCAATGCTTTTTCGATAACCGATCATGACCCTCAAGGACAATTCAATCCCGGTGATAAGGCAATCGAGGTCTTCCTCTGCAAGTAGCCAAGAGCAATACTCTGTGTCGGGGTCTTCATAGGACTTTGATAAGTGAAACACGCCTTTCTCTCGTCGCATCATGTCACTTAACGCATCCCAGTATCCTTTGTTGTTCCCGTAGTTGTGATATTGTCCTAAAGTTTCCTGCAGCACCTGCACGATCTGCACGCGTAGCTTGTATGGGACGTTCTCATATTGATAAACGTCAACCCGATCCGGGTTAGATAGCCGCTTTCTGCGGAAGTAGAGGTTGGGCAGCGTCACGATCAATCCAATCTACCGAGGCCGGGCCATACTGCTCGATCGCAACAGGCTAACTGGATCGGTGAGCCGTAAGCAATAGGACTGTCTGGGATTCGACCGCAGCCTTGCCGCGTCTCGTTATGGCGTCTTGTGAAATGCCTTCGAGGGCTACGTGTCAGCCACGCACATTGTCTAACCACGATCACAGGTTAGACGCGAAGGTCGCGCAACCCACTGTGATCAATGGTGAGTTTTAGAAGGTTGGAGGCCCGACCGGGATTTCCAGCCCTCTGTTGCTAAGGCCGCCTTGCGTAGCGAACCCGCGCACGTCACGATCTGAGGGTAGGGGGCGCGAAAAGTGATGGTCTCGTTTGGCAACTGGATAAGTGTGGTCGCCTGGGTGGCAGGCCTGTTGGTCTCAGCCGTTCTTGTGATCGGCGCGCTCGCTGGTGGGCTGTGGTTGCTTCGCAAGCTGATCGCGCCAAGCGAGTACGGCTCCTTGACGATGCTGCTGGCCGTGATCGGAGGGTTAGTCGCTTTATATCAAGCTGACGCAAACGCTCGTGAAAAGGTTGAGGATAAAGCTCGATCGCTCCAATTCGCGACTGAAACGGCGACCAAGCTGCTCTTCCTAGCCACATTCCAAGACCGAACCGGAGAGGTCGATCCGACCGTGATCGAACCAAGCCTCTTGGCCAGAACCCATTCCCGCGTTCAAGAATACGTAGCCGCGCTGAACGCGATCGATCCCAAGTCGCTGCCCACCGCGGCAACAATGGATAGCCTCTCTCGCGTGAAGGCAGCTGCCAAGGACGTGCTGCTGCACACTGATCAGGCTTTGAATGCAGGCAAAGCAGCGAACCTAGATTTTGACATCGCCATGCTCGGCAACGCGCTGGAGGAACTCCGTGTTCAGCGGGATGCTCTTTATCCAGTCTACAAAGTAGGCCCCATTGCGTGGGGCAAACTGCCTTCTCAAAGGTGAAACCGGCTTACCCCGCGTCCGCTAACCCATTGTATTCGCTTACTCGGATTTCAACCAAGCATGTGGTAAGGCCCGTTGAAAAAGCTGCACTTTTCGGCTCCACGGCTGAAGCACGGGTTCGATTCCCGTAGGGGTCACCAACTGCGTAAACGCGGCTTGGTGCATGTGTGTTGTCCAGATTGTCGTGGCGGCGACGAGCGGGAAGAAAACGCTCGAACATCACCTATTCAGTGTGAGGCCTTGTTGGCTAAATACCGTTATGTTCGGTGCTGGCCGATCGCATCCACGCGCCGAAACACAGCGGCCGCGCTCGTCGGCGCGGCCGCTCTCGTTCAGCGCTTCAGACGGGCCTTGCGCGCGGCGTAGCGAGCGTCGCGTGCCGCCTTCATCTCGGCCTCGGTCGGGACCTTGCGCATCTTTTGCTTGGCTTCCTCGGCCAGGCGCGCTTCCTCGGCGGCTGCTTCGCGGGCGGCCTTCTTCTCAGCAGCCGCCTGCTCGCGCGCGGCCTTCTTCTCGGCGCTGATGCGAGCCTGCTCGGCCGCGCGTGCCTCCGCGATCTTGCGCTGTTCGGCCAGCACCGCCTCGTCGACCGGCGGTTTCGCGCGCAGCTTCTCGATCGCGGCCTGCTTGGCCTTGGCGGCGAGCGCGGCGCGCTCCTGAAAACCCTGTTCCTTGAACGCAGCCATGAAGGTCGATGAATTCCTGATTGTTGGTGGGTGGGCCAAGAACGCGCGAGGGCGCGTGGCCGATGCGTGATATAGCGCAAGCGAGCGTTTTTGGCAAAAGATTGCGGTCCGATCGCCGCAGAACAGTCGCCAAGTACCGTTGCCCGGAGTAACTCGCAGTCGAATATTCACGGCGGACGTGGGCAGGCATCATGGTTCCCAGAGAGTTGATAGGCACCGCGCGCGTGCCCGGCGGAGAAGATTTTCGGCTGTTCCGGCGCGGCGCCGACTTCATGATCGTGCTTGATCGCAACGAATTGATGAACAGTCGGATGAGCGGGTCGGAGGAAGCGCTCGCCACCATGACGATCGATCGACTGGGTAGTCGTCCTGCGCCGCGGCTGCTGATCGGCGGGTACGGCATGGGCTTTACCCTGCGTGCCGCGCTGTCGGTTCTGCCGGACGATGCGCGCGTGACGGTGGCGGAGCTAGTGCCAGAGATCATCGCCTGGGCACAGGGGCCGATGGCGGCGCTGACCGCCGGCTGCCTCGACGACCCGCGCGTCGGTGTCGCGCAGATCGACGTGGCGGACATGATCGCCGAAGGGCCGGGCGAGTATGACGCCATTCTGCTCGACGTCGACAACGGACCCGACGGGCTGGTGCGCGCCGCCAACAACCGCCTCTACGCCATGCGCGGGCTACACCTGGCGCGCGAGGCGCTGCGCCCCGGCGGCGTGCTGGCAGTGTGGTCGGCGGCACCCGACGCCGCCTTCGCGCGGCGGCTGTCGTCGGCGGGCTTCGCGGTGGAGGAACGCACTGTGCGTGCGCGCAGCAACGGCAAGGGCGCGGTTCACACGATCTGGTTCGCGACCGCCGACTGATCGCGTCAGGACCTGATCAGGGTGCGCCGGTCTCGATCACAGTCACCTCAGCGTCGTGGCAGGCGCGGGCGAGTTCGGGATCGATCCGGTCGGTCACCAGATAGTCGATGTGGTCCAGTCCAGCGATCCTGACCGGGGCAGGGCGACCGATCTTGCTCGCGTCGGCGACAAGGATCACCTTGCGTGCGTGCGCGATGATCGTCTGCGACACGCGCACTTCCTCCACGTCGAAGTCAAGCAGCGTTCCGTCGCGGTCAATCGCGGAAGCGCCGATCACCGCGTGGTCGACGCGAAAGCCGCGGATGAAGTCCATCGCAAGTGCCCCGACCACCGCTCGGTCGCTGGCACGCACGCGCCCGCCGGCGGCGATCACCTCGACACCGTCGCGACCCGCCAGGATGTCGACGACATTCAGATTGTTGGTGATCACCATCAGCTCGCGGTGACTGACCAGCGCGCGCGCCACCGCCTCGGTGGTGGTGCCTATATTGACGAACAGGCTCGCGCCATCGGGCACCAGCCGCGCCGCCGCCGCACCGATTGCCGCCTTCGCCTCCGCCGCCACCGCCGCGCGGGTCGCGTGATCGAGGTTGCCGACGCCCGAAGTCACCACCGCGCCACCGTGAACGCGCGACAGCATCGCGCGCGCGGCGAGGTCGTTCAGATCCTTGCGGATCGTCTGCGGCGTAACGCCGAGCCCGGATGCGAGCGCCTCAACCGAGACGCTTCCGGTCTGGCGCGCGAGTTCGAGGATGCGGCGGTGACGATCGGCGGCGAGGTCGGCGGGCTGGCTCATTCTGCGGACAGGTAGGCGGTCAGCCGCGCCTCGGTCCCCTCGGGCACGTGAAGGCCGAGCTTGCTGCGACGATAGAGCACGTCCTCCGCGGTGCGCGCCCATTCCTGCGCGACGAGGTAATCGACTTCCGCGGTCGTTAGCCCACCGCCTAGATCCTCACCCAGACCGCCGTCGAGGACCCGGGACACCCGCGTCCCGTATGCGCGCGCCAGCCGTCGCAGCAGGGCAGGGGCAATATCGGGATGATCCTGCGTCAGATGCGCGAGAAAGCGCTCGAAATCGTCCATGTCGCCGCCGGGCAGCGCCGCGCCCGCCGTCCACGCGCCCTTCGCCTGCGGGAAGAACGGTGCAAGCTCGGCCAGCGCGTGCTCGGCAAGCTTTCGATAGGTCGTGATCTTGCCGCCGAAGATGCTCAGCATCGGCGCGCGGCCTTCGCCTGCGTCGAGGTCGAGCACGTAGTCGCGTGTCACCGCGGAGGCGCTGCCGGCCTGATCGTCGTAGAGCGGGCGGATGCCGGCATAGCTCCACGCCACGTCGTCGCGGGTCAACGCGTGCGTGAAATAGCGATTGGCGGTGTCGAGCAGATAGTCGGTTTCGCTCTCGCTGATCTGCGCCTTCGCGGGTGCGCCTTCCCACGGTTCGTCGGTGGTGCCGATCAGCGTGTACTTGCCCTCATATGGAATCGCGAAAACGATGCGACGGTCGGGGTTCTGCAGCATGAAGGCGTGGTCGCCTTCGTACAATTTCGGCACGACGAGGTGGCTGCCTTTGACCAGCCGCACGCCGCGCTCGCTGCGGTTCGCGCCTGTCCGCCCGATCACGTCGGCGACCCATGGGCCTGCCGCGTTGACCAGCGCGCGCGCACGCACCGCCTCGCGCCCGCGCTCGCTCTCGATCGTCGCGGTCCATTCCGCGCCGTCGCGCCGCGCGTCGATGAGCGTCGTACGGGTGCGGATGACGGCGCCGTGCTCGGCCGCGTCGCGCGCGTTCAGCACCACCATGCGGCTGTCCTCGACCCAGCAGTCGGAATAGACGAACGCCTTGCCGTTCGTGGCCTTTAGTCCGTTGCCGTAGATGGTCTCGCCCAGCTCAATCGTGTCGGTACCCGGCAGCTCATCTCGCCCGCCGAGGTGATCGTAGAGGAACAGGCCTAACCGAACCATCCAGGCAGGGCGCGGCGACTGCGTCTGCGGCAGCACGAAGCGGAGCGGCCAGATGATGTGCGGCGCCATCCGCCACAGCCGCTCGCGCTCGATCAGCGCCTCGCGCACCAGCCGGAATTCGCCATATTCTAGGTAGCGCAGCCCGCCGTGGATCAGCTTGGTCGAGGCGGAGGAGGTGTGGCTGGCGAGGTCGTCCTGCTCGACCAGCAGCACCGACAGTCCCCGGCCCGCGGCATCGCGCGCGATGCCAGCACCGTTGATGCCGCCGCCGACGATCAGCAGGTCGTAGGTAAGAGGCTCAGCCATGTCGCTCACTTTCGTTTCCACTTTCGTATGTAGGCGAAACGCGTCAAAGCGAAAGTGTTGACGCGAGTACGTGAAGCGCGCGACTGCTGCGGCCTGCGTGCATGAGAGGGTGAGCGATGGCGAAGACGCACATATTGGCGATCGATCAGGGCACGACCTCAACGCGCAGCATCGTCTTCGATGTGTCGGCTAAACGCGTCGCCAGCGCGCAGACCGAGTTCGCACAGCATTATCCCGCCCCCGGCTGGGTTGAGCACGATCCAGAGGACATCTGGCGCGACGTGCTGGCGACCGCGCGCGAGGCAATCGCGAACAGCGGCCTTGCAGCAGTCGACATCGCCGGCATCGGCATCACCAACCAGCGCGAGACGACGCTGGTGTGGGAGCGCGCGACGGGCAAGCCGATCCACAACGCGATCGTGTGGCAGGATCGCCGCACCGCCGACATCTGCGCGCGGTTGAAGGCCGAGGGCGCGGAAGACGACGTGCGCGCGCGCACCGGACTGCTGCTCGATCCCTATTTTTCCGGAACCAAGCTCGCCTGGATCCTCGACCACGTCGATGGCGCGCGCGCGCGAGCCGAGGCGGGGGAACTCGCCTTCGGTACGGTCGATTCGTTCCTGCTATGGCGGCTGACCGGCGGCGCGGTTCACGCGACCGACGTCACCAATGCGTCGCGCACCTTGCTGTGGAATATTCGCGAGGGCTGCTGGGACGAGCATATGTCCCGTTTGTTAAACGTACCGATGGCGCTGCTGCCTGAGGTGCACGATAACGCCCATATCTTTGGCCATACGGCAGACGGTCTGTTCGATGCGCCTATCCCGATCGCGGGTATTGCGGGCGATCAGCAGGCGGCGCTGTTCGGGCAGGCGTGCTTCGCGCGCGGCATGGCGAAGTCGACCTATGGTACCGGATGCTTCATGCTGCTCAACACCGGAGAGGAGGCGATCGCGTCGGAGAACCGGCTGCTGACTACCCCCGCTTACCGGCTGAACGGCCGCACGACCTATGCGCTGGAGGGATCGATCTTCGTTGCCGGCGCCGCGATCAAGTGGCTGCGCGACGGCATCGGCGTCATTACACATGCCAGTCAGACCGACGATCTGGCGACGCAGGTGCCCGACAGTCACGGGGTCTATATGGTGCCCGCCTTTGTGGGGCTCGGCGCGCCGCACTGGGACCCCGACGCGCGCGCCGCGATCTTCGGGCTGACGCTGGGTGCGACGCAGGCGCACCTTGCCCGCGCCGCGCTTGAGGCGGTGGGTTACCAGACGATGGACCTAGTTGAGGCGATGGTGGCCGACGGCAGCGCGCGTCCCGCGACGATGCGCGTCGACGGCGGGATGGCCGCCAACGACTGGCTGTGCGGCTTCCTCGCCGATCTGCTCGAAGTGCCGGTCGAGCGTCCCGACGATCTCGAGACAACCGCGCGCGGCGCGGCGTTTCATGCGGGACTGGCGACGGGCGTATGGTCTGGGCTCGACGAACTCGAACGGCTGTGGTCGCGCGAGCATTGCTTCGAGCCGAAGATGGCGGCCGAGGCCCGCGCACCCCTGATCGCCGGCTGGCGCGACGCGCTCAGGCGGACACTGGCATAGGCAGTGGATGTCCGCTTTTGCCCAAAAGCGAACGGAGCGTGGATCAATCGACTGGAGTCAGGATTGTCGTGGGTTCATCACGAGCAGC
>NZ_CAJYVU010000143.1 GCF_913778135.1 uncultured Sphingomonas sp. | reverse complement strand
GTTTCCCAGAGTTGCTCGGCGTTCATCTCGCCCAGCCCCTTGTAGCGCTGGATCGACAGTCCGCGCCGCCCGACGAGCAGGATCGCGTCGAGCAGTTGCGACGGCCGCGCGACCAGCGTCTCGCCCTTGCCGACGGTGACGGTCTCCTCGCCGTTCTCGTCGGTCGCTTCGGCATCGGCCGGCGTCTCGACCACATCCGCTGCTGCCGCCTTCGAGCGCACCAGCTTTGCTGCCTGCGCGTAAGCCTCGGCCTGCTCGGCGGCGAGCGTGTGGAGCTTGCGCGCCTCGGCGGAGGACAGGAACGCCGCCTCGACGATGTGGTGATCGGTGACGCCGCGCCACAGCCGCTGGAAGTGGATGCCGCCTTCCTCGGTCACCTGCGCGCTCCACGTCGCCTCGGTATCGCCCTGATCGAGCCGGCGCGTCACCTCCGCCACCGCCATCACACGCTGGTCGCGCGACGCCTCGGGGTCGAGCGCGCCGCCTAGCGCCAGTGTCTCGATGATCGCGGGGTCGTAGCGACGCGGCACGTAGCGCATCAGCGTCCGCATGCGTCGCGCGTGGTCGACCAGCAGGCGCAGGTCGGCGTCGAAGCGCGTGCCGCCCGCGGTCTCCAGCATCGTCGCGCCCACGCCCGCCTCGACCAGGTAATCGTCGAGCGCGGCGTCGTCCTTCAGATACACCTCGCTGCGCGCCTTGGTCGCTTTGTAGAGCGGCGGCTGCGCGATGTAGAGATGCCCCGCCTCAATGATCTCGGGCATCTGGCGGTAGAAGAACGTCAGCAACAGCGTGCGGATATGCGCGCCGTCGACGTCGGCGTCGGTCATGATGACGATCTTGTGATAGCGCAATTTGGCGAGGTTGAAGTCGTCGCGCCCGATGCCTGTACCCATCGCCTGGATCAGCGTGCCGATCTCGCGGCTGGCGAGCATCCGGTCGAAGCGCGCGCGCTCGACGTTCAGGATCTTGCCCCGAAGCGGCAGGATCGCCTGGAAATGCCGGTCGCGGCCCTGTTTGGCCGATCCGCCCGCGGAGTCACCCTCGACGAGGAACAGCTCGGACTTGGCCGGATCGCGCTCCTGGCAGTCGGCGAGCTTGCCGGGCAGGCTGGCGATGTCCATCACACCCTTGCGCCGGGTGAGCTCGCGCGCCTTCTTCGCCGCCTCGCGTGCGGCCGCGGCGTCGATCACCTTGCCGATGATCGCGCGGCCGTGCGCCGGGTTCTCCTCGAGCCACTCGGCGAGCTTGTCCGCCATCAGGCTCTCAAGCGGCTGGCGCACCTCGGACGATACCAATTTGTCCTTGGTCTGCGACGAGAATTTGGGGTCGGGCAGCTTGACCGAGACGATCGCGGTCAATCCTTCGCGCATGTCGTCGCCGGTCAGCGTGACCTTCTCCTTCTTCAGGAGCCCCGTCTTGTCGGCGTAATTGTTGAGCGTGCGCGTCAGCGCGGCGCGGAATGCCGCGATATGCGTGCCGCCGTCGCGCTGGGGGATGTTGTTGGTGAACGCCAGCACGTTCTCGTAATAACTGTCGTTCCACTCCAGCGCGACGTCGATGCCGACCTCGTCGCGACTGCCGTTGATCGCGATCGGCTCGGGCATCAGCGCCGCCTTGTTGCGGTCGAGATACTTCACGAACGCGGCGATCCCGCCCTCGTAGAAGAGCTCGACCGACTTCGGCTCCTCGTGCCGCGCGTCGGTCAGGAACAAGCGCACACCCGAGTTGAGGAAGGCGAGCTCGCGGTAGCGGTGTTCCAGCTTCTCGAAATCGAACTCGGTAATCTTGAAGGTGGAAGGCGAGGGGAGGAAGGTGACGCGCGTGCCCTTCTGGCCTTCCTCGGCCGTACCGACGACCTTCAGTGGCGCGACCGCGTCGCCGTGCGCGAAGCGCATGTAATGCTCCTGCCCGTCGCGCCAGATCGTCAGGTCGAGGAACTCGGACAGCGCATTGACCACGCTGACGCCGACGCCGTGCAGGCCACCCGACACCTTGTACGCGTTGGTGTCGCTGGTGTTCTCGAACTTACCGCCCGCGTGCAGCTGCGTCATGATGACCTCGGCCGCCGACACGCCTTCCTCCGGGTGGATGCCGGTCGGGATGCCGCGACCGTTGTCGGTCACGCTGACCGATCCGTCGGCGTTCAGCTGGATGTCGATCCGGTCGCAGTGCCCCGCCAGCGCCTCGTCGATCGCGTTGTCGCTGACCTCGAACACCATGTGGTGCAGGCCCGATCCGTCATCGGTGTCGCCGATGTACATGCCCGGCCGCTTGCGCACCGCGTCGAGGCCCTTGAGCACCTTGATCGAGGAGGCGCCATATTCGTTGGAATTGCTGTTCTGCGGATCGCTTGCCATATCAAGCATGTAGGGATTTCGCGCCCGGAACGGAAGCGAAATGGGACGCTCCCGCCCCCGCGCGGGAGGGCGGGAGCGCCCGGTTGATCAGTAACGCGCGAACTCGCTTGCGCGGCGACCCAGCAGCGTCACCTCAACGCGGCGGTTCTGCCGCATGCCCGCCGCGGTTGCGTTGGTCGCGACTGGATCGCGCTCGCCGTGCCCGACGACCGAGAAGCGTGCGCGGGTCACGCCCATCTGGTCGAATGCTGCGCGGACGCTCGCGGCGCGACGCTCCGACAGGTCCTGATTGTGCGCATCGGTACCGCGCGAGTCGGTGAAACCGTCGATCGCGACACGCACGCCCGGATTATCGCGCAGATAGCCGGCGAGCGGCTGCAGCTTCTGGATCGCGCCGGGACGCAGGCGGTCGCTGTCGGTCGCGAACAGCACGTCCTCCTGCAGCGTCAGCGTCGCGCCGCGCGGGGTCTGGCGGAAACCGTAATCGTGCATTGCGCGGCGGTCCCAGCCACCGCGGCCGGGCACCACGCGCGTTTCCTCGATCACCGTCACACGGTCGGCCGCGGGCCAGGCGTAGCGCGCGCGGTTCGGCCCCGCGATTGCGACAAAGGCGTCGTTGGCGGCCTCCGCCTCGCGCGGCTGAACCCGGCCGTCGCGATTGTAGTCGAAGTTGCGCATGACGAAGGCCTGCCCGCGCGCGCTGTTGCGCAATTCGGGGAAGAGCAGCCGGACGCCCGCGCCGACCAGGCGATAGTCGCCGGGCCGGTAATCCCAGCGGCCCTGCGCCGTGGCTGGCAAGGCCGCCGTGGCAGCCAGTGTCGCCGCCGTGGCGACCAGAAGAGACAGTTGTTTCACGCGAACATACTCCTGCAAAACCCCCGCAGGCGAACGCGTATCGCGGCATTCGGTTTAACCTGAGTTGGCCGAAATCGTCAGCCGAGGTTCACCGGATCGGTCGGTACCGTGCGGTCGCGCAACGACAGGAAGCATACGCCCGCACCCAGCAGCGCGACCGCGCCCGCGATCAGCGCTGCGTCGTAATTGTCGAACAGGTCATGCAGCCGACCGAAGCCGATGATCCCGATCGCGGTGCCGACCAATGTCAGCGGCATAGCGCTGCCATAGATCTCGCCGAACGCACGAAGTCCGAACAACCGCGCGGCTAGGAACGGCAGCAGGTCGTTCTCCGCGCCGTTCATCAGTCCGGCCATGAACACCAGCGCGAGCGCGACGGCGAGGTTCGAGGACCCCCAGGCGAGCCCGACGAAGGCGATCGCGGAGACGAGCGCGAAGGCGGCAGCGGCGGGTTGCGGGCGATAACGGTCGATCAGCGCGCCGATCAGTAGTCGCCCCGCGATTGCACTCGCCCCGAATGCGGTCAGCAGCACCGAGGCCTGCGTGCTGTCCAGCCCCATCTCCAATCCTAACGGCACGATCTGCGTGACGAGTCCGGTGGTCGCCAGATTGACCAGCATCGCGCCGATGACGATGCGCCAGAAGCGTGGGTCTCGCCGCGCCTCGGCCGCGGTCATGCCCGCGACGATCACGGGCGGCGCGCCGTCCTCCGCGATCGTCGGTTTGGCGAGCGACGACGATGGCCGGATCACCAGCAGGATGAACGGCAGCGCCGCCGCACTCGCCAGTCCCAAAGCGACGAAGCCGCGCCGCCAGCCCCATCCGTCTATCACCCAGCCGAGCGCAGGTGCGGCGATGATCGTCATGACCGCCAGTCCCGATGTCGCGATCGCCAGCGCAGTGCCGCGGTGATGGCGGAACCGCAGCGCGATCATCTTGCCGTACACCAGGCTGCTCGTCCCGGGCACCGCCAGCACCAGCAACACGATGCACGCCTGATAATGCCAGATCGCGCCGCCGACGCTCGCCAGCAGCAGATACGCCGCGACCAGCACCGCCGACGACGCGACGATCACCGGACGCACGCCGACGCGGTCGGCCACACGCCCGACGAAGGGCGCGATCAGCACGCCGACCAGCGCTAATCCCGCGGCAGTCGAGATATCCCCGCGCGACCAGCCGAACTCGCGCTCCAGCCCGGGCGTGAAGAGGCTCGACAGATTCTGGTACAATCCGGGTCCGAACCCCGCACCCAGCAGCGCGGCGACGACGACGCGCCAGCCGCGCCGCCATTCCGACCGCGGCTGCACCGTCGCGTCGTCATATACCTTTGGCATGACAGGCGCGGTGTCAGGGTCGATGATGCGCCACCATTGCTGTGTGCCGCATCACGAACGTGTTCGCATAGACATTGATCATGCGCATCCAATCCGCCGGTACGCTGCGCCCGGTCGATCGTTCAAGCGGCTCAGCTCCGGCTACGTTCCGCCATCGCTCCGGTGCGCAAATGATCGGGGCGTAGATCAAAGCGCTACGTGCATCGCGTCATCGGCCGCGTCGAACAATGCGCGCTCGGTACCCGTCATCCACACCTGTCCGCGTCCCGACAATCGCGCGAACAGCGCCGCGCGCCGCGCCGGGTCGAGGTGCGCCGCAACCTCGTCGAGCAGCAGCACCGGCGCCGCCCCGCGCCGTTCCGCCACCAGTTCGGCATGCGCCAGCACCATGCCGAGCAGCAACGCCTTCTGCTCGCCGGTGGAAGCGAGTGCGGCGGCTGCGCCCTTGTCAACGTGGGTGACGAGCAGGTCGACGCGGTGCGGACCGACCAGCGCGCGCCCCGCCGCGGCATCGCGCGCACGCCCCTGGCGCAGCGCGGCGGCGAACGTGTCGGCGTCATCAGACCATCCCTCCAGCACGATCGACGCGCGCGGGAAATCGATCGCGGGCGCGTCGCGTAGCCGTTCCTCAAGCGCCATCACACTGGTCCGCCGCGCCGCATCTAGCGCCAATCCGTGCCGCACCATCTGCGCCTCCAGCGCGTCGAGCCAGGCGGGCTCGGGCGCCTCCTCCGCCAACAAGCGGTTGCGGTCGCGCATCGCGCGGTCGTAGCGCTGCGTCTCGGCCGCGTGTCCGGGGTGCAGCGCGAGCGTCAGCCGGTCGAGAAAGCGCCGCCGCTCGCCCGCGGGTTCGACGAACAGCCGGTCCATCGCCGGTGTCAACCACAGCACCGACAATCGCTCGGCCAGCGCGCCCGCGCTCGCGTTCGCACCGCTCACGCGCACTACACGACGCTCGGGCGCGGTCGCCAGCGTGCCCGTTGCGATCTCGACCCCGTCGGTGAGCGTCGCCGCCACGCCGAACCCGCCTGGCCCGTCGCTGCGCGCCATCTGCGACAGGCTCGCGCGGCGCAGGCCACGGCCGGGCGCCAGCAGCGACACCGCTTCCAGTACATTGGTCTTGCCAGCGCCATTGTGTCCCGTCAGCACGACGAACCCGCTCGCCGGCGACAGCTGCAGGTCCGCGTGATTGCGAAAGTCGGTGAGCACCAGCCGCGAGAGCATCGCGTGTCCGTAGCGCGCTTTGCCGAACCACGACACCCCGGCACGCACCGGCGGCGTGCCGGCCAATCCACCGCCCGGCCGGGATGGCCGCGCGGTGGCTGTCACCGGCGTTACGCCGCCAACCGCTCCGGCTCGGCCGCGCGCTCCTTCTGCGCGCTTAGATACGATGCCATTGCGGGACCAAGCTCACGCTGCGCGCGCCGATACTGGACCGGCTCCTTGATGTTCAGCCGCCGACGCGCCGCGTCGATCGGCTCGTGCAGCAACTCGAGGTAATCCTCGCCCGAGATCCACTTCGCCGCGCGGCCGTGGCGATATCCTTCGATCACGGCACGCGCGAACAGCGTCCCCTTGGTCACGTTCAGGCTCTTCAGCGACGCCGCCGCGGCGATGAACGCCCAGCCGAGCCCGCCGACCTGCGCGTAGCTGAATGCGACCAGCGCCGCCTCGCCCAGGCTCTCGTCCGCCTGATAGCCCGTCAGCACGTGCCAGATGTCGTGCGTGTCGCGGATGCGCCGCCCCATCCACGCGTAGGGGTGGACCATGTCGTCCTCGTCGGGCTGGAGCTTGCTGACCGCCACCAGCCCGTCTGCCGAATAGCCGGTCGATTCGAGGAAGTGGCGGTACGCCGCGCCGACCGTGCCCGGCGCGAAGCTCGCGACGAAAGCGGGATCGGTGAAGCGCTCGGCCAGTTCGACATGATCCTGCGCGATGCGGCCACCCTTCTCGGTCGCGATCAGCCGCGCGTAATTCTGCGGCGCGTTGCCGACGTTCAGCGCGCGCATGATGCGAAACACCTGCTGCGTGTCGTCGCCGTTGTTCATCAGCTTCCTGATCGCATCGATCGCGCTGCGCCAGTCGCGCTTGCCGTCGGTGCCCGGAAACGGGGGGAGGGTAGCCATAGGTCGACTCCTTACTGACAATAGTGTCAATAAGTCGTTTCCTCCACGCCGTCAATCAACCGGCGGGCAGCTCGACCAGTTCGTCATCCTCCACGGGCTCCGCCCCGCGGCCGAGCAGGGCAGTCGTGGCGATGTCCATCGTTACGTTCCCGACCGTGCGAATGATGTCGGGGATCGTCTCCACCGCGACCAGCAGGCCAAGCGGCGCGACCGGCGCACCCAGCGTCGCCGCCACCGGCGCGATCGCGCTGACGTAGCTGACCGTGCCCGGCAGGCTGACCGATCCGAGCGAGGTGAGCGTCGCAACCACGGTCGCGGTCGCGATCGTGCCGAACGTCAGCTCGACCCCGAACCAGCGCGCGACGTAGATCGCGACCGCCAGGTTCATCGCCGGCCCCGTGGCGCGAAACACCGCGACTGCCAGCGGCAAGGTCACGCCACCGACACGCACCGGCACCCCCGCCGTGCGCGTGCCCTCCAGCATCGCGGGCAGCGACGCGAGCGAGGATTGCGTGCTGATCGCGACCACCTGCGCCGGCAGCGCGGCACGCACGAACCGTCCCAGCGGCAATCGCGCACCCAGCAGCGCGAGTGGGTAGGCGAACAAGGACACGACGACGCCGACCGCGACCACGGTCAGGATGTAATGCACCAGCGCCCCGAACGCGCCGGTGCCTGCGCGCGCGCCGACCACCAGCGCCAGCGCGAACACGCCGACCGGCGCGATCCACAGCACCCAGTCGATCACCACCAGCATCGTGTCGCGCAGCGCGGTGAAGAACTTGGTCAGCAGCACGCGCAACTCGGGCTCGATCCGCCCGAGCGCGAACGCGAAGACGAGCGTGAAGATGATCAGCGACAGGAACGCATTGTCGCCCGCTGCCTTGACCACGTTCGACGGCACCACCCCGGCCAGGAACTCGCCCAGCGGTGGCACCTCCGGGATCGCCTGCGCACCCGTCAGCGCGGACCTGAGTGCCGCCGCCGATGCAGCGGGTAGCGGCACCAGTTCGAGGAACAACGGCGTCAGTACCGCCGCCGCCGCGGCCGAGCAGAACAGCAGAACGACGTAGAGCGCGATCGCGCGCGCGGCGAGCCGCCCGGCCTTCGCGGCCTCCGCGGTCGCGGCGACGCCCGTCACCAGCAGCGACACGACCAGCGGCACGATCGTCATCTGCAACCCGTGCAGCCACGCCGAGCCGATCGGTTCCGCGACGCTCGCCACACCCGCCACGTAAGTGGGCGCGAGGGCGGCGAGCGCGATCCCCGCCGACAACCCGACGACGAGCGAGAGTAATATTCGGGTCGCCTGCGACATTATCGCCCTTTTCATCGGCACTCGTTATGGAGCCTGGCAGCGCAAGCGGATGGAAGGCGTGATGGCAAGAAAGTATTTCGGCACCGACGGCATACGTGGGCTTACCAATGCGGGTGCGATGACCGCCGAAATGGCGATGCGCGTCGGCATGGCGGCGGGTCGCCACTTCCTGCGCGGGCAGCACCGCCACCGTGTCGTGATCGGCAAGGACACGCGCCTGTCGGGCTATATGCTCGAAAGCGCATTGCAGGCGGGATTCACCTCGGTCGGCATGGACGTGACGCTCGTCGGCCCGATCCCGACGCCCGCGGTCGCGATGCTGACCGCGTCGATGCGTGCCGACATGGGCGTGATGATCTCCGCCAGTCACAATCCGTTCGGCGACAACGGGATCAAGCTGTTCGGCCCCGACGGGTTCAAGCTGTCCGACGAGGACGAGGAAGCGATCGAGGCGCTGATCGACGCGGGCGACGCCGAACTCGCGCAGCCGGCCGAGATCGGCCGCGCCAAGCGGATCGACGACGCGCGCGGCCGCTACATCCACTTCGCCAAGACGACCTTTCCCGCCGACCTTCGCCTCGACGGCCTGCGCGTCGTCGTCGACTGCGCCAACGGCGCCGCCTACAGCGTCGCGCCCGAGGCGTTGTGGGAGCTGGGTGCGGAGGTGATCTCGATCGGCGTCACCCCCAACGGCCTCAACATCAACGACAAGATCGGCTCAACCCACCCCGCCGCGCTCTCGGCCAAGGTGCTGGAAACGCGCGCCGATATTGGCATCGCCCTCGACGGCGACGCCGACCGCCTGATCGTCGTCGACGAGCGCGGCCGCGTGATCGACGGCGACCAGCTGATGGCGACGATCGCGGAAGGCTGGGCGCGCGCCGGGCGGTTGAAGGGCGACGGCCTCGTCGCCACCGTCATGTCGAACCTCGGCCTCGAACGTCACCTGGCACAGCACGGCCTCGGCCTCGTCCGTACCAAGGTCGGCGACCGCCACGTGCTCGAACGCATGCGCAGCAGCGGCTACAATGTCGGCGGCGAGCAGTCGGGGCACATCATCCTGTCCGATTACGCCACCACCGGCGACGGGCTGGTCGCCGCGCTCCAGGTGCTCGCCGAGGTCAAGCGCGCGGGACGCCCCGCCAGTGAGGTGCTCCACCGCTTCGAGGCGGTGCCGCAACTGCTCAAGAACGTCCGCTTCGCCGGCGGCAAGCCGCTCGAGCACGACGCGGTCAAGGCCGAGATCGCGCGCGCCGAGGCTGAACTCGCCGGCACCGGCCGCCTCGTCATCCGGCCTTCGGGCACCGAACCGGTCATCCGCGTCATGGCCGAAGGCGACGACCGCGCCCAGGTCGAACAGATCGTCGATGCGATCTGCGAAGCGGTGCGACGCGCAGGGTAGGAGTGCGCCCTGGTCAACATGCGTGGCCGGTACAGGCGGCATGGTACCGAAGACGTCTGTACCTACCCAAACGGCGATGCCCACTTCTAGTCTGGTGACCGCGGTGGGCATCGGCGCACGTGCATGCGGCTAAAGCAACGCGCGCTCTTTGTCGGGTTATCGGCAATGCTCGGCTTGGGCGTGAGCTGGCTTGCCGGCTCGATCATGGTTGCCGGGCATCATTCCCGTGTCGAGGCGGCGGTTCTACCAAGCCGTGACTTCAGGCTGGTGACGCGGGACGGTGTCGGCATCGCGGCGACCTTCACTCCCGGTCGAGCGACACGGTCGCCTGCCGTGCTGCTTTTGCACGGTGTGGGCGCCTCGCGGGAGGAAACAGCCCGCAACGCTGCATGGCTGGCAAGCCTTGGCTACGCGACCCTCACCATAGATTTTCGAGGACACGGCCAGTCCGACATTGCCGCACGGACCTTCGGGCTTGATGAAGCATCGGACGCGCAGGTTGCGTTCGACTGGCTCAGGCATCGGCAGGGTGGTGCACCCGTGGCGGTGATCGGCATCTCGCTTGGTGGCGCTGCCAGTCTGCTCGGCAAGGACGGTCCACTCCGCGTCAACGCGTTGATCTTGCAAGCCGTCTATCCCGATATCAGGCACGCGATCAGGAATCGTATCGCAAGCCGCACATCCACAGGCATCGGCTACCTGCTGGAGCTGTTGCTCAGCTTTCAGGCACCACTACGCTTCGGCGTCTGGCCCTCCCGATTATCTCCACTCGCCGCATTGCGACGCTATCATGGACCCGTCCTCATCATCGGCGGAGCGAAGGATCGGTCAACTCCTCCGGCCGAGAGTCGGGCCATGTTCGCGGCCGCTCGATGGCCGAAGAGTTTGTGGCTGGTGCCGATTGGCGATCACGCCGACATTTGCGGCCTCACCGATGCAGCATATCGCAATCACGTCAAAACCTTCCTAGCGAAAGTGATGCCGACCCCTTGATGCCTGAATACGCTTGTTGAGCGCCGCGCGTACCAAGCCTGCGTGATCGGAGGTCGCCACTTTCCCCCGCACCGCCGCCACGCTATCTCTTCCACATGCTCGAGATGCGCCCCGACTGCGAACGCTGCGGCGTCGATTTGCCCGCTGATGAGGGCGGCGCGTTCATCTGCTCGCTGGAGAATACCTTCTGCGCCGATTGCGCCGACGCGCTCGATGAACGCTGCCCCGATTGCGGTGGCGAGCTGCTCGACCGCCCTGCGCGCGTCGGCAAGCTGCTGGCGAAGCACCCCGCATCCGCCACCCGCCATGCTCGCGCACATTGAGGGGCGACGCTGTCCTACCCGCACCCTTGCCGCTATCGCGTCCGAATGCTCACCAGCCCTTGCTTACACGAAGTTGAGATTACGCGCGTGAGTGTCAACTTTCTCAACTTCGCCGCATGACGATCCCGCGCATCCTCGTCATTGCCGGCTCCGATTCAGGCGGCGGCGCGGGCATCCAGGCCGACATCAAGACGGTGACGATGCTCGGCGGCCACGCCATGACCGCCGTCACCGCGCTCACCGCGCAGAACACGCTGGGGGTCGAGGGCATCCACCCGGTTCCGCCCGCCTTCGTCGTGCAGCAGATGGCGTGCGTCGCC
>NZ_CAJYVU010000142.1 GCF_913778135.1 uncultured Sphingomonas sp. | reverse complement strand
ACCGACCGTACCGCCACCGAGCACCAGCACCCGTGCGTTTGGCTTCAATCGCGCAAGCGACACTCCATGTAATCCGACAGCCAGCGGCTCAACCAACGCGCCATCCAAGAGCGACAGCGCGGACGGTAGTTTGACCGACGCGCGCTCCGCAATGCGCATATATTCGCCGAAACCGCCCATATAATGCGTTGGTGTCGCGCACATCACCTGCATGCCGATCCGGCACATGTCGCAATGCCCGCAACCTGCGGCTGGCATCGCGGTCACGACGTCTCCGATCTTTAGCGAACGAATATCCTGGCCTAGTGCCACGACCTCTCCGCAAAATTCGTGCCCCAGCACCGAACCGCATGGGAAGTCGTAACCGTTGCCGGACGTCATGTTCAGATCGGTGCCGCAAACGCCGCATCGACCGACCTTGATGACGGCTTCTCCCACGCCGGGTTCGGGATCGGGCAGAGACTCGATGGCCCAGGGACGGTCGGCACCTTTGAATACGGCAGCGCGCATGCTGTTGTTCCTCGTTGAAAGCGCACGAAACGGACTGTTCGCTGCCCCGCTGGAATTATCGCAAGCGGCTGCCCGACCAATCCTCTCCGTCGCCTGCATAGCACCGCTGATGACGAACCGTGCATCGCGCCTGCGATGACTGTGCCGACCCGCCCGACCGATGCCTCAGCCATCGGGACGGTCGGGATAACGCCCGAGAAGGAGATAGGCCAAGCCCGACAGCACGAGAGCGCCCGCCGCCACTCCGAGCGCCGGATCGTAGCTGTGAAACGCGTCGAACGACAAGCCGATCAGCGAGGAGCCAACCGCCACGCCCACCGCGATCGAGAAGACGACAAGACCGAAGAGGCCGCCGAAATTGCGCATGCCGAAGTAGCGCGCAACGACGAAGCCGACGATGTCGAATCCCGCCCCTTGTCCCAGCCCGAGCAAGAACGGCCCTGCCGCCGCATAGCGTGGGTTCCCGCCGTGCCATAGCAGCAGCGCGGCACCCGATGCCGCGGCCAGCATCATCGCCAGCGCGACCCCCGGCGCCCAGAGCCGATCGAGGAGCAGGCCTGTTACGAGCGCTCCGGCGAAGCTGGAGGCACCGATCAACCCCATCATCGCCGCCGCCGACGCCGGTGCGATGCCCTTCGAGATGAGCAGCGGCTGAAGCTGCGAGACGATCGCGATCAAGGCGGCATAAGCGAGGGCGGCCGCGAGCGCGACGATGACGATGCGGCGGTCTGACAACAGACTTGCCCAAGGTCGCCGGCCGCTTTCGCGAAACGTCCGAGGTTCGAGCGCTTTCGGGGCCGAACGCCCGAGCCACCGCCAGACCGCCGGCAACGCGAGCAGAAGAATCAACGCCGCCATCAGTGCGTAACCCGCACGCCACCCATATGCGTCGATGGCGGCATAAAGGGCGGAAGGCAGCGCTATGCCCGCCAGCGCCTGACCCGTCCGGCCGGCCGCCAATGAGAAGCCGAGCGATTTTGGAAAGACGAGGCCCATGACTTGAGAGAAGCCGAGCCCCGACGTCGCAACGCCGACAACGGTTGCCGCGGTCCAGAGCGTATAGAAGAGCGCTAGTCGCCCCGGCATCGCCGCCAGCGCCAGATAAGCAGTCGCCAATCCTGCCAGTCCGCAAAGAATGAAAGGCCGTGCGCCCATGCGATCGATCAGCCGGCCGGCGAAGGGCGACGCGATGGCAGACAGTAGCGCTGCGTTCTGCGCCAGGCCGATCTGCCCCGGCGTCCAGCCAAAAGCCTCGCCCAACGGCCGGACGAACAGGCTGAACACCGTCGGCATGGCCGCCGCGCCCAATCCCATACCGAGCATCGTCGCGACGCCGGTGCTCCACCCCTCGCGCCATTCGGATGCGATGATCGCGCGCTGCAACTGACGCTCGTTCAACACGACCGCGCCTTCATTTGATCCGGAAGGACGGGTCGCTTCGTTCCGCCCCTAATCTCAGTGAACGAGCAAGAGCGTGATCGCGGGGGTAGCAACACCGCAATCAAGACCAATACATCGGACATCAGCATGCGCAATTTTTCCCGCCTGTTCGCGGAGCGCCTTTAAAGCGAGTTCTTACTCACGGATCATGCCGACGAATTGTCTATCGCAACCGTGATGCATGGGACGCATTTACGAAAACGATCGTGCGTGCCCGCCATCAGACATATCGTCAGAACGATCAACCGGTCTCCACAGTTGTAAACAGACAGGCTTTGCGGTCCGGTCGGCCGCGCAAAAAGAATAACATCGTGCGAGCCTGGCGCTCGCGCGCCGCCCGAATGGAGAGCTTCGATGACCGACCACGCTTTCGCTACCGCACACGACAGGTTGCGAGAGGAGGCGATCCGTCGCGCCGGCTACGACGACTTCGGGGCGGATGATTATCGCGAAGGATATGACCGTCTGCTCGGAGAGCTGGACGGAATCGGCCTCTCGGATGCCGGTGCGTCGGCGATGCGCGAACAGATCGTCGATTATCTGACCGGCCGCCTGCGTTCGGTCGCGGGGTTCAAGCAACAGCGCGAAGCGATGGCGCGGCCGATTGTCCGCCCGCTTATCATTACCGGGATCGTTCGGTCGGGCACGACCGCACTGCACAAGCTGCTGTCGATGGACCCGCAATTCCAGGGAACCGAACACTGGATCACCTTCGCGCCCCAGCCGCGCCCAGCGCGACCGGATTGGCCCGGCAATCCCGATTTCGAGCGTGCCAGTGCAAAGCTTGCCGCGATGGCAGCCGTTTCGCCCGAAATGATCGAGGATCACGGCATGGCCGTCGATACGGTCGAGGAATCGCTGCACATGTTGCCGCAGAGCTTCTGTTCGAACATGTTCCCGTCGCAGACAAGCATTCCGGAGTATGACGCTTGGTACAAGGCGACGGACGACACGTTCAGCTATCGCCATTTCGCCAATAACCTCCGTTTGATCGGGGCGAACGATCCAGACCGCACCTGGCTGCTGAAGAACCCGACGGACACCTTTTCTCTCCAGCAGGTGCTCAACGTTTTCCCGGACGCGATGATCGTCCAAACCCATCGCGATCCGCTTCAAGCGGTACCGTCGATCGTAAACCTGCTGGCGGGCGCTCATCGCTTCTATGTCGGAGAGCACGCCGACATGGCCAAGGTGTTCGCGCGCGAGCAGGAAATGTGGGCGTTGGCGGTCGAACGCGCAGATGCGGTCAAGGCGACGGTGCCCGGCCGCGCCATCGATATCGACTTTGGGCAGTTCGTGCGCGACCAGATGAGCGTCGTGCACAAGATCTACGACCATTTTGACCTGACGCTCGGCGCCGCGGCTGAAACAGCGATGCGCGACTGGCTTGCCGCCAATCCGCGTAGATCGACGACGATGCAGCGCTTCACGCCCGAGGACTGGGGCGGGAGCACGGGCAGCCTGGTGGAGCGCTACGCTGCGTACCGTGAACGCTACGGTTTTGCGTAAGGAGGCGGACGATGACGGTTCTTCCATGGCGTGATCGGCTCAAGCAGATCGAACACGCTGGCGAACTCTGGGCGCGCACATGGGCCCCCGACGACGAGCAGGTTCAGGCGGAACTACACCGGCAGATCATGATGAACCTGTCGCTGGGCTATTTCCTGTATTTCCAGTCCAGCCCCGAACATCCCGATTTTGCGCCCTTCCTGAATTCGGTCTACCTCCTTCAGCCGAACCCCGACGACGCCTATGTCGTTGCGCACATCAGCGGCGACGGGGTCTACCGCATCTCAGGCGATCGTGGCTCCGTTCACCTGCTGACCATCACCATCGGCAAGAACATGATGGGCATGGTCGAAGAACTGGGCCAGCAGCATCTCGAGGTCGATGTCGACGATCTGGCGCCGGGCTCAGATGGCAAGGTCGACATCATTCTCTCGGTCGAAAAGCCGGAAGGTCACAAGGGCGCGTGGCTGCAGATTCGACCCGATTCAGAATATGTGCTCATCCGCCAGCGGAGCTATGACTGGGGTAACGAAGCCGATGCCCGCCTGTCGATCGAGCGGCTCGATAACGACCCGATCAAGAGGCGGATGCCGACGGAAGAAATCGAACAGCGCCTCGACGGGATGATGGCATTCGCAGAGCGGCTCAGCCGATTTTGGCTGAACTTCGTTAATGGCATCAAGGAGCGACATGCGCCCAATACCGTCCATGTCGCGCCGTTTCAGGAAATGGGCGGCGTGAAGGCGCAGGTTTACTGGGAGGCGATCTTTGAGATCGAGCCGGACGAGGCGCTGATCGTCGAAACGGAAGTTCCACGCCAGGTACGCTACTGGAATGTGCAGCTCAACGACGAGATCTGGAACACGATCGAATATGTGAATGCGCAATCAAGCCTGAATGGGCATCAGGCGCATCTCGACGCTGACGGACGGTTCCGCGCCGTCGTCGCCTCACAGGATCCGGGTGTGCCGAACTGGCTGGATACGCTTGGCCATGCGACCGGTACCTTGGTGGGCCGATGGTATCGATCGAGTGATGCACCGACACCCGTCCTGCGGCGCGTCAAGCTGTCCGAAGTCCGCGATCACCTACCTCCCGACACGCCCGACGTCTCGTCGGAGGAGCGGGCAGACGCGATCCGCGCCCGCAGTCGCGGTGCCCAGCAACGCCGCCGCTGGTAGGGGGCGCCGATCGCAACAAAATCGAAATCGGGCGGCGGCGGCCAACGACCTGTCGCCGCCAGCTTGCTCAGGAAAGGACGCCAGATGTCTTACCCGCTGTTCCAGAACGTCTTTCAGCTTGCCTATGTCACCAACGACATCGATCGCGCGGCGGAAATGTTCACGTCGCGTTACGGCGTCGGCGGATTCCACATCATGCGCGACACCCCCGATGCCGATGGCAAGATCCATGTCGCGCTCGGCTATGCCGGACAGACTAACATCGAGCTGATCCAGCCGGGTGAGAACGGACGCGCGCTGTATGCGGACTGGATCGCCGATGCGACGTCGTTCGTATGCCGCTTCCATCACGTCGGTCTGCTGATCGACGAAGCCGCGGACTGGGATGCGATGCGGCAGAGAGTGGTCGAGAACGACAGCGCAATCGTCATGGAGGGAGAGGTGCCGGATTTCGCCGCCTATCTCTACGCCGACACCGTCGCGGAACTCGGTCACTACCTCGAATATGTCCGGCTTGGCGCGCATGGCCAGGCGATGTTCGCCGGCGTGCCCGGATTTCCGGGATTTCCATCCGCCGTGAAGGGTTAGGCGGCGCTCATCGGCCGGTCCCGGTCGGAATGTCGTCAGGCCAGCGCCGCCACGCTGGTCCAGACGAGGCGCACGAGTTCGGCCTGACCACGCGCCCCGGTCGCCGCATATAATCGCTTCGAATAGTGGCGGGCGGTCTGCTCGGTGAGGTTTAGCCTTGCGGCGGCCTCGACGATCGACGCGCCTTCTGCCAGCGCGATCGCCATCCGCGACTCCGCCCCCGTCAGCCCGTACGCAGCGGCGAAGGCAGCGGCCCGGTCGATCGGTTGGACGGGCTTGCGGAACAACGCCAGTGCCGTGCCGCGATCGCCGGCGGCAAACGGTAGCGCGATTGCCTCGCCTGCGACGGCCACACGTGCCCCGCCTTTCACACCGTTGACAAGCGCGGCTCGCTGCCGGGGTGACACGTCGAGGCTTCGGCCAGCGCCGGCCTCTCCATAGTCGTCGAGCACCGCCCACCCCACGCCCGCCCTGTCCAGCGCCTCATTTGCTGCGGCAAGTTCGACCTGACTGTCGTGCAGGCGCGCGATGTTCGTCACGGCGGTTGCCGCATGGGACGACAAGGCTGACAGCAACGCTGCGTCAGAGGCCTCGAAACAGCCTGACGTTACGCTCCGGATTCCTATCCAGACGTCGCTTCGGTGGCTGGATGCCCGAATGATCCGACCGTATCCTTCGTCGCCGAGTTCCTCGAGATCATACACACGCCCGGAGCGCAAAGATTGGAGCAGCCCGCGCGGCAAAGGGGTAAGCGCGGCGGCGTTCGAAGTGCGGGAAGCATACGTGTCCCAGCTTCCGATGCTGCTGCAGGTGAGCAGAACGGCTTCGCTGGCACGTGTGCGACGACGAAGCCGCTCGAGAAACGCCGCAAAGGGCTGGAGATTGTCGAGCGTATAAAGGGCGCTCAGCAATTCGTCCTGATCGATGCGTGACAAAGCCATCGCAGCGGGCCTTCCCATATGGGAGGTGTGCGCGCAAGCTCGTGGGGGGAAGCTGCGTGCATTGCCAGGGAGCTCCCGATGACCCACCTCAACCATCTCCAGCGGCTCGAGGCCGAGAGTATCCATATCCTGCGAGAAGTCGTCGCCGAGTGCGAGAAGCCGGTGATGCTCTATTCGGTGGGCAAGGACTCGGCGGTGATGGTGCACCTGGCGCGCAAGGCCTTCTACCCTGCACCGCCACCCTTTCCGCTGCTGCATGTCGACACGACGTGGAAATTCCGTGCGATGTACGAGCTCCGCGACCGTATCGCGCGCGAAACCGGGATGGAACTGCTTGTTCACCAGAACCCGGAGGCCAAGGCGCGCGGGATCAATCCCTTCGACCATGGCCCGCTCCACACCGACATGTGGAAGACCGAGGGGTTGAAGCAGGCGCTGGACCTGTACGGCTTCGACGCAGCGTTCGGTGGCGCGCGCCGCGACGAGGAGAAGAGCCGCGCGAAGGAGCGCGTTTTCAGCTTCCGCTCGGCCAACCACCGCTGGGATCCGAAAAACCAGCGGCCCGAGCTCTGGAACCTCTACAACACGCGCAAGTCCAAGGGGGAATCGATCCGCGTCTTCCCAATCTCGAACTGGACCGAGCTTGACGTGTGGCAGTACATCCAGCTCGAGGATATTCCGATCGTCCCGCTTTATTTCGCGGCGCCCCGCCCCGTGGTCGAGCGCGACGGGATGCTGTTGATGATCGACGACGACCGCTTCCGCCTCGACCCCGGTGAGGTGCCGGTGGAACGCTCGATCCGCTTCCGCACGCTCGGCTGCTATCCGCTGACCGGCGCCGTCGAGAGCGAGGCGGCAACGCTCAGCGAAGTGATTCAGGAAATGCTGCTGACGACGACCAGCGAGCGGCAAGGCCGCGCGATCGACAAGGATGCGGGCTCGGCAAGCATGGAGAAGAAGAAGCAGGAGGGATATTTCTGATGGCCACGGTTCACGCTGCCGATGCCGGTGCCTATCAGGTCGATCGCCTGATCGCCGAAGACATCGATGCCTATCTCGAGCTTCATCGCAACAAGAGCCTGCTGCGCTTCATCACCTGCGGCTCGGTCGACGACGGCAAATCGACGCTGATCGGGCGCCTGCTCTATGATTCCAAGATGATCTTCGAGGATCAGCTCGCCGCGCTGGAGAGCGATTCGAAGCGGGTGGGTACGCAAGGGCAGGAGATCGATTTCGCGCTGCTGGTCGACGGCCTCGCCGCCGAGCGCGAGCAGGGTATCACGATCGACGTCGCCTACCGTTTCTTCGCAACGGAGAAGCGCAAATTCATCGTCGCCGATACGCCTGGGCACGAACAATACACCCGCAACATGGTGACCGGCGCGTCGACCGCCGACCTAGCCGTCATCCTGATCGACGCTCGCAAGGGCGTGCTGACGCAAACGCGGCGGCACAGCTATCTCGCGCACCTGGTCGGTATCCGCCACCTCGTGCTGGCGGTAAACAAGATGGATCTCGTCGGCTACGACCGGCAGAAGTTTGATGACATCGTCGCGGATTATCGCGCGTTCGCCGAAAGTATCGGCATCACCGATTTCACGCCGATGCCGATTTCTGGCTTCAGGGGCGACAACATCACCGCCCCCTCCCCCAACACGCCCTGGTACGAGGGGCCGTCGCTGGTCGAGCATCTGGAAAGCGTCGAGATCGATGCCGAGCGCGATCGCGCAAGGCCGTTCCGCCTGCCCGTTCAGTGGGTCAATCGCCCTGACCTCGACTTTCGCGGGTTCGCCGGGCTGATCGCCGGCGGCGAGGTGCGCCCCGGCGACAAAATCCGCGTGCTGCCCTCGGGAAAGACGAGCAGCGTCCAGCGCATCGTCAGCTTCGGCGGTGACATCGATGTGGCGGTCGCGGGCCAGTCAGTGACGCTGACGCTCACCGACGAGATCGACTGCTCGCGCGGCGATGTGATCGCAGCCGCCGACGCGCCCCCGCAGGCCGCCGACCAGTTTGAGGCGACCTTCGTCTGGATGGCGGACGAGGCGATGCTGCCGGGCCGCAGCTACTGGCTGAAGCTTGCGACGCAAACCGTGAGTGCGACAGTACAGGCGCCTAAATACCAGATCGCCGTCAACACGATGGAGAAGCTGGCGGCCAAGACGTTCGACTTGAACTCGATCGGCGTCGCCAATCTTTCGACCGACAAGCCAATCGTGTTCGAGGCTTACGGCGACAACCGCACGCTCGGCGGGTTCGTGCTGATCGACAAGCTGACCAACGCGACGGTCGCGGCGGGAATGCTGCACTTCAGCCTGCGCCGGTCGCAGAACGTCCACTGGCAGCCCGTCGACCTCGACCGCGAGCATCACGCCGCGCTCAAGAACCAGAAGGCCGCGGTCCTCTGGTTCACCGGGCTGTCGGGCGCGGGCAAGTCGACGATCGCCAATCTCGTCGAGAAGAAGCTGGCGCGGATGAACCGGCACACTTTCCTGCTCGACGGCGACAATGTCCGCCATGGCCTCAACAAGGACCTGGGTTTCACTGATGCCGACCGGGTGGAGAATATCCGCCGGGTGGGCGAAGTAGCCAAGCTGATGACCGATGCCGGCCTGATCGTCATCACCGCCTTCATCTCGCCCTTCCGCGCCGAGCGCGAGATGGTGCGCCGGATGATGGCGCCCGGCGAGTTCATCGAGGTGCATATCGACACGCCGCTGGCCGAGGCGGAGGCGCGCGACGTGAAAGGCCTTTATGCCAAGGCGCGCGCGGGCCAGCTCGCCAACTTCACCGGCATCGACAGCCCCTATGAGGCCCCCGACGATCCGGAGATCCGCATCGACACGACCGGCATGACCGCCGAGGAGGCCGCCGACGCGATCGTCGCGAGGCTGATCCCATGAGCGCGATGAACGACGCCGACCTTGCGGCGCATCTGGCCGAGACCGCCGGGCGCATCCTGCGCGACGTGCGGGCGAGCGGGATTTTCTCGCCCAAGGCGCTTGGCAAGGCGGGAGACCAGACCGCCAATGCCTTCCTCGTCCACGCGTTGCGCGAGGCGCGTCCTGACGACGGCCTTCTGTCCGAAGAAGCGAAGTGTGACGGCACGCGTCTGACCAGATCGCGCGTCTGGATCATCGATCCCGTCGACGGCACCCGCGAATATGGCGAGGCGCGTGCCGACTGGGCAGTGCATGTCGGCCTTGCCATCGACGGCGAGCCGGTGGTCGGCGCAGTGGCGCTGCCCGATGCGGGCGTGGTCCTTCGCTCTGACCGGGCCGAGCCGCTACAACCGCCAGCCGATCCCCTGCGCATGGTCGTCAGCCGCACCCGCCCCGCTCCTGAGGCCATCGCCGTCGCCGAGCGTCTGGGCGCCGAACTCATTCCGATGGGCTCGGCGGGGGCAAAGGCGATGGCGGTGGTTCGCGGCGAGGCCGACATCTACCTCCACACCGGCGGCCAGTATGAATGGGACTCGATGGCACCCGTCGCCGTCGCCCTTGCCCACGGCCTCCATTGCTCGCGGATCGACGGCACGCCGCTGCGCTACAATCGCGAAGACGTGTACCTGCCCGACCTGCTCATCTGCCCCAAGGCGCTAGCCGGACAGGTTCTTGCGACACTACGGGAGACTCAGAAAACGTCTGAGGCCGCAAACTGACACGATCGGCGGACGCGCATCGCACCCGCCGATCGTGCACCGATCAGGACGGCACTTCCACAACCATGGCGAGGCCCGCCGCCGATGCTTATCAAAGCAGGGCAGCAGCAGCGGCCGCCGCTGCGCCATAGTTCGTAAAGCCACTTCATTAGGTTTGTTGCTGGGGCGCACCGATCGACTGACCTAGCGAGATCGCCGACCCGTTGACCTTCGTACGTGCCCGATCGAACCTCAGACGATCAGCGACGGCACAAGCGCTGTGCCGTGAAGGCCTCGTTCGGTTCGACATCTCGATCTGCCCAAAGCAAAGCCCGCGCGAGCGAGCCCCATCGCCACCGCTTCGACTGGGCCAAGCCCTTCAACGACGGCTCTACCGCGGCGAGATCCCATCTTACCATCCACGTGGTCGGCCGCTTGCCCGTAGGTGCGGTGCTGGCGGGAGAGGCGAAAACCAGCGCTGCCGCGCCGTTATGGATCCCGGCCATAACCGTGCCGCCCAGCGCAAGGGCCGGCTTCAATGCCGCCGTTTCCTTGATGTGAGTATCGTGGCTTACGCGGTCGCTATCTTCGGCCCGCGCGACATTATCAGCGGCGATGCACGTGTGGTAGATTTATACGGGATCGCTCAGCGTCTGCGTCAATGCGTCCAGCATGACCGCGTCACGCAGGCGCTGGCCGAAGCGCATTATCGTGACAAAGTGCGGCGCGCGTCTCACGCTCTCCGCCCCGCCCAGCCGATTGACGGTCAGCGCAGCAGCACAACTTGCACTCCCCCGTTTCAACGCAGGACACATAGGCGTCGGCGAGGGTAAGGGAGCATCACCGGCTCGGCATGCGCCGGGGGGACGCCGGCGCGGGCCGCTCCTTGCAAAACACCAGCGCGCCAAGTTCTGCGATCTGCACGACCTTCGATACACCGCCGAACACTGCAATCTCGGTTGGTACGCTGGATAGTATCAGGATACTGCGGCGCGGCAGCAAACAAGCATCGCAGCCGTCACGAACGCGATGTCGGCACGTCAGCGCACGCTGTTATCGTGTCCGTGATGATCGATCCGGTCCTGTTGGTTGCGGTGCAATAGTGCCGCAAGGCCCCGTCGTCTCTTCAGGGGAGTCGCTTTGCAGACTTTCGTTCCCGAATCGATCGAATGGCCCGAAAGTGCAGCAGCGCTCCGTGCCGAGGTCCGTGCTCTGGTGGCGGCACATGTCGATGGCAGCGATCCGCGTCGCCTTGCCAACAGCTGGGCGGTGCCCGATCCTGAATTCAGTCGCACGCTAGGCGCCGCCGGACTGATCGGCATGACCTGGCCGCGAGCTTATGGCGGGCACGAACGCTCTTCAATCGAACGTTATGTCGTGCTGGAAGAGTTGCTGGCGGCCGGCGCGCCGGTCGGAGCGCATTGGATCGCCGATCGTCAGACCGGCGCACTGCTCATCCGCTATGGCACCGAAGAAGCGCGGGAGCGCTGGGTACCCGGCATGTCCCGCGGCGAAATATACGCCTGTATCGGCCTGTCGGAGCCCAACGCGGGATCCGATCTCGCCTCGGTCCGTGCGACCGCACGGCGCGACGGCGACGACTGGATCCTCGACGGGCAGAAGGTGTGGACCACCAACGCTCACCACGCGCATGTCATGATCGCCTTGATGCGGACCGAGGAGGGATCGGAACGCAACGCCGGCCTCAGTCAATTCCTCGTGCCGATGGACGCGCCAGGCGTCTCGATCCGGCCGATCATCGACCTAACCGGCGGGCACGACTTCAACGAGGTATTCTTCGACGGCGTCCGCCTTCCCGCCAGCGCGCTGGTCGGGGTCGAGGGTGACGGCTGGCGGCAGGTGACGGCCGAACTGTCGCTCGAGCGCTCGGGGCCGGAGCGTTATCTGTCCTCGACTACGCTGCTGACCGCGCTGATCCGCCGTGCCGGCGCGCATCCAGATGCGGCGGTCCGCGCACTCATCGGGCGGCTCGCGGCTGAGACATGGACGCTTCGCCTGATGTCGGCGTCCATCGCGGTCAAGATCGCCCGCGGCGAGGATCCGGCGCTCGAGGCGACGATGGTCAAGGACCTTGGCAACAGCTTCGAACAGGCCGTTCCCGAACTGATCCAGGCCGCGATCGAGGTCGATCCCGCCGGCCCCGATCCGCTCGGTCTGATGCTGGGGCATCTGCTTCAGCTGTCGCCCTCCTTCTCGTTGCGTGGCGGGACGAGAGAAATCCTGAAGGGTATCATAGCGCGCGGACTGGGACTTCGATGAACGAACAGCAGCAGATGATTGCCGAGATGGCGGATAACCTGTTCGCCGATCTGAGCGCGCGAGAGATGTCCGGGGCGTCGTGGGACGCGGTCGAAGCGGTGGGACTGCCATCGCTGATGGTCGACGCCGGCCGGGGGGGATTTGGCGGTAGCTGGTCTGACGCGGTAATCGTCTTTCGCCTGGCGGGCTACCGCGCCCTCGCCCTGCCGGTTGTCGAGGCAACGATCGCGGCAGCGTTGGCGGATGGGGCATTCGACGGACGCGGCACGATCGCGCCCGCGGTCGAAGGGACGCTGGCGGGAGATCGCTTCGACGGCTCAATTACCGGCGTGGCCTGGGCGGAGGGCGCAGCTTATGTCGTCGCCCCGGCACCGGGGGGCGGATCGATGATCCTCGACATGGCGCAGGCCTCAATCGGGTCGGCCGCCAACATCGCGGGCGAACCGCGCGCGAACTTGGCTTTCGAGGGTGCAACGGCCAAGCGCCTTCCCGCCGACATATTCGCGCTCGGCGCGCTTGCCCGCGCGGCGCAGATCGCCGGTGCGCTCGATGCCAGCCTTGCGATGTCGGTCGCTTATGTGAACGAGCGCAAGCAGTTCGGGCGCCCCCTCGCCAAGTTCCAGGCGGTCCAGCAAAGCCTCGCGACCTTTGCGTGCGAGGCCGCGGCCGCGAATTGTGCCGCACTTGGTGCCGCGCAGGCGCAAGGGCGCGGCGACGGCGACTATGCGATCGCCGCGGCCAAGCTGCGCGCCAACCGGGCGGTCGGCGTGGGCACCGCGCTTGCCCATCAGGTTCACGGCGCGATCGGTTTCACGCACGAATACTCGCTGCATCCGCTGACCCGTCGGCTCTGGGCCTGGCGATCCGAATTCGGCGGTGACAGCCACTGGTCGGGCGTACTGGGCGATCGGATCTGCGCGCGCGGTGCCGACCGATTCTGGGCGGACCTGACCGCCGTTACCGACTGACGAGGAAGATACCGATGCGCGATGCCGTCATCGTCGCCACCGCCCGCACGCCGATCGGTCGTGCCGGGCGCGGGGCGCTCAACAATCTCGACGGGGCCGAGCTTGGCGGTATCGTCGTCGCCGAGGCGGCGCGCCGCGCCGGCCTGTCGGGTGAGGAGATCGACGACGTACTCCTGGGCGCAGCGCGCCTGGAGGGGCCGCAGAGCGGCAATATCGGCCGCACCAGCGCATTGCGCGCGGGGCTGCCAGTGTCCGTGCCCGGTGTGTCGCTGGATCGGAAATGCGCCTCGGGCCTCAACACGATCGCGATCGCCGCACAGAGCGTGATGGCGGGCCTGGGCGACATCTATATCGCCGGCGGTCTCGACAGTTGCTCGCTGGCCTTGCCGAACACGCGCAGCGACCGGGCGATCAACCCATGGCTCAAGACGAACGTCGCAGGCGCCTATGATTCGATGATCCAGACCGCCGAAACTGTCGCCCGCCGCTACGGCATCGATCGCGACGCGCAGGACCGCTATTCGCTCGAAAGTCAGCAGCGCACCGCGGCGGGACAAGCAACCGGCCGCTTCGATGCCGAGATCGTGCCCGTGACGGCCGTTAAGCTTTTGAAGGACAAGGCGGGCGAGGTAACGGGCGAGGAAACCGTGACGCTCGACCGGGATGAGGGCAACCGGTCGGATACGACCTACGAAGGTCTCGCCGCGCTGAAGCCCGTGGTCGAGGGCGGCTGCATCACCGCGGGCAATGCTAGCCAATTGTCGGACGGCGCCAGCGTCTGCGTGGTCATGAGCGCGGATGAGGCGAAGCGTCGGTCGCTCGCCCCGCTCGGAATCTTCCGCGGCTTCGCGGTCGCCGGCTGCGAGCCCGACGAGATGGGGATCGGTCCCGTCTTCGCGGTGCCGCGCCTGCTCGAACGCGCCGGGCTCCGAATCGAAGACATCGGCCTGTGGGAGCTGAACGAGGCGTTCGCTGTACAGGTCCTATACTGCCGCGACACGCTCGGCATCGACCCGGCGCGCCTGAACGTCGACGGCGGCGCGATCGCGATCGGCCATCCGTTCGGCATGTCGGGATCGCGGATGACCGGCCATGCCCTGATCGAGGCGAAGCGGCGCGGCGAGAAATACGCCGTCGTCACCATGTGCGCGGCGGGCGGCATCGGCGCGGCCGGCCTGTTTGAGATCGTATGAGCATCGACCACCAACAGGCGTTCGGCGGCACCGGTGCGATCCGCGCGGGTCACGGCTTCGACGTCGAGGCGCTCGATGCGTGGCTGACCGCCAACCTGCCCGGCTATGCCGGCCCGCCGACGGTGACCCAGTTCAACGGCGGCCAGTCGAACCCGACCTATCGCCTCGACACGCCTGGGCGCCGCTATGTCCTGCGCCGAAAGCCGCCTGGGCCGATCCTGCCGGGTGCGCACGCCGTCGAGCGAGAGTACCGGGTGATCGCGGCGCTTTCCGATGCGGACTTTCCCGTCGCCCGACCGCTCGCGCTCTGCGAGGATGCGGGCGTGATCGGCACGCCCTTCTACGTCATGGCGTTCGTGCCGGGCCGCATCTTCTGGAACTCGACGATGCCGGGCCTCGATCCGGCCGACCGCGCCGCGCATTTCGACGCGATGAACGCGACGATCGCCAGGCTCCACACGCTGGATGTCGATGCGCTCGGCCTGTCGAGCTATGGCAAGCCCGGCAATTACTTCGAGCGGCAGCTGGCTCGCTGGTCGCGCCAGTATCGCGAGGACGTCGATGCCGGGCGCAACGAGCATCTTGACAGGCTCATCGACTGGCTGGGCGCGAATATACCGCCGGGTGACGAGACGACGCTGGTCCATGGCGACTTGCGCGGCGACAACTTCATGTTCGACGATGCCGGGCCGCGCGTCCTCGCGGTGCTCGACTGGGAGTTGTCGACGCTGGGCCATCCGCTCGGCGACTTCACCTATCACCTGATGATGTACCGCCTTCCGCCCGACGTGCTCGGCGGTTTTGCAGGGGCCGACCTCGCCACTCTGGGCATCCCGGAGGAAGCCGACTATGTCGCCGCTTATTGCCGGCGGACGGGGCGCGGGGGCATCGACGCGCTCGACTTCTACCTTGCCTTCAACATGTTCCGCTTCGCCGCGATCCTGCACGGCGTGAAAGGACGGCTGATCCGCGGCAATGCCGCCTCGGCGACGGCACAATCGCTGGTCGACACGCTGCCCAAACTGGCGCGGATCGGCTGGGAACAGACGGGAACCCGCTGATGTCCACCTATGAAAGTCCAGCGGTCACGCCGCGCGCCGCCGAGATCGGCGACCGGGTCGAACGCTTCGTCCGCGATGTCGTCGCCCCGTTCGAGCGCGATCCGCGTCGCGACGCCCATGGCCCGACCGACGCGCTCGTCAACGAGCTGCGCGGGCTGGCACGCCAGGCCGGGGTGCTGACGCCGCACATCCTGCCCGGCGGCGGGCACCTGACCCAGCGCGAAACGGCGTACGTGCTGCGCAAGTCGGGCCTGTCTCCGCTCGGCCCCCTCGCCTGCAACACCATGGCCCCCGACGAGGGCAACATGTTCCTGTTGGGGAAGGTCGCGACCGAGGCGCAGAAGGCGCGCTTCCTTGTCCCCCTGATCGCCGGCGATGCGCGCTCGGCCTTCCTGATGACCGAACCAGCGGTCGACGGCGGCGCGGGTTCGGATCCGTCGATGATGAAGACCACGGCCACGCCAGCGGGCAACGGCTGGACGATCAACGGGCGAAAGGCGTTCATCACCGGCTATGCCGGCGCGAAGGTCGGCATCGTCATGGCGCGAACCTCGTCCGAGGGAGAGCCCGTGCGCGCGACGATGTTCCTGATCGACCTGCCCCACCCGGCGATCACGATCGAGCGCGTGCTCGACACCATCGACAGCTCGATGCCCGGTGGTCATTCGGTACTGTCGATCAACGATCTGCACGTTGACGGCGATGCCGTGCTCGGCGCGCCGGACGAAGGATTGCGCTACGCCCAGATCCGCCTCAGCCCCGCGAGGCTGTCGCATTGCATGCGCTGGCTGGGCGCGGCGACGCGCGCGAACGAGCTTGCGACCGCCTATGCCCTGAAACGACAGGCCTTCGGCAAGCCGCTGATCGATCACGAGGGTGTCGGCTTCATGCTCGCCGACAATCTCATCGACCTGAAACAGGCCGAGCTGATGACCGACTGGGCGGCAGGCATCCTCGATACCGGCGATCTCGGCACCGCGCAGAGTTCGATCGCCAAGGTCGCCGTGTCGGAAGCGCTAATGCGCGTGGCCGATCGCTGCGTGCAGGTGATGGGCGGGACCGGCGTGACCGGCGACACCATCGTCGAACAGGTGTTCCGCGAAATCCGCGCCTTCCGCATCTACGACGGACCGAGCGAGGTCCATCGCTGGAGCCTGGCCAAGAAAATCAAGCGCGACACACGATGATGGGTGCCCGGCGCCCGCCCGCGACGGGCGCCGGGGCCGTCATTCGATGATACCCAGAACCGTCCCGACCTCGTAGGTTTCGCCCGGCTCCTTCAGGATCTTCAACGTGCCGCTGGCCGGGCTTTCAACCTCGTTGGTCGACTTGTCGCTTTCGAGCGCGAACAGCGGTTCGCCCTCGACCGCCTGCCCGCCGTCGGCAACCAGCCACTCGGCGAGCACGCCCTCGTTCATCGAAAAGCCGAGCTTGGGGAGCAGTACTTCGGTCGCCATCGTCAGTTATCCTGTTTGCAGAGCGTGATTGCCGCCTCGGCGATCCGCTTGGCGTCGGGCGCGTAAGCGGCTTCGAGTGGCTTGGAGAAAGGCACGGGCGCATAGGGTGCGCCAAGCCGGGCAACGGGGCGCTTGAGGACGCCGAACAGTTCCTCGGAGAGGAC
Organism: uncultured Sphingomonas sp.; assembly: GCF_913778135.1. Classification (GTDB taxonomy): domain Bacteria; phylum Pseudomonadota; class Alphaproteobacteria; order Sphingomonadales; family Sphingomonadaceae; genus Sphingomonas. Next base: position 16,933 of record NZ_CAJYVU010000142.1, on the reverse strand, counting down.
CGCCGCGATCTCGGCACCGACGCCGAACTGCGTCACCGCCTCGTGCGTGACGAGACAGCGTCCCGTCTTGCGCACCGAAGCGAGAACCGTCTCGCGATCCCAGGGCGAGATGGTGCGCAGATCGATGACCTCGGCCGAAAAGCCAGCCGCCTCGATCGCGTCGGCGGCTGCGACCGCCTCGTTCAGGACGCGCGAGTAGCTTACGATCGTGACGTCGGTGCCCTCGCGCGCGATCCAAGCCTTGCCCAGTGGCACCACATGGCCGGGCTGCGCCGCTTCGCCGCCGCTCCAATAGGCGGGCAGATTCTCGATGTAGAGCACGGGATCGGGATCATCGATCGCCGCGCGCATCAGGCCATAGGCATCGGCGGGGTTGGACGGCGCCACCACCTTCATGCCCGCGGTATGCGCGAACCACGCCTCAAGGTAGTCGCAATGCTGTCCGCCCGAGGAGAAGCCCGTGCCCGTCATGGTACGGATGACGATCGGCACATGCGTCTGACCGCCCGACATGAAGCGCAATTTGGCGGCGTGATTGACGATCATGTCCATCGCCACCGTCGTGAAGTTCATCAGCATGATCTCCGCCACGGGCTTGTAGCCGACGAGACTCGCGCCGATCGCGGTGCCGATGATCGCCTGCTCGGCGATCGGCGTCGAACGGACGCGATGCTCGCCGAACCGGTTCGACAGTCCCTTGGTCACCCCGACCACGCCGCCCTCCTCAGGATCGGCGACATCCTCGCCTAGAACGACGACCTTGTCGTCGGCCTCCATCGCATCGGCGATCGCGGCGTTAATCGCCTGGAGGATGGTGACGGGCTTCACCTTTGCCGCGGCAGGCGGATCAGCGAGGTCGGTGGTCATGCTGCAACTCCGTAGACGTCGCGGGTCAGTTCATCGAGTTCGGGGAACGGAGAGGCGAGCGCGAACTCGACCGCCTCGTCGATCGCGGCCTCGATCTCGGCCTCGGCCGCCGCCAGTTCCTCCTCGGTCGCGATACCCTCGGCGATCAGACGGGCGCGGAAACGGGGTACCGGGTCGGCCTCGACCGCAGCGGCCTTCTGCGCCTTGTCCATATAGCCATCGGCATCGCCGAAGACGTGGCCGTGGAAGCGGAAGGTCATCGCCTCGATCAGGGTCGGCCCCTCTCCCGCCCGCGCGCGAGCCACCGCCTCTCGCGCGGCGGCGTACATCTCAATGGGATCGTTGCCGTCGACGCGGACACCCGGGATCGCATAGCTGCCCGCCCGATCCGCGATCCGCGGCGCTGACGTCGCCTTCTCGTAGGTCGTGTGCTCGCCATAAAGGTTGTTCTGGCAGAGGAAGATCACCGGCAGCTTCCACACCGCCGCTAGATTAAGGCTCTCGTGGAACGCGCCAATGTTCGAGGCGCCGTCGCCGAACGTCGCCACCGCGACCCGCCCGTCGCCGGATAGCTGCGATCCCCAGCCGAGGCCGCACGCGATCGGCATCGACGACCCGACGATCCCCGTCGTCACCATGATCCCCTTGTCCGGATAGGTCAGGTGCATCGGTCCACCCTTGCCTTTGCAGGTCCCGTCGACGCGGCCCGCGACCTCCGCCCACAGATCCTTCAGCGGCATGCCCTTGGCCAGCATGTCGTGAATGCCGCGATAGATGGTGACGAGGTAATCGGTGTCTTCCAGCGCGGTCATCGTCGCGGCGGGGATCACCTCCTGCCCGCGATAACTGTAATAGGGCATGACGAGGCGACCGGTCTTGATGACCTTGCGGCTGCGCTCGTCATTGGCCTTGAGCAACGCGACGCGGCGATAGATTTCGAGCTGCGTGGCTGCATCGGGGGCGTAGTTGCTGGTCATCACGAACCTCTTGAAACGCACGGCAGGTTGCCGATCACCGATGCCACGAAACGGCGTCGACGACGAACGCTTCCGACAGCAGTGGCGATGACATCGTCACTTCCTGACGCGCTTTCCCTCGTCACCCAAGGGGCGCAGGGGCGACATCGCCAATGTGATGCTTGGCCCCAGGACGCCGATCCCGGATTGCGCGGCGCGCGATTGGGGAAGAGGTTTTGCGCCGGGACAACGCACCGCTGAGCCGGGGTCGTGACCGCCATACTGGGGAGGAGGATCCATGAAAGCCGCGTATTTGATCGCCGCGGTCAGTCAGCTCGCGCTGGCGGCCACTGCAAACGCCCAAGCCGTCACGCCAGAGCCCGCGCCTGCCGCCCCGGCCGCACAAAACCCTGTTGATGCCAGCCAAGACGACACAGAGGCGTCGGGGCGTGCCGCGAGCGGCGAAGTCGTCGTGACCGCCCGTCGCCGCGAGGAACGCATTCAGGACGTGCCGATCTCGATCACCGCCGTCTCGGGCGCGTCGCTCGTTGAACGCGGGGTCACCGACATCTTCGGTCTTCAAAGCCAAACGCCTTCACTGTCAGTCACGACAAACGGTGCCAGCCGCACCAGCGTCGCCTATGCAATCCGCGGGCAGCGCACTCAGGAAGCACAGCTGCTTACCGATCAACCCGTCGGAACCTATTATGCAGAGGTGGTGCTGCCCCGCCCTTACGGTTTCGGCAGCAACTTCTACGATATTCAGAGCGTGCAGGTGCTCAAGGGTGTGCAGGGCACATTGTTCGGTCGGAACATGACCGGCGGTGCGGTGCTGGTCGAACCCAATCATCCCGACCTGGGTGAATATCACGCCGATATCACCGGCCAATATGGCAATTATGATCTGAAAGACGTGTCGGGGATGGTCAACGTTCCCGTGATTAAGGACGTATTTGCTTTTCGCGTGGCCGGTAAATATCGTGATCGGACCGGCTTTACCCGCGACGTCAGTACCGGTCGTGATTATGACGACCAGCATTATCATGCTTTTCGTGTGTCAGGCGAACTCAAGCTTGGTCGACTTCGGAACTACACGGCCTTTGACTATCTCAAGCAGGACGAGCATGGCACGGGCCTGAAGCTGATCGGCTACAATCTGATCGATCCGCGCAACGGCCAACCCACCGTCATCGCGCAGCAGGTGGGCGCTTCGCCCTTCTTCCCGTTGGCAGCCGGTGCCCCGCCGCAGGATATCATCGGCAATTTCAATCGAGCGCTGGCGTTGGGTCGCTATCGGATCGATACGGGCAGGATCGGCACGAACGCGGCGCTCGATGGCAGCGCGGGGATACCGTACAACCGGATCAAGAACTACGGCGTCGTCAACCGCACGACACTTGATGCCGGGCCCGTTACGTTCAAGAATATCTTTGGCTATCGCAAGATCGATTACGTCAATCATACAGACTATGACGGCAGTCCAAACTCTTTGATCTTCCCGGTCCAGTTTTCAAACACCGAAAACTACAGCGAAGAGTTCCAGATGCAAGGAACGCCGTTCGGCGAAGCGTTCCAGCTGACGACGGGCGGCTACTTCTTCCTTGAGAAGGGCACCGACGGCGCCTTCGCCAACACGTTCCCGCAGTTGACATCGATCGGCTACGCCTCGAGCATTCCTGCGCTGGCCGGTTCATTCCTCTCGCAGAACGCCGACGCCTTCAATCAAAGCCAGATCGGGGAGGGTCTGGCGCGGAGTTACGCCTTCTACCTGGCCGGAACATACAAGCTGACGGATCACTTCAAATTGTCAGGCGGCGTCCGCTATAACAACGACCTGCGCCGCGCAACGGTCAGCCCATCGCTGCCCAAGCTTGTCATTCCGGGGGTCGGAACGGGTTTCTGTTTGTTCAACGGCCTCGGCACAGTGCCGCTCAACAACTGCTCATTCACGCGCACCCTCAAGAACGACGCGGTGACCTGGGACACGACGCTACAGTATCAGTCCGACTCCGACCTCAATCTCTACATCTCCGCTCGTCGTGGATATCGATCGGGCGGGTTCAACCTACGCGCGCAGTCGGACCTGGCATTCCAGCCATTTCAGCCGGAGACGGTCCAAGAGTATGAAGCGGGCATCAAGAACAGTTTTGACATAGGATCCGGGAAACTATCAACTAATCTGGCCGGCTTCTTTCAGAACTATAAAAATGTTCAGCGTCAGCAGAACATTCTTGTTGGTACCGCGATCGCAACCATCGTCAGCAATATCGGCGCGCAGCACAATTACGGCGGCGAGTTTGAGGCCAACCTATCGTTCGATAACGGCTTGTCGTTCAACCTGTTCTACTCGTATGTCGACATCAAGGTGGTCAAGGGCGACAACGGCACGATTGCGCTCAACTCAATTCCAAAGCATCAGGTTGGCGGTGGTATCACCTATAACCGCGAGATCGACAGCGTCGGCGACCTGACCGCTAACGTCAACGCGACCTATAGAAGCGATACTCCGCTGGACGATTTCGATCTCGACGCGGTTCAGCCCGCTTATGCCCTCGCCAACGCCAGGATCGGGATCAGTCGGATCGCCGGCAGCAACTTTGGCGTCGCGCTGTTCGCCAACAACATCTTCAACAAATACTACATGCAGGGCGGCCTGTACCTTGCCAGCGGCGGCCCGATTATCGGCGGCGTTACCCCAGGGGCCGGTCCGGGCTTCTCGGCCTCGGCTTTTGGCGAGCCTCGAACCTATGGGATCGAGCTGTCGGCGAAGTTCTGACCCGGCACTTGGTGCCGGTCAGCGTTCCGGGTGCCGGTCCTTGGACCGGCACCCTTTCTTTGTCGGTGAGCCGAAGGGGATCAGGGCGAGCAGACCTGCCCGCTCGCCCGGATATTTCAGTTGCGGCGGCGCAGGATCAGGTCGGCGGCGCGCCAACCGATCGCCATGATCGGACCGTTGGTATTGGCCGACAGCATCGTCGGCATCACCGATCCGTCCACCACACGGAGGCCACTTACCCCGCGCACGCGTAGTTCGGGATCGAGCGGCGCGTCCTCGCCCCCCATCGCGACGGTGCCGCAGGCATGATAGCCGGCCTGTCCGCGCGTGCGGTAGAGGTCGATGATATCCTGATCGGTCTCGATCTGGCGACCCGGTGCTAGTTCTTCGGCGATCACGTCGGCTAGCGGCGTAGTTGCGACCAGCCGGCGGATGAAACGAAACATCGCCACCGTCACTTGTCGGTCGTATGGGTCTGACAAATAGTTGGGCTTGATGACTGCCGGGACGTCGGGGTCCGCACTCGCCAACCGGATCGTTCCCTTGCTTCGCGATCTAAGCGGATAGCCGAACATGTGAAAGCTCGGAAAATCGGGAACCTTGGTCGACCCATCGGGCTGGAACAGATAGCCATAGGGCGCCATCAGCAACTCGCAATCGGGTCGTTCAAGCGCCGGGTCGCTCTTGAAGAAGGCGCCCACGTCGTAGGAACCCGCTGCCAGCACGCCCTTGCGCCCGAGTGCATATCGAAGCACGCTGCGCATCAGGCCGAGCCCCTGCAACCGGGGGTTAGCGCTGATCGGCCGGTTCAACCGATAGTGCATCATCTGAAGCCGGTGCTCGAGCAGGTTGGCCCCGACGCCCGGCGCGTCGTGGATCACCGGAATGCCGAGCGACGCCAACGACGCTGCCGGACCGATGCCGGAACGCTGGAGGAGCTGTGGACTGAACAGCCCGCCGGTGCTGATGATAACTTCACGGCGAGCGTTGTATTGAGCCGGCGCGCCGCCGCGGCGGCCGATCACGCCGGTCGCCCGCGTCCCTTCGAACGTGATGCGATCAACCGAAACACCGGTCTCGACCTTAAGGTTGTGGCGACGCATTGCCGGCTTCAGAAACGCCGCCGCCGCGCTGGTGCGGCGACCGTCGCGGATCGTGCGCGGCGCATAACCGATGCCGAACTGCTCGTCGTGGTTGAGGTTGTCGACGCGCGGCACACCCAGCGCGCCCGCCGCTGCGATCAGCCGATCGCCAAGTTCGCCATGTTCCTGGCATACGGACGGTCGAAGTTGCTTTTCCGTCGCGTCAAACGCGCGCGACATCACGTCCCAACCCCAGCCAGTCGCACCCAGCGCCACCCATTCCTGATAATCTTCGGGATGGCCGCGGAAATACATCATGCCGTTGACCGAAGACGAACCGCCCAGCATCTTGCCGCGGATCCACGTCTCGCCCGGAATGTCGCCGTCCGCTGCGGTCGGAATGTAGTGCACGCGCTTCGGGTCGGCGAGCAACTTGCCGAACCCCTTCGGCATCGAAACGAGTGGCGTCGCATCGGTCGGCCCGGCTTCAAGCAACAGCACCTTCGATCGACCGTCGGCGGTCAGGCGATCGGCGAGCACGCAGCCCGCCGACCCGGCACCCACGATGATATAGTCGAATGCCGCCTCGTTCACTTCAGATACTCGTCAAAGAAGGCGACTGCGGCGCCGATCGTCTGTTCGCGCTGACCGGGTTTGTAGCAGTCGAGCTGGTCCATGCGCAGCGATACCATCCGCTTGGGTTCGCCCGCGACGCGATACGCGGTCTGGATCGGTTCGTTGGGATGATAGACGTCGTGCCCGGTCAGCTGCACGATGCAATAAGCGCGCGGCGCGATCTTGCGTGCGGTGTAGGTCGCATCGAATTCCATCAATCGCTCGTAGCTTTCGATCGTCATCTCGCTTGCCGAATGCATCAGCATGTCGCCGGTCTTGGCATACCAGCTCGTCACGTCCTCGATCATCGCCGGGTCGGCAGGCATCGGAACGAAGCCGTCATCCGCTGGCACCATCATCGGAAAGACGGGATCGCCGCCCCCGGTCGCCCGCGCGCGACGCGCATCGCGCAGATACTTTCGAATTGCCAGATAATCGCTCTCGCGGTTTAGCGAGCGGATCCAGAAATCGCCGTCGAGGATCGGGGCTTGCGCGACGCAGGCGCGGACGCGAATGTCATGCGCGGCGACATGGGTCACCACGCCCCCGCCGAAGCTCGTTCCCCAGATACCGATATTGTCGGCATCGATGCCAGGCTGGGTCTCCAGCCAGTCGATCGCCGCCTTGAAATCCTCTGTTTCCTGAAGCGGCCAGAGCCGTCCACGCGGCTCGCCTCCCGATCCGCCGAAATGGCGGTAGTCGATCGCCAGGGTGACATAGCCCGCCTCCGCGAAGAGCCGGCCTTCCTCGACCAGGCTCGTGCGCGCGACCGTGAAACCGTGACCGATTACCAGCGCCGGCGTCTTTGCGTGCTCGTCGAAACCGGCGGGGAGATAGAGGTCACCCTCGCATTGCACGCCTTCGCTGGTGAAGGTGACAGTTCGCTTGTCGATGGCCATGATGCTTCCTCGTGCAGTCGATGTCGCGATCCTAGCAGCGCGCGCGCGCATGGGGCGATCTCGCCGGCGAGTATCACGGAGCCGATATTCGCGCAGACATCTCGACGATGGCGGCAGCTCCGATCACCGTCTCCGCACCATCGACTTGGAGAGGCCCTGTGAACATTCGCTTCGACGACCGCGTCGCTATCGTCACCGGTGCCGGCAACGGCCTCGGCCGGGAATATGCGCTCGAACTGGCGCGGCGCGGGGCACGGGTGGTGGTTAACGACCTTGGCGGTTCCGGGTCCGGCCACGGTCAGTCGGTGACGGCCGCCGATCGCGTGGTGGAGGAAATCAGGGCAACGGGCGGCGAGGCGGTCGCCAGCCACGAAAGCGTCGCCACGCGAGCCGGTGGCTCTGCGATCGTGCAGGCGGCACTCGACAACTGGGGTCGTGTCGACATCTGCATCAACAATGCCGGCTTCCTACGCAACAACCGTTTCGATGATCTGACCGACGAGCAGATCGACACGATCCTCGACGTCCATCTGAAGGGTGCCTTCTATGTCGGTCAGCCGGCTTATCGAGCGATGCGCCGCGGCGGCTATGGCCGGATGCTGTTCACGGCGTCGGCATCGGGCGTCTTCGGCCATGCGTGGCAGGCGAACTACGGCGCCGCCAAGTGCGGCCTCGTCGGTCTGAGCAACGTCGTCGCGCTCGAGGGAGCAGCCTACGGCATCCAGTCAAACGTGCTGCTACCGACCGCCGACTCGCGGCTTGCCGCCGAAATGGATCCTGGCTTCATGGAAATCCCGCCCTTCGCCGACGCGGTCCGGAACGCCGATTTCACTGCAAGTGCGGGGCGGGTCATCCCTCCATTCAACGTACCGCTGGCGCTGTATCTGGTCAGCGAGGTGTGCAGCGCGACGCACGGTCTGTATTCCAGCAATTCGGGCCGCTACGCCCGCGTGCGCATCTGCGCGGTCGATGGCTGGGTTGCGCCTGCCGGCGTGACGCCGCCCACGATCGAAGATATCGGCGCTCATTTCGATCAAATCGAGACAATGGCGAATTGGTCCGAGCCGATGAACGTGTACGAGGAATTCGATGCCGTCGCTCGTGCGGCGCGTGCGCAAGGGGTCTATTCCTGAGTGCAGCGTCGGTAATACGTGTCGTCAGTTTCGCCATCTAAGGCGATCCGACGGCCTTAAGTGTTGGCAACCAACCGCTACCAAAACCCAGCGTCGGTAAATTGCGCGTTCAGGTCGCTGTCGCTGCCGTCACTCTGACGGACGCCAAATAGCGATCGGGCATGTTTCGCGATCACTGGCGCTCAGCCTAGCGGACATGCCCGGCTATGACGTCATTGGCACCGTCGATGGGTCACGCGAAGCGGCACGCGGCGTTGCCAGCGGCGACTACGTCGTCGTCATGCTCAATCCGATCAAACAACATGCCTAAGTCTAGGTCGCCTTCGCGCGAGCAGGCCGCGAGGCTCTCTGCCCCGACGAGCTGCCAGACGCCGTCACCGCGGGTATCTCGAACTCGGGGTTAACCGGCCCTTTTTCTCGAAGAGTGCCACATTCGCCCTAACCCGCAGGAAGCTATGGTCGTGACCGGTGCCACCGCCGCTATCGGTCGTTTCACGACTTATACGGCACGTCGACATAGTACCTTCATCATAGCCTCCAAGCGCAAACAACACCGTAGGCCATCTCTGAACTTGGGACTGGATGCGGTTCTGTTGGTCGACGTCGATCAGCTACGCTGCTAGCAAATCGATCGTGTCGTCAGCACGTTAGGTGACAACGCAGCAGCCCGCCTCCGCCGCGCCGCCCATGCCTGCGGTCGTATTGGCATTGTGACGGCGGCAATGATCGACCGGTTTGGCCGCATCGAACCACCCGCCATGATTGGGGGTCGAACCCGACCGGGCCGATCTCGCTTGCGCCACCGGCTGAGTGACAGAAGGCACAGTAGCGGTGCCGACTGAACATCTCCTGCCTTTGGAGCAGGTCGCGCACATGCTCATCGAACGCGGAGGAACAAGTAGCAAGCCTATCTCGGCATCATGACCCTTCGCACCGCAACCGATGCGAGACGATCAGACGGCGCGATCAACGCAGCGCACTGCGCGCCGGCCGGTGCGAACGCGAGCGCTGCGAACGTCGTTCAGACCTGCCTGAACGACGTTCGCAGCGCTCGGGTGAGGATACAGCCCTGCTCGCCACCGCCTCATCGATACCCGTTTTAGTCGCTATGCGTGCCGTCGACATATTCCTCGAGATGCTTGTGGAAGTTGATGATTTCGACCTCCTGCACCGGATTGGGGCGGGCGTAGCGGAAGGCGCGGCTCTTCATCCCCTTTTGCACCTTTGCCATGTTGGCAACGTCTTGGTCGACGATCTGCCCAAAGGTCTCGCCACTGACGTCCTTGACGACGCGTGTCTCGACCTTCGGCTCCTTGCCGGGGCCGTAGCGCTTGAGTGACCAAATGTTGAAGATGCACTTGTCGGGATCGTTGCCGTCCGGACGCGCGCGATACCAGACGGCACCATCGAAATAGGGCAACGTCACGCAATTGGGAAAGACATGCCAGTCGGTCCCGGCCTTGAACATTGCCTCGGGCGTCAGGTTGGGCGGGTAGCCGCAGCCATCCTCCTCCGCTGCGCGCCGGCCCAGCTCAACTGCCATGCCGAACGCTGTCATCGGATCGGCGTCGGCGGGCACCTCATCCATAATCTTCTTGGCCGCTTCGTAATCGCGGTCGGTGAAGATCGCGCCGAACGTGTCCTCCATCTTGCGGAAAAACTCCACCACGCCCGGGCGCACGTCCGCCGGCGTAGCCTTCTTCAAGCGTGGCGATGGCGTGCCCAACATCGCAGTTGAATTCCAATAACCGAAATGGCTGTGTTTCCCGTGTGCGAAGCTGGTCGTATAGTCCTCGCCCTGCTCGTCGAGCAGCTGGGTATGCGTCGCGGCGACATGATAACCTTCCATGAAGGCTTCGAGCGCGGTCTTCCAATTGCATGGCAGGTGCAGTTCCAGCGACCAGCGGTAGCGCATGTTCTCGAACTCGAACGGGTCGAGATATTCCGGTACGACGCCGAGATATTCCTCCAGCGTCTCGCTGTCAGGATCCATGTTGATCCAGACAAATCCGCCCCAGCTTGCGGTCTTGACCTTTTGAAGATCGATACCTTCACGATCCAGCGTACCGGCCCAGTCGTCGCGGTCCTGCACCGCGACGTTCTTGCCGTTTAGATTGAACGTCCAATTGTGATACTGGCAGCGGAAGTTCACGGCATGGCCGCACCCTTCCATGATCTGCCGGCCGCGATGCGGGCAGACGTTATGGAACGCGTTAAAGCCGCCGTCGCGATTGCGCACCACGACGATCGTCTCGTCGGCGACATCATAGACGCTATAATCGCCGGGGTTAGGAATCTCCTCCTCGCGGCAGGCAACCTGCCAAACGCGCGGCCAGAGACGTTCGTTTTCCTTCTCCAGGAAATCCTTCGAAAGGTAACCCCGTTTGGAGACCCGGATCACGTCTCGCGGACGCGTGTCGACGACGGTTGCCATATCCAACTCCTTACGCCGCGCTTCAGCGCTTTCGAATAATGTCGGCTTTTCGGGATGTAATGACAAGTGCCCTTATCGAAAGGCTTTTCGGTCCGTTCGTCCATCGCATCCGCGAAATCCGATCGGAGATATCAAAAACGGCTTGCGTCAGCATTCCAGCCACATTGGCGAAGCGCGCCCGCCTCATAGGCTTGTGGCACGCGCCTTCGGAGCATGGATGATGACGGCTCCGGCGAATGCTCACGACACCAAGGGCGGTCGGTCAGCTCAGGATCCGGGACAGCTCGTTCGAGCCCGCGCTGTGATGAGCCGCAATATAGCCGAAGGTGAAGGACGCACCGATACTGGCGCCTGCCCCCGGATAGCATCGTCCAAACACCGACGCCGTCGAGTTGCCGACCGCATAAAGGCCCTCGATTACCGATCCGTCCTCGCGCAGCACCCTTGCATATTCGTCGGCGACGACACCGCCCGCGGTACCCACGTCACCCGGATAGATGGCGACGGCATAGAAGGGCCCCTGCTCGATCGCACCCAGATTGGGATTTGGCTTCACCGTCGGATCGCCGTGCGCATTGTCGAAGGCGCGACTGCCGCGCCCGTAATCCTCGTCAACGCCCGTTTTGCAGAACCGATTGTAGCGCGCGACCTCCGCCTCCAGCCCAGCGGCGTCGATCCCGCAAGCCGCGGCAAGCGCGGCCAGCGTATCGGCCTTCTTCATATAGCCGCTTTCGAGCCATGACTTCGGCGTGACGCCGGGCTGCGATGCGCCCCAGTTGTACCGCTCGCGATGGCGCTTGTCGAAGATGACCCATGCGGGCACCGCCCGTCCGGTATCGCGCTGGCGCTGGTAGAGGCGCTCGCCGATCTCCATATAGGCGCCGGCCTCGTCGGCGATGCGTCGGCCGTCCTGGTCGACCATGATCGAGAAGGGCTGGCTTAGGTCGAGGTGGTGCATGAACGGTACCACCGTCCCGTCGGTCCACACCGCCCCCTCGGGCCAGCTGCCGTCGGTGTTGCGTGAGGTCACGACCCACCAGGCCGCGTCGAGGCAGTCGGTCGCGGCGCCCATGTCCATCATCGCCTGAATGACTTCGCCGGTGTCGCCCGGATTGGCATTGGTCCATTCGTTCGACGTCGGCAGCCCGCCCATCACCCGCTCGCGCATCTCCTTGTTGCGCGAGAAACCGCCGACATTGGCGATCACGCCGTCACGCGCGCGCACCTCGATCTCGCGGCCATTCTGTTCGACCACGACGCCGACGACTCGATCCTTCTCGACGATAAAGCGCGTGACCGGGGTCGAGCGATGCAGTTCGACGCCCTCGCGCAGCGCAATCTGGAGCATCCGTCCCTGTATCGCCGCGCCGTTCGACACTGTTTGCCGCCCGGTGATCTTGTCGCGCAGCATCAGCGCGGCGTATTTCGCTGCCATCAGCTTTCCGGCCATCGTCCGCTTGAGCAGAAACAGCACCGGGAACTCGTCCGAACCCATCGGCATATGGGTCAGCGGGCCGTAGAGCGCCAGCCGATCCTTCCACGCGCCGAGCTCCTTCAGGTTGAACTTGGCGGGCATGATCGAGCGGCCTTCGCGAAGCCCGCCGGGAAGCTCGTCATAGTAATCGGGCCAATTAGGCTGCGGACGCCTGACTTTCAGGCCCAATCCGATGAGGAAGTCGAGCATCCGCGGCGCCCCCTTGAGAAAGGCGTCGCGCCGCGCCGGTGTCACGCCAGGCCCACGATAGGTGACGACACTGTCGTAATATCGCCGTGATTTCTCGTAGCTGTCCTCGATACCTGCCTCACGGAGGAGCGAGCTGTTCGGAATCCACCAGACGCCGCCCGAAAAGCTCGTCGAGCCGCCGACCTTGTCCATCTTCTCCAAGATCACCGCCCGCTTGCCGAGCGTCTTGGCAGTCAGCGCCGCCGCCATCGACCCGCCCCCCGATCCAATGACAATCAGGTCATATTCGGATTGCAGCGCCGGCATTTCAGACATTCTTACTCTCCTCCGGCCTCAACTGAACGCCGTGCCAGTTGGTGCCCCTTACTTGCCGGCATGCTCAAGCGCATCGGGCGCTTGATCGCAATCGCGATCGCCCGACCTCAAATGACACCATGTGCTTGCAGGGCAGCGATTTCCTCGTCGCTGCGGCCGAGCAGCCCGCGCAGTACCGCGTCGTTGTCCTGCCCCAGTACCGGCGGCGCGCGCGGCGGACCGATCGGCGTTTCCGACAGCCGGATCGGATTGCGGAGCACCTTGATCGTACCGGCGACCGGATGATCCACCGACGACAGCATTTCACGGTGGCAGATCTGGGGATTGTCGAAGACGGTCTTCACGTCGTTGACGGGGCTTGCAGGCACATCGGCTGCTTCGAGCGACGCCAGCCATTCGGCCGCTGGCCGCTGCGCGAACGCCTCGCCCAAGATCGCGAGCAGCGCTTCCCGATTCTCGATACGGCGGCTGACCTCGTCGAAGCGCGGGTCGCCGGCAAGCTCGGGCTGACCGAGCGCACGGGTCAGCGCCGCAAACTGGCGATTGGTACTCGCGACGACGAAAATTTCGTGATCGGCGCAGCGGAACGTTTGCGACGGGATGCCGCCATAGCCGCCATTGCCCCGTCGCGCCGGGACCTTGCCCGAAATGAGATAGTTCTGGACGTAGTGCGAAAGCGAAGCGAGCCCGCAATCGAGCAGCGCCAGATCGATATGCTGCCCTTGCCCTGTCCGATCGCGATGACGCAGCGCCGCCTGGATCGCGTTCGCGGCATAGAGACCGGTCAGGATGTCGACGATCGACACGCCGACCTTCATTGGTCCGCCGCCGGGCTCGCCGTCGGGCAAGCCCGACACGCTCATCATCCCGCACATCGCCTGGAACACTCCGTCATAGCCGGGCCGGTCGGCGTAGGGACCATCCTGACCGTAACCCGTGATCGAGCAATAAACGAGCCTGGGGTTCGCCGCTCTGAGCGACTCATGGTCAAGGCCGTACTTGGCGAGGACGCCGGTGCGAAAGTTCTCGATCAACACGTCGGATTTCGCCGCCAGCTCGCGAATGATCGCCGCGCCCTCGACGGTCGAATGGTCGACGGTGATTGCACGCTTGTTGCGGTTGCATGACAGGTAGAAGCCGGCATCACGAGTATCCTTGCCGTCCGCATCGGCCAGGAACGGCGGGCCGTACTGTCGCGCGTCGTCGCCGACGCCGGGCCGCTCCACCTTGATGACTTCCGCACCCAGATCGGCAAGCAACTGGCTGGCGAACGGTGCCGCTAGGATGCGGCTGAGATCCAGAATCCTGACCCCCTCAAGGGCTTGCGACGTCATATCTGCTTCTCCCGCCCGTCAGGTATAGGACTTCGACGCCAAAGCCGGGTGCAACACAACGTTGAGGCCCGCCTCATCGAACTGGCGATATGTCCTGGGCCGGGCTTGCCCCGACGCGACCGCCCGTTCGAAGTTGCGGCGGCTCCGGACGCTTGGTCAGGACACTGCGACATCGTCTCGATCAAAGGATTGCCTGCCAATGAGCATGCCGCCACCGCCGATGCACACGCGCGTGACCGAATTGCTCGGCATCGACTACCCGATCATTCAAGGCGGTATGATGTGGTACGGTCGCGCAGAGCTGGCCGCGGCCGTCTCTAACGCCGGTGGGCTAGGCATCCTAACCGCATTGACACAGCCGACGCCGGAGGCACTGGCGGCCGAGATCGCGCGGTGCCGCGACATGACCGATCGCCCATTCGGCGTGAACCTCACCATCCTGCCCTCGATCTCGCCGCCGCCCTATGCCGAGTTGGTCGAGGCGGTGATCGAGGGCGGCGTGACCGTCATGGAGACCGCCGGTCGTAGCCCCCGCGACCTGATGCCACGCATCAAGGCCGCGGGTATCCGCGTGCTTCACAAATGCACCTCGGTGCGTCATGCGCTGTCAGCGGAGCGAGACGGGATCGACGTCGTCTCGATCGACGGGTTCGAATGCGCCGGCCATCCGGGCGAGGACGATATTGGCGGCCTCGTTCTTATCCCCGCGGCAGCGCGCGCGCTCAGTATTCCCGTCATTGCCTCGGGCGGCATCGGCGACGGGTGCGGCATGGCGGCGGCGCTGGCGCTGGGGGCAGAGGGCGTCAACATGGGCACCCGTTTCTGCGCCACGCGGGAGGCGCCGGTGCACGAAGCCGTCAAGCAGGCGATGGTCGAGGCCACCGAGCGCGACACGCGCCTCGTCTTTCGCAGCTATCGCAATACCGGTCGCGTCCTGCGCAACCCGATCGCCGAACAGGTGATCGAGGCGGAGCGCGCCGGCGCTCCCTTCGAGGATGTCCGCCCGCTCGTCACTGGCGCGCGCGGCCGGGCGACGCTCGAGACCGGGGCGGTGGACGATGCGCTGGTATGGGGTGGTCAGGTCGTCGGGCTTATCGACGACGTACCCGATTGTGCGACGCTGGTGCATCGCATCGTTACCGAATGCCGCCAGCGTCTGGCGAGCGCGACCGCGCTGGCGGCGTGAAGCGGGAGACCTTGACTACAGCTTTTCGGTCAGTTCCGGGACCAGCTTGAAGAGGTCGCCGACCAGGCCGATGTCCGCGACCTGGAAGATCGGCGCGTCCTCGTCCTTGTTGATCGCGATGATCGTCTTGCTGTCCTTCATGCCGGCGAGGTGCTGGATCGCGCCCGAGATGCCGACCGCGACATAGACTTCCGGCGCGACGATCTTGCCGGTCTGACCGACCTGATAGTCGTTGGGCACATAGCCTGCGTCGACCGCCGCGCGGCTTGCACCCACGCCCGCGTGCAGCTTGTCGGCGAGCGGCTCGATCAGCTCGTGGAACTTCTCGCCCGAGCCGAGCGCGCGCCCTCCCGAGACAATGATCTTCGCGCTGGTCAGCTCAGGCCGCTCCGACTTGGCAAGCTCCTGGCTGCCGAAGGTCGCCAGACCCTTGTCGCCGGTCGAGGCGACCGCCTCGATCGTGCCCGAACCGCCCTCGGTCGCGGCCTTCTCGAACGCGGTGCCGCGCACGGTGATGACCTTCTTCGCATCCTTGGTCTGCACGGTCGCGATCGCGTTGCCGGCGTAGATCGGACGCGTGAACGTGTCCTCGCCCTCGACCGACAGGATGTCGCTGATCTGCATGACGTCGAGCAGCGCGGCGACGCGCGGCGCGATCGCCTTGCCCGATGAGGTCGCCGGCACGACGAACGCGTCGTGGTGCCCCATCAGCTCGACGACGAGCGGCGCAACGTTCTCGGCCAGCGCGTGCGCGTAGGCGGCGTCGTCGGCGACGTGGACTTTGCCGACGCCGGCGATCCTAGCTGCCGCCTGCGCGGCACCGTCGACGCCCTGCCCAGCGACGAGCAGGTGAACCTCGCCCAGCTTCGACGCCGCGGTCACCGCCGACAGTGTCGCGTCCTTCACGGTCGAACCATCGTGTTCGACCCACACCAGAGTCTTCATGTTCAGGTCCTTTCGGATTAGTTCGCGATGCCCATCGACTTGAGCTTGCCGACCAGTTCGTCGACGTCGGCGACCTTGATGCCGGCCTGACGCTTGGCGGGCTCGACCACCTTCAGCGTGGTCAGGCGCGGGGCGACATCGACGCCGTAATCGGCCGGCGTCTTCTGCGCCATCGGCTTCGACTTCGCCTTCATGATGTTGGGCAGGCTCGCGTAGCGCGGCTCGTTCAGGCGCAGGTCGGTGGTGACGATCGCGGGCAGCTTGTAGGTGTCGGTCTCCAGACCACCGTCGACCTCACGCGTGACGGTCGCGCTATCCGCCGACAACTCGACCTTCGACGCCGCGGTCGCCTGACCCCAGCCGAGCAGGCCGGCGAGCATCTGCCCCGTCTGGTTGTTGTCGTCGTCGATCGCCTGCTTGCCCAGGATCACCAGACCCGGCTGCTCTTCCTCGACGATCTTCGCCAGCAGCTTGGCGACGCCGAGCGGCTCGACCCTGCCCTCGGCGACGACCAGTACCGCGCGGTCGGCACCCATCGCCAGCGCGGTGCGCAGCGTTTCCTGCGCCTTCTGCTCGCCGATCGACACTGCGACGATCTCGGTCACGACACCCTTCTCCTTCAGGCGGATCGCTTCCTCGACCGCAATCTCGTCGAAGGGGTTCATGCTCATCTTGACGTTGGCGAGGTCAACCCCCGACCCGTCCGC
>NZ_CAJYVU010000141.1 GCF_913778135.1 uncultured Sphingomonas sp. | reverse complement strand
CGCGACGTGATCATCACCGAAGCCTCGCGTGACGCGCCGCCGATCAATCCGGGGACGGGGGTGACGACGTGAACCTGCTGATGTTGCTTGCCGCGCTGTCGGGGGCGCTTGCCGTCGGTGCCGGGGCATTCGGCGCGCACGGCGCGAGCGGTGTCGCCGCGGAATGGCTGAAAACGGGCGGGCAGTATCAGCTGATCCACGCTCTCGCCGCGCTGGTGGCGCTGCGGTTCGATGCGCGCGCACCCGCCTGGCTGTTCGTCGGCGGTGCGGCAGTGTTTGCCGGTACCTTATACCTGATGGCGCTGGGCGCACCGCGCTGGTTCGGCGCGATCACGCCGGTCGGCGGCGCGCTGCTGATCGCGGGCTGGCTCTGGCTCGCCTTCGTCGCTAGCCGCGGCGGCTGACCTCAGCGTACCGGAGAGGCGGGCTGCACGTCCTGCGTCTCGGCACGCTGCGGGTTGCGAATCGACGGCCGCAGCCTCGCCAGGCTGCATAGCCCCGCGACCAGCGCCAGTCCGGCTGCGACCAGCGGGGGCGTGCTGCTCGCGCCGACACCGAAGGCGAGCAGCGCCGCCACCAGCGTCGCGCCCGTCGTCTGCCCAACTAGCCGGACCGTGCTGACCAGCCCGCCCGCCGCGGCCGCGCGCTCACGCGGGGCGGAGCCGATGATGAGCCGCGCATTGGGTGGCAGAAAGGTGCCGAACCCCGATCCGCACAGCGCCATCCGCCACGCAATGTCGAAATAGCTCGGGTCGGCCGGCACATAAGCGATCAGCGCCAGCGCGGTGATCGAGATCGCCATGCCGATCCCGCCAAGAAGTCCGGCCGGCACCCGGTCGGACAGCCAGCCTGCGAGCGGCGCGACGATCATGTTGGTGAGCGGCCACGGTGCGATCGCGGCGCCGACCTCCGCGGCCGAGAAGCCGTAGGCGTGCGTCAGCCGGAACGGGGTCGACAAGAGCAGCGTCATCGACGCGGTGAACGCGGTGAACGCGCCCAGCGCCGACAGCGCGATCACCGGACGGCCGAGCAGGTCGATCGGCAGGATCGGGTTCTCCGTGCCCCGCTCGCGGCGTACGAAATAGACGCCGACAGTGACACCCAGCAGCACGATCGCGCTCGACACCACCGGGCTGTCGCCGTGCACCGCGCTCTCCAGCCCGCCGATCACCAGCCCGAACATCGCCGCGCACATGACCGCACCGGCGAGGTCAAAGCGACTGTCGCGCGCGGGCGGATCTGGCAACGCACGGCCGAGCACCAGCGAGCCGATTGCGAACGGAATGGCGCTCGCGAACACCCACGGCCATGGCGCGACCGCCAGCACGAGGCCACCGATCGTCGGTGCCGCCGCCGCCGAGCTCGACACGATCACCGAATTGATACCGAGCCCGCGCCCGAGCTGCTTTGCCGGGTAAGTCTGCCGGATCAGCGCACTCGCCACCGCCAGCGCACCCGCAGCGCCGATCGCCTGCGCGGCGCGCACGACGAGCAGGAACGGCAGGCTCTTGGCAAAGAAGCACAGCAGCGTCGCGACGGTGAAGATCATCTGCCCCACCTGGTACATCCGCTTCAAGCCGATCCGCTCTCCCAAACCGGCGAACGGCAGCATCAGCATGACCAGCATCAACTGATACACGGTGACGATCGACACCACCGAGCTTGAACTCACCCGCAGATCACGCGCGATCGTCGGCAGCGCGACGTTGGCGACACCCCCGTCGATGATGACCAGCGCGGTCCCGAAACACAGCGCGGCAATGGCGGCGAACCGCCGCGGCGTCGGCAATCCATCGGCGTTCGGCGAAGCGTCGCGTTCACTATCCATTGTGTTGCCCATGCCGCAGCGTCACAAGGGTGCCAAGCTGTACGGAGCAACTGATGATCCTGATTGCGCTCGCCCTGGTTGCAGGCGCCCAAGCGGGCACCCACAACAAGCCGATGAATATCAAGACCGCGGCTCCCGCCGCCCCCGCTGATGCTGCGGACCCGTATTTATGGCTCGAGGACAAGGACGGCGCGAAACCGCTCGCCTGGGTCGCGGCGGAAAACGCCCGCACGCTGCCGCGGCTGCAGAACGATCCGCGCTACAAGCAATTCTACGCCGAGGCGCTGGCGATCGCGTCGGCGAAGGACCGCATCGCGATGCCGATGCAGCTGCACGGTCGCATCTACAATTTCTGGCGCGATGCCGAGCACCCGCAGGGCGTGCTGCGCTGGACCAGCAAGCAGGGCTATGCCGCTGAGGCCCCCGCGTGGACGGTGGCGCTCGATCTCGACGCGCTCAGCCGTGCCGAGAACAAGAAATGGGTGTGGAAGGGGCTGACCTGCCTCGAACCCGACGAGCGGCGCTGCCTCGTCGCTTTGTCAGAGGGCGGCGAGGATGCGGTGACCTACCGCGAGTTCGACCTCGACAGCGGTGCGTTCGTCGCGAACGGCTTCAACCTGCCGACTTCCAAGCAGGGTGCTGACTGGATCGACGCCGACACGCTGCTCGTATCGCGCGACTGGGGCGCAGGCACGATGACCGGCTCGGGCTATCCCTTCGTCGTCAAGCGGGTGCGACGCGGCCAGCCGTTGTCGCAGGCCGAAGAGGTGTACCGCGGCAAGCCGGAGGACCAGCTCGGCACCTATGGCATGGTGATGGAGGATGGCACGGGCAACCGCGTCGTCATGGTGCAGCGCCGCCCGACCTTCTTCGGTGGCGAAACGCTGGTCGAGCACGACGGCAAGCTGGTGAAGCTCGACGTGCCCGCGCGCACCTTCCCCAGCGGGATGGTCGACGGTCAGGTCATCTTCGAGACGAGCGATCCCTGGGGCGCCATACCGGCCGGCGCGATCGCGTCCGCGCCGCTGGCAGAGGTGGTGAAGGGACGCTTCACGCCAACGCTCGTCTTCGCACCGAACGCCCGCCAGTCGGTCGACCGTGTGACGACGACGCGCAATCACGTGATCGCCAGCGTGTACGACAATGTGCGTGGCCGCGCGGTCGTCTTTACGCACGGTGCGGGCGGGTGGACGCAGCGCCAACTGTCGCTGCCCGACAATGCCTCGATCGGTGTCGCGAGCGCGACCGATCACAGCGACGACGCCTATCTGACCGTGACCAGCTTCCTCGCGCCGACAACCTTGTGGTCGGTCTCGGCCGGCGGCACGGCTGCGCCGCAGCAGGTCAAGGCGCTGCCCGCGCGCTTCGATGCCGCGGGGCTGGTGTCGGAACAGTTCGAAGCGGTGTCGAGCGACGGAACGAAGATTCCGTACTTCGTCGTGCACGCTAAGAATGCACCGCTCGACGGCAGCACGCCGACGCTGATGACCGCGTACGGCGGGTTCCAGTCGTCGATGACGCCCAGCTACGCCGCGCTGACGGGCAAGCTGTGGCTGGAGCGCGGCGGCGCCTATGTGCTCGCCAACATTCGCGGTGGCGGCGAGTTCGGTCCTGCATGGCACGACGCGGGACGCAAGACCAAGCGGCAGATCATCTACGACGATTTCGCCGCCGTCGCCCGCGACCTGTTCACGCGAAAGCTGACCAGCCCGGCCAAGCTCGGCATCTACGGCGGTTCGAACGGCGGATTGCTGATGGGGGTCGAATTTAACCAGCACCCCGATATGTGGAAGGCGGTGACGATCCAGGTCCCGTTGCTCGACATGATCCGGTACGAGCAGATCGCCGCCGGCGCGTCGTGGGTCGACGAATATGGCTCGGTCAGCGTGCCCGAAGAGCGCGCGTTCCTCGAAAAGATCTCGCCGTATCAGAACATCAAGCGCGGGGTGAACTATCCCGAGCCGTATATCTGGACGACGACCAAGGACGACCGTGTCGGGCCGCAGCACGCGCGCAAGTTCGCTGCCCGCCTCAAGGAATACGGCCTGCCGTACCTGTTCTACGAGGATACCGCGGGCGGTCATTCCGGTGACGCCGACATCGAACAGGGCGCGCGATTGAACGCGTTGCAGATGACTTATTTCGCGCAGAAGCTGATGGGCACGCCCGACGCCAAGTGAGTAAAGCGTGCGGCGAATGACGGGAAACCCGTCGTTTCGCCGCACGTTCTTGCTGCACCGCAGCGTGTGTGGCTAAGACAGGTGAATGACGTTGACCATCAGTGAGGATCGCCCTGCTGCGACCGTTCCGGATACGATGCCGCTCGTGTTCGAAGCTATTGTGAAGCAGCAGGCGATTGCGGCGAGCTACAATCGGGGCTCGGTGACGCTCGCCCCGCACATCGTGTACACCAAGCACGGTGAGATCTACCTCGACGCGCTGACGCTCGATCGCGACGGACAGCCGCCGCGCGAACCGAAGATCGGTGCTTTCAAGCTGAGCGGCCTCACCGGCTTGCGTGTGACCCCGCGGCGCTTCACCGCCAGCGATCTGTTCGAGCCCAAGGATGCCAAATACGACGGAGTGACACTGCTCGCGATCGAGCAGTGATCGACACGCGCGTGCAGCGGACCGGGCGGTGGCTGCTGATCGCCTTCTACGCGTTGGCGGGTCTCGGGCACCTCTATTTCACGCAGGCAATGGTGCGGATCGTTCCCGCCTGGGTGCCGCAACCGCGCCTCGTCGTGCTGGTGACCGGCCTGTGCGAACTGGCAGGAGCAGCGGCGCTCGTCTTTCCACGATGGCGCAAGTCGGCTGGCTGGGCACTCGCCGCCTACGCTCTGTGCGTCTGGCCCGCCAACGTCCAGCACGCAATCAACGACCTGTCGCACGGCAACGGCCTGCCGATCTGGTACCACGTGCCGCGATTGGCGCTGCAGCCGCTCATCATCTGGTGGGCACTATGGGCGAGCGGCGCCGTTCGCGTCAGGCGAGCGCCTTGAGCAACTCGTCCTTGCTCATCTTCGATCGGCCGGGAATGTCGCGCTTCTTCGCCTCGGCGTAAAGCTCGTCCTTGGTCCGGTGGTCGCGTGCCGAGCGCGTCTTGTCGGCGACGTCCTTGGGCTGCGCGGAGAATTGCTTGCCCTTCTTCGTGTCCGCGCGCTTCTTAGCGGTCGTCCGCTTGTATTCCTCGTCGCTCAGCTTCTCGCGCGCTTTCTTGGGCAGGTAGCGCTCGCCCGTCTCGCCGCTTTCCTTGCCTGACTTGGTGCCCCAGTCTTCCTCGGTCCATTCGTGCAGAGAGTTGTGCTCGTCCTGCTCGCCGACGTAGCCGCCACCGCGTTTCTTATACTCCTGCACCGCCATCTGCGCCTTGCGCGCGGACCATTGCCCCTTTTTCCCGCCCCTCGCGCCGGCGGTGATCTCGTCCTTCACCTTTTCCCACAGCTTCGGGTCAGTTTTCTCGGCAGTCTCGGACATGCGGCACCTCCACCCGCGACAACGCCGGTATGGCAGGAAGGGCTGCTCGGGTTGAAGATAAAGGCCGGATCGGCATCACTCGGCGCGGTCAGGTGATCGTCACGAATGTGTCCATCACGCGCTTGCGCCCCGCCTGCTCGAAATCGATCTCGAGCTTGTTGCCCTCGATCTCGGCGATCGCGCCGTAACCGAATTTCTGGTGGAAAACGCGCTGACCGAGCGACAGGTCGCCGCGTCCCTTGTTGCCGATGCTGACCGCGCTCGCGCGGCTCTCGACCACGCGCGTCGGCTCGCGCGTGAAGGTACGACTGGTCCACTCGCCACCCGGCTTCGCACCCAGCGTACCCGCCGCGCGCTGCCAGCCCGGACCGCGCCCGGTCCCGCGCGACACGTCAGCGAAGGGATCGGCGCGCTCGGTCCAGTTGGCGCGCCACAGGCTCTCGCCGCCCGACATCGTCGTCTCGCTGTCGATGTGATCGGCCGGCAGTTCGCCGACGAAGCGCGAGGGAATCGAGCTAGTCCATTGCCCGTAGATGCGGCGATTGGCGGCGTGGAAAATTACCGCGCGGCGGCGCGCGCGGGTGATCGCGACGTAGGCGAGACGACGCTCCTCCTCCAGGCTGCGCGTGCCGCCTTCGTCCAGCGCGCGCTGCGACGGGAATAATCCTTCTTCCCAGCCCACCAGGAACACGGTGTCATATTCCAGCCCCTTGGCGGCGTGAATCGTCATGATCGTGATCTTCGGGTCCTCGCGCGTCGCCTCGTTGTCCATGACGAGGCTGACGTGCTCCAGGAACGCGCCGAGGTTCTCATATTCCTCCATCGCGCGGACGAGTTCGGACAAATTCTCCAGCCGCCCGGCGGCTTCGGTCGTCTTCTCGGCTTGCAGCATCGCGGTATAGCCGCTCTCGTCGAGCAGCTGCCGCGCGAGTTCGGGATGGGGCAGGTCGCGCACCATGTCGCGCCAGCGCGCGACGTCTCCGACGAAGCGGCCGAGCGACTTGCGCGCCTGCGGCGTCAGCTCGTCGCTGTCGAGGATGCGCGCCGCGGCAAGGCTCAGCGGCAACCCTTCCGCGCGGGCTAGCTGGTGCAGCTTCGCCACCGCCTTGTCGCCCAGCCCGCGCTTGGGCACGTTGACGATCCGCTCGAACGCGAGGTCGTCGGCGGGCTGGTTGACGATGCGCAGGTAAGCGAGCGCATCGCGGATCTCGGCACGCTCGTAGAAGCGAAAGCCGCCGACGATGCGATAGGGCAGCCCGACCGAGATGAAGCGGTCCTCGAATTCACGCGTCTGGTGCTGCGCGCGCACGAGGATGGCGACGTCGTCGAGTGATTTGCCGGCGCGCTGGCACGTCTCGACCTCGTCCGACACGCGGCGCGCTTCCTCGGGTCCGTCCCACACGCCGATGACGCGCACCTTCTCGCCAGCGTCGAGCTCGGTCCACAGCTGCTTGCCAAGCCGCCCGCCATTGTTGGCGATTACGCCCGATGCGGCGCCGAGGATGTGCGGCGTCGAGCGGTAATTCTGTTCCAGCCGGATCACCTTGGCGCCGGGAAAGTCCTTCTCGAACTTGAGGATGTTCTCCACCTGCGCGCCGCGCCAGGAGTAGATCGACTGATCGTCGTCGCCGACACAGCAAATGTTGCGCCGCTCCTGCGCGAGCAGCCGCAGCCATAGGTACTGGACCGAGTTGGTGTCCTGATACTCGTCCACCATGATGTAGCGGAAGCGTTGCTGGTACTGCTCCAGCACCTCGCGATTGCTCTTCAGGATGGTGAGCACGTGGAGTAGCAGATCGCCGAAGTCGCAGGCGTTCACTGACCGGAGCCGGGCCTGATATTGCTCGTACAGCTCACCGCCGCGTCCGTTGGCATAGCGCTCGCTCTCGCTCGCATCGACGTCGCGCGGAGTCAGCCCCTTGTTTTTCCACTCGTCGATCAACCCGGCGAGGCTACGTGCCGGGAAACGCTTCTCGTCGATGTCGGCGGCGACGATCAATTGCTTGAGCAATCGTAGCTGGTCGTCGGTATCGAGAATCGTGAAATTGGATTGCAGCCCGACCAGTTCGGCGTGTCGCCGCAGCATCTTAGCGCCGATCGCATGAAATGTTCCCAGCCAAGGCATACCCTCGACTGCCTCACCGACGAGCCGCCCGACGCGCTCGCGCATCTCGCGCGCGGCCTTGTTGGTGAAGGTGACCGCCAGGATTTCTGACGGCCACGCGCGGCGAGTGTAGAGCAGGTGCGCGAGGCGCGCGGTCAGCGCCGCGGTCTTGCCGGTTCCGGCGCCTGCCAGGACGAGGACGGGACCATCGGTGGTCAGCACCGCGTCGCGCTGCGGCGCGTTGAGGGTGGAGAGATACGGCGGCTGGGCAATCTGCGTGTCGGTCACCCGGTCCACGTAGGCAGGGTTGCGGTGCGGTGCAATCCGCGGGAACGAAGCCGGAACGAGGCGCCACGGCCTGTCATGCCGATCAGCCGATCTTCGTGAGCGTCTGGCTGAGCGCACCACCCCGATACGCGCTCTGCCCTCGTCCCGCTTCGAGGCAGTTCCAGCCCGTGTCATCAAATCGTCACGGGCAGGGAACAGGAGGTAGCTTATGGCAAGCACCGTCCTCGCCTCGCCCGAGTCTCCGCAGCGCTCGCGCGCGGTGGAGCTCGACAGGCCCGCTCACCCGATGGCGCGCGTCGTATTCGCCGCATTGGTCATCGCGGGATTCGCCTACGCCGGGGTCAGCGTGTTTTTGGACACGCAGCAGGTGGGTGAACAGCTCGCCACCGGCGTGTTCCTGTTCCTCGGGCTCGCGCTGCTGATCGCGCTGGGGTTCGAGTTCGTCAACGGCTTCCACGATACCGCCAACGCGGTCGCGACGATCATCTACACCAACTCGATGCCCGCCAACCTGGCGGTCATGTGGTCGGGGTTCTTCAACTTCCTGGGCGTCATGCTGTCGTCGGGGGCGGTCGCCTACTCGATCGTGACGCTGCTGCCGGTCGACCTGATCCTGAACGTCGGGTCGGGCGCGGGCTTCGCGATGATCTTCGCGCTCCTGCTCGCCGCAGTGATGTGGAACCTTGCCACCTGGTACGTCGGCCTGCCCAACTCCTCCAGTCACACGCTGATCGGGTCGGTGCTGGGCGTCGGGCTCGCCAATCAACTGCTTCACCGTGGGGCCAGCGGAACGTCGGGCGTCGACTGGAGTCAGGCGACCAAGGTGTTGTCGGGTCTGCTGATGGCACCGGTGATCGGCTTCGTCGCCGCCGCGCTGTTGTTGCTCGTGCTGCGCACCACGGCGCGCAGCCCGGCGCTGATGCAGGCACCCGAGGGCAACGCGCCGCCGCCGCGCGGCATCCGCGCCTTGCTGGTATTCACCTGCACCGCCGTGTCATTCAGCCACGGCTCCAACGACGGGCAAAAGGGCATGGGATTGATCATGCTGATTCTGATCGGCTGCGCCCCGACCGCCTACGCGCTCAATCGTACATTGCCTGCCAGCGAGACGCCCGCTTTCTACGCCAGTGCTGAAGCTGCCGCGCAGGTGTTGGCGCGCCACGGCGCTGCTGCCGTCGCGCTGGAGCGGGCGCGCCCCGCGCTGGTCGACGCGCTGTCGCACCGCCGCGTCGAAACGCCCGCGGCTTACGGCGCTGCGGTTGCGGTGTCGCGCGACGTCGCGGCGCGCGTTGCCGGCTACGGCTCGCTCGACCGCGTGCCGGCCCAGGCGACCCCTAACTTGCGCAACGACATGTATCTGGTGCTCGATGCGACGCGCATAATCGCCAAGGGTGCGGACAGGCATGGGTTCTCCGCGGGCGAGACCAAGCGGCTGCAGGATTATCAGTCGCGGCTGGAGGCCGGCACGCGCTACATTCCGTTGTGGGTCAAGGTTGCGGTCGCGCTCGCGCTCGGGCTCGGCACGATGATCGGGTGGAAGCGGATCGTCGTCACGGTGGGGGAGAAGATCGGCAAGCAGCACATGACCTATGGCATGGGCGCCTCTGCCGAACTGGTCGCCGCGGGCACGATCCTCGCCGCCGACCGCTTCGGCCTCCCGGTGTCGACCACGCACATCCTGTCGTCGGGGGTCGCGGGCGCCTCGGCGGCGAGCGGGATGGGATTGCAGCGCCGTACGTTGATCCAGCTGGCCGCCGCCTGGATCATGACATTGCCGGTCGCGATGCTGCTCTCGGGCACGCTCTATTGGCTGCTGCTGCAATTGGTGGAGAGCGGCGCCTTTTGATCCCCGCCGCGGTCAGACCCGGTAAAAGCCGGGGCGGCCCGTGTCGGACCGCCCCGTAGTCCAGGGAAGGAATCGGACGAGGGGGATTGTCCGATCCGCGCGACGCCCAACAGGGGAGAAAAGCGCCGCGTCGCTCTCATTATCGTCCATGTGTTGCGCGGATGTTGCAGGCGAGCGCGATTTGGTAACGGCGGCGGCATCTTGCGCGTTGACGCAAGCAGCGACGCTGCCCGATGACACGGCATGCCGCAGTCAGCATCCCACCGCCGCGTTCTGCTTGCCAGCTTGGTCGGCACTTCGGTCGAATTCTACGATTTCTACATCTACGCGACCGCCGCTTCGCTTGTGTTCGGGCAATTGTTCTTTCCCTCGGGCAACGCATCGATCCAGTTGCTCGCCTCTTATGCCAGCTTGGCGGTCGCCTTTTTCGCGCGTCCGGTCGGTGCCTGGGCGTTCGGCCATTACGGCGATCGCATCGGGCGCAAGTCGACACTGGTCGCAAGCCTGATGCTGATGGGCGGCTCGACGCTCGCAATCGCTTTTCTGCCGACCTATGCGACAGCGGGGTTGCTGGCGCCGATCCTGCTGTGCGTGCTTCGGTTCGGGCAAGGGTTCGGATTGGGCGGTGAGTGGGGCGGTGCGGCACTGCTGGCGGTTGAGAATGCACCAGCGGGCAAGCGCGGGCGCTACGGCATGGTGCCTCAGCTCGGCGCGCCGGTCGGCTTCATCGCCGCCAACGGGCTGTTCCTGATCCTAGGTCTGGTGATGACACCGTCGCAATTCCTGGCGTGGGGATGGCGCGTGCCGTTCCTCCTGTCGGTGGTGCTGGTCGGGCTGGGGCTTTGGGTCAGGCTCAAGATCAGCGAGACGCCCGCGTTCGCGGCGATGATGGAGGAAGGACCGCCGCCATCGGTGCCGATGGGCGAGCTGCTGCGGCACCACTGGCGCCGCACGCTCGGCGGCACCTTCGGTGCCGTCGCGTGCTTCGCGGTCTATTATATCGCGACCGCCTTTGCGCTCGGCTATGCGACCAAGATCCTCGGTGTGAACACGCAGCTGTTCCTTGGCCTGCAGCTCGCCGCAATCCTGTTCATGGCGATTGGAATCGCCTTATCAGGCATGTGGGCGGATCGCACGACGCCGGGACACGTGCTTGCCTGGGGATGCGCCGGCGCGGTCGTGGCGGGTTTCCTGCTGGTGCCCGGGCTGGGTTCGGGATCGATCACCGCGATGTTCGCGAGCCTCGCCTTCGCGCTGTTCGTGATGGGGTTCGTCTACGGTCCGCTCGGGGCGTGGCTGCCCGGGCTTTTCCCGGCGCGTGTGCGCTACACCGGGGTCAGCCTGTCGTTCAACATGGCGGGGATCATCGGCGGCGGATTGACGCCGGTTGCGGCGCAGGCGCTGGTCGAACGCGGCGGCCTGTTGCTGGTCGGCGGCTATCTCGCCGCCTTGTCGCTCCTCAGCCTCGTCGCGCTGCTGCTGATGCGCGAGGCCGGTAGTCGCACGATGGTGCCGATCTCCACCGGCTAAGGGTCAGCCCTCGCGGCGCAGGATCGTCAGTCGCGCACGACCGTATTGTCGCTCGGCATCGACGCTGTAGCCGGCCAGCTCGACTGCCTCGCCCCTCCCGGTCTCGATCGTCAGCCAGGTGGCGGGACCGATCCAGCCGAGCCGCGCCAGCTTGTCGGCCGCGACCGCTCCCGCGCCCGATGCATAGGGCGGGTCCATCATCACCACGTCGAGCGGGGCGGGTGCTGGACCGAGGGCTAAAACTGAGCCTGCGCGCACCGTGACCCGGCTTTCTGCGGCAAACGTCGCCACGTTGGCGCGCAGCGCATCGAGCGCGGCTCGGTCCTGCTCGACGAATAGGCAGGATGCGGCGCCGCGCGACAATGCCTCCAGCCCCAGCGCGCCCGATCCGGCGAACAGGTCCGCAACCGACAGGCCGTCGAAACTGCCAACCCTGCTCGCCAGCATCGAGAACAAGGCTTCGCGTGTACGGTCGGCGGTGGGCCGCGTCGTGTCACCCTTGGGTGCGACGAGCGCGCGACCGCGCCATTCGCCGGCGATGATCCTCACGCGCGCGGCTTTCGCGTACCTGGACCCGTCTTTGGCTTCGGCTTAGCCCAACCCGGCTTGCGCTGAAGCTTGGCGGGGCGTGGGGTGCTATCATCGCGAGGTTGTTCAGAAGTCGCGCCGCGGGTGCCGCGTGCATCCGGTCGGCCGCGTTGTTCCCGTGTGTTGTCGTTGCCGAACGCAGCACGTTTGGTCTGAGAGTGAACGTCGCCGTGAGCGTCGCGACGACCTTCGGCTCCGCCAGCGCGGGGAGGCTTTGTGGCAGTCCGCAGCCCCTGATCTGTGCCCTTCAAAGACGGACGGGAAGGTGCATCCGCGCCGTTGCGCTGGCCAGTTCCGGCGCCGGCTCTGATCGACACGCTCGGTCCTCTCCGCATACGGCGGTCCGGTTCGGACAGCCGCGGTCGGCGATCGGCGGTGGCAGGGTCGTAGCTGGTATCACTCGCTGCGCTGCTTCGCGCGCCTGCTCGTTCGCCGTCGCTGCGGACGGCGGGCGGGGAGGGTCGCGTCACCGTCCCGCGTCGCAGTGCGGTGGCAGAAATGGTCGTCTCGCGATCCGCCTTGCCCTTGCTTCCCGCCTTGAGCGATTGGCGAAAGGCGACAAGGTCGGCACCCCGGACCTCGCCGATCCCGCCGACGGGCAGGTCGCCCAGCACGAAGGGGCCGTAGCGCGTGCGGATCAGGCGGCTGACCTGCAGGCCCAAATATTCGAGCACGCGGCGCACCTCGCGGTTCTTGCCCTCGGTCAGTATCATCTCGACCCACACGTTGGCGCCGGTCCGACGCTCCAGATTGGCGTCGATGCTGCCGTAACGCACGCCTTCGATCTCGACCCCGTCGATCAACTCTTCCAGCTGCGCCTGCGTCACCTCGCCGTAAGCGCGGGCGCGGTAAGCGCGCTCGACGCCAGTCGAGGGCAGCTCGAGCTGGCGCTTGAACTCGCCGTCGGTCGTCATCAGCAGCAGGCCCTCGGTATTGAGGTCGAGCCGGCCGACCGGCACCAGCCGCGGCAGATCCGCGGGCAGGCGATCGTAGATCGTCGGTCGGCCAGCCGGATCGCGCGCCGCGGTCAGATAGCCCGCCGGCTTGTGAAACAGAAACAACCGGGTGGGCTCGGCCGGAGCGACCGGCTCGCCGTCTACCGTCACGCCTTCCAGCGTCTCGAGCAGCGTCGCCGGCGTGTCGATTACCGTGCCGTTCAATGAAATGCGACCGTCCGCGATCATCCGCTCGACATCGCGACGCGACGCGACACCGGCCCGGGCTAGCAGTTTGGCGATACGATGCTGGGCAGGTTCCTCGGCCATGTGCCCGCCTTAGCGCCGCTCGATCACGCACTGTCAAATATTTGCGACCGAAATCATCCTTTTGCGTTGTGCCACCGTAACGATGAAGGCGGATGCATGTTGTTCGGGCGTAAGCAGCGGCTGATTACCCGTCTTCTTGTGGTGGAGGATGAGCCGCTGGTCGCCTTCGACACCGAACACATGCTGCGCGAGCATGGCTATGAAGTGCTTGCGACCGTCGATCGTGTCGCTGACGCGCGTGCGGTGATCGAGCGTCAAGCCGCTGGGGTCGATCTCGTCCTGGCGGACGTACGGCTGGCGGACGGCAGCGGCATCGAGGTCGCAAGGATCGCCGCGGAGCGCGCCGTTCCCGTGATGTTCGTCACCGGCACTTGCCCGCCCGAGGCGCGAGCGCTCGCGATCGGCTTCCTCGCCAAGCCATATATGGAACGCGACTTGTTGCAGGCGATCGAGGCGGTGGACGCGGTGAAGGCGGGGCGTCGCACCAGGCGCCTGCCGCAGGGGTTCGAATTGTTCGTCCCGATTGGTTGAGGTCGGGCATTCGTCCGATCGAAGCGCAAGGACAGACACAACGCGTTTAAGCCGTTCGCGTCAGCGCGTTGATGGCTTCCGTCGCCCCGTTTTCCCGCTAGGGTCGACGCGACTTGGCGCGGGAGCAAGGTGATGGCGGTGTCGCCAGGAATGACGGATACGCAGCATCGCACGTGGTGGGACGGGGTCAAGCCCTATGCCGAACGCGCGCCGCTCGCTGCACTGGCGCTCGGCATCTCCTCCGGCTTTCCTTACTCGATGATCGCCGCGACGCTGACGACGCGTTTGTCGCAGGCGGGGATCGACAAGAAAACCGTCACCGCCTTCAGCCTCGCTTTCCTGGTCTATAATCTCAAGTTCCTGTGGGCATGGCTGGTCGACGGCGTGCGATTGCCGGTGCTCGGGCGGCTGGGGCAGCGCGTGTCGTGGCTCGTGTTCGCGGGCGCGCTGGTGATCGCGGCGGTGGCGC
This sequence comes from uncultured Sphingomonas sp., assembly GCF_913778135.1. Lineage (GTDB taxonomy): Bacteria > Pseudomonadota > Alphaproteobacteria > Sphingomonadales > Sphingomonadaceae > Sphingomonas. Next base: position 1,976 of record NZ_CAJYVU010000141.1, on the reverse strand, counting down.
ACCTCGCCTTTGTCGATCCGCGCGCCTCGATATCGGCGACCGCGACGGCCGCGATCCTCGTCGGAATCGCGGGCGCGACCTTCGACATCGTCATCGACGCCTATCGCATCGAGATACTCGAGCCGCGCCAATTGGGCGTCGGCTCGGGCATGAGCCAATATGGCTGGAGGATCGGCTCCGCGGGCGCGGGGGCGATCGCGCTCGTCGTCGCAGCGCGCTACGGCTGGTCGGCCGCCTATCTCGCCTGCGCGACGCTCGCGCTGCCTGCGATGCTGGCCGGACTGCTGCTGGGTGAACCAGCGCGGCGGCGCGAACCCGCCGAACGCCGCGGTCTCGGCACCGCGGTACAAGCCGTATGGCAGCCGTTCGCGGAGTTCTTCACGCGCCGTGGCGCCTGGCTGGTGCTCGTCTTCATCCTGATCCACAAGGTCGGCGATACGCTCGCCAATCTCACGTTTCGTCTGCTGTTTGACGACCTGCGTTTCAGCAATGACGAGATCGCTTTCTACGACGTCGGGATCGGTTTCTGGGCATATCTGGTCGGTATCTTCATCGGTGGCGTACTTTATGCCCGCATGGGGTTGAAGCGCTCCGTGCTGCTCAGCCTGTTGCTGATGGCGGTCAGCAACCTGTCGTTCGCGTTCCTCGCCGCCGCCGGGCACAGTAACGTCGGCATGGCAGGCGCGATCGGGTTCGAGAATATCGCGAGCGGGATCGGGGGCGTGACGCTGGTGGCGTATTTCTCCGCGCTGACCGACCTACGCTTCACCGCCGCGCAGTATGCGCTCATCTCGGCGGCGACCAGCGTGCTCGGACGCGTGCTGACCGGAACGACGGCGGGCGCACTGGTCGAACAGCTCGGCTATTTCAACTTTTACGTGCTGACCACCATCTTGGCGCTGCCGGGCGTGGTGCTGTTCTGGTGGATGAGCCGCACGGGCCTGATCGATCGCTCGGTCGGCAGCGCTGGCATCGAGGGTCCGGGCGACGCGCGCGACGGCGCGTCGGCGTGAGCGTCACGCGGTAATCGGTCGCCCTTCGTCGGCGAATGCGGCAGCGAGTGCGGCCGCTGTCGCGAGCACGCCGTCGGCGCGGCGATGGCCGAGCATGTCCTGCATCAGCAACCGCGCCTGATCGGTCGCTGTCTCCACGCGCGCCAGGATGGTGAGCAGCGCGTGTTCGGACGCGGTCACCCGATTGCAGCAGCACGGCGCGATCGCGACGGGCATCGAAGACTCCGCCGCGATCTCCGCCATCATCGCGCGCACGAGCACCAGCGGACGACGAAATCCTTCGCCGAACGCGGTGAAGAGTGCGTAGGCGGCGCGCGCGTCCGCCAATCCGTTCGCGCCCATGCGGCGGATCGCGAACAGAGCAATCTTGGCGTTCGGGCACGCAGGCGCGTGATGGGGTAGGACAGACGACAAGGTGCTGGTGGTCATCGCGAACGACTCCTGTTCATTCGCGCAGCCTCTACAACTCGCTATTGCAAGTCAATCGCAAAAGTTGCGTCAGCTCGGTGCTTCGTCGTTGCGCCGGAGAACATCGCCCGCGAGATAGAGCGATCCGGCAATCAGCACCGTGTGGACGCGCGGGTGCCCGGCTCCAGCAGCCAACTGCCGCATCGCAGCGGCAACGTCTGGAGCAACGGCGTGCACTTGGATGCCGAGGCTGCAAGCGACGCTCGCGAGGTCTTCGGGCGCGTGGCAGGCGTGATCCGGCACCGGAACGGCGATGAGGCGACCGACGAACGGCGCGAGCGGTTCGAGGAAGCCGCGCGGATCCTTGTTCGCCAGCATGCCCAGGATCAGCGTCAAACCACCTTCGTGGCCGATGTGCGGGATCGCCTGCGCGAGTGCCTGCCCTGCCGATGCATTGTGACCGCCATCGAGCCACACCGCCGTTCCTTGCGGCGCCATATCGACCAGCGGACCAGCGGAAAGCCGTTGCAGCCGCGCCGGCCAAAAAGCGTTCTG
>NZ_CAJYVU010000140.1 GCF_913778135.1 uncultured Sphingomonas sp. | reverse complement strand
GGCGCGGCGCGGCTGGATGTCGGCCCCTCGGCGGTGCTCGTGCTTCCGGTCGAGCGGCAGGCGGTGCGCATCGGGGTGCAGTGGCGCGAGCGTGCCCTGGGCAATGCGCGGCCGGGTTCGGGCGCGGTGCTGTCGCTCGGCACCGACTTCTGACGGACAGTTACGGGACAGGGCACGCACTGCTTTCGCGCAGCGTGCGAAACGACTAACCCTGCGAACATGGACGTCTACCTGCCGATCGCGAACCTGTCGGTGAACGCGCTGGTGATGATCGCGCTGGGGGCGGGCGTCGGGTTATTGTCGGGCATGTTCGGGGTCGGCGGCGGGTTCCTGACGACGCCGTTGCTGATCGTCTACGGCATTCCGCCGACCGTCGCCGCGGCGTCGGCGGCGAGCCAGGTGACGGGCGCGAGCGTTTCGGGCGTGTTCGCGCATTTTCGCCGTGGCGGCGTCGACGTGAAGATGGGCACGATCCTGGTCGCGGGCGGTGTCGGCGGCACGATGGCGGGCGCGTTCGTGTTCCGGTTCCTGCAGGCGTCAGGGCAGATCGATACGGTGATCGGCATCATCTACGTCGTGCTGCTCGGCTGGATCGGCACCTTGATGGCGACCGAGGCGATCCGCTCGATCCGCGTGCTGCACGGCGCGGCGGCACCGCGGCCAAGGCGTCGGCGGCACCACCCGCTGGTCGCCAGCCTACCATGGCGGACGCGCTTCTACGCCTCGGGGCTGTACATATCGCCGCTCGCCCCGCTGCTGCTCGGCTTCGGGATCGGCATGCTGACGGTGCTGCTTGGTGTCGGCGGCGGGTTCATCCTGGTGCCTGCGATGATCTACCTCCTCGGCATGGCGACCGCGGTGGTCGTCGGCACCTCGCTGTTCCAGACATTGTTCGTCACCATGATCGCGACGATGGTTCACGCGACGACGACCAAGGCGGTCGACATCGTGCTCGCGGGCCTGTTGCTGATCGGATCGGTCGCGGGCGCGCAGGTCGGCGCGCGCTTCGCCAATCGTGCGCGGCCCGAGTACTTGCGGCTGGCACTCGCGGTCGTCGTGCTGCTGGTCTGCCTGCGCGTCGCACTCGGCCTCGCTTGGCGCCCCGACGAAATCTATACCGTTGAGTTGTCGTGAGGGTTGGCCGACGCTTTTTGCCGGCTCTGCTGCTCGCCGCGCCGCTGCTGATGGCGCAGGCGAAGCCGACGCTTGTGCCCGACGTGTCGCAGCGCGATATTGAGATCAAGTACAGCTTCACCGGCGCCGAGCTGCTGCTGTTCGGCGCGATCATCTATCCCGGCGGGCGTCTGCCCGAGCCGGGGCACCGCACCGATGTCGTGATCGTCCTGAAAGGCCCGGCGCAGTCGATCGTCATTCGTGAAAAGGAGAAGGTCGCCGGCATCTGGGTCAATGCGAAGGCGCTGCGCTATCGCTCCGCACCGTCCTTCTACGCGATCGCCTCGTCGCGCCCGATCGACAAGCTGGTCGATGAACGCACCCGCGCGATCTACGAATTGGGGCTGGGCAGCCTGCAACTCTCGCCCGCGTCGAACGCCCCGGCGGCAGTGCAGGACCGTTTCACCGCCGGGCTGGTCGAGCAGCGTCGCCGCACCGGGCTGTTCGTCGAGGCGCCGGGCGCGGTCGAGATCACCGGGGGCGTGCTCTACCGCGCGCGGCTGACCATCCCCGCGCGCGTGCCGACCGGGCGCTTCACTGCCGAGACCTTCCTGATTCGCGACGGGCGGGTGCTCGCCGCCGCGGTGCGCGACATTGACGTGCGCAAGACCGGGTTCGAGCGATTCGTGACCCGCGCCGCCGATCGCCACGCAATCCTCTACGGCCTGACTGCGGTCGCACTGTCGGCGCTGCTCGGCTGGGGCGCGGGGCGCATTGCGCGCAGGACGTAAGCCATGGGGATCGGCTCCGTTTCGGACACGATCACGCAAAATTTACACTATCGGCTTACCACTGCTCGCCATGAACGGCGTGCCTGCATGAACGATCAACCCGCATCGCATTTCTTCGCCGCTGCGGTGGCGCAGGCGAATGGATTCGTGGCGGCGGAGCCGATCGGCTACGTGCTCGAGGTCGCGGGCGCGCGCAGCGAAATGGTGCTCGACCTCGCCGCGCTGACGCCGCTGTTGCAGCACGCCGACCCGGTACTCGCGACCGCGGGGCAGGTCGGCGGACAGGTCAAGGTACGCGTCGGATCTAGCTGGCTGCTCGCCAGCATCCGCTCGCTGAAACTCGCGCCCGGCGGCGCGGGGCAGGTCGTCGCCGCGGTCGACTTCGTCGGTGAGGGCGACGAGGAGCAGCTGACCGGCCGTTTGTACCAGTTCCGCCGCGGCGTGACGCGTTATCCCATGCCGGGCAGCGAGGTGTTCCCGGCTACCGGCGACGATCTGGCGCAGGTCTACGCCGCCGACGAGCGCGCGGTGGTCGAGGTCGGGCACGTCTACCCGACCGACAACGTCCGCGGCGCGCTCTACGTTGACGCGATGCTGGGCAAACATTTCGCGCTGCTCGGCTCGACCGGTACCGGCAAGTCGACCTCGGCGGCGCTGATCCTGCACCGCATCTGCGCGCTAGCGCCGCAGGGTCATATCGTGATGATCGACCCGCACGGCGAATATGGCGCGGCATTCCGCGACAACGGCGCGCTGTACGACGTCAACAATCTGCAGATGCCGTACTGGCTGATGAATTTCGAGGAACATTGCGAGGTGTTCCTCACCTCCAGCGGTGCCGACCGGCAGGTCGATGCCGACATCCTCGCGAAATGCCTGCTCGCCGCGCGCGCCAAGGGGCGGTTGGGGCAGGAAATCCCCAAGCTGACCGTCGACGCGCCGGTGCCATATCTGCTCAGCGACCTCTTGCAACTGATCCAGCAGGAGATGGGCAAGATGGACCGCGCCGGCTCGACCGCGCCGTATCTCCGACTCAAGACCAAGATCGAGGAGATCAAGGCCGATCCTCGCTTCGGCTTCATGTTCTCCGGCATGCTGGTCGCCGACACGATGGCGGCGTTCGTGTCGCGCATCTTCCGCCTGCCCGGCGACGGCAAGCCGATCTCGATCATCGATGTGTCGGGCGTGCCGAGCGAGATCACCGCGGTCGTGGTCGCGGTGCTGAGCCGCATGGTGTTCGACTTCGCGATCTGGTCGCGCAACGAGCCGCAGCGCCCGATCCTGCTCGTCTGCGAGGAGGCGCACCGCTACGTGCCGTCCGACCGCGACCGGCAGAGCGCTGTATCGCGCATCCTCGGCCGGATTGCCAAGGAAGGGCGCAAGTACGGCGTCTCGCTCGGCCTCATCACGCAGCGCCCGTCAGACCTCGCCGAGGGCGTGCTGTCGCAGTGCGGCACGATCCTCGCCATGCGGCTCAACAACGAGCGCGACCAGGCGTTCGTGCGCGCCGCGATGCCCGAGGGCGCGCGCGGCTTCCTCGACTCGATACCGGCTTTGCGCAACCGCGAGTGCATCATCTGCGGCGAGGGCGTCTCGATCCCGATGCGCATCTCGCTCGACACGCTCGAGCCCGCGAAGCGCCCGGCATCGGCCGACCCGAGCTTCACCGAGCTATGGCGCGAATCGGGCGACGAGGATCAGATCGTCCAGCGCACCATTCAACGCTGGCGCGCGCAGGGGCGGTAACTAAGGCGCTCTAACCTTAAAAGAGCGCTGCGATGGAACGTTGGGCTTAAATCAGGTGCGGTTGTTCGCAGGCGGCGTGACCGTGAGAAGTGCCTTGGAACCGCGACCGGACCTGATTACGCGCAAGCGGATTGACGTTCCATCACGTCGAAGACCGACCACAACATTCCCTCGCGTGGTAATTCGATAACCCGCTTTCTCGGCGTTCGAGGCATAATTGTCTCTGAACAGCGTCACCATGAGAGGACTGTTTAACTCGTAAATGGCTGGTGCACCCGGCGACCGAGAATTCACCGCGATGTCCATGTTGGCCAGCGTTGTGCGGGGCGGAGGCGTGATACCTGCTAAGGCAGGGGCGGCGCCTTTTGTGTGAGAAGCCTGCAAGGGTGCGCTTAGAGTGGTCCCAACTGTATGTGTCGGAGCTGTCATCAGCAGCACAATTGTGGTGAATACCATAAGCATCCTCAACATATTGATTTGTAGGCGAGAGAGCATGCCGCTGTCGAACAGCTGATCTGTCTTCGAACGCGCGCCTGATACGTCAGTGTCGCGAACGGGCGATAACGGGTATTCGTCACCTCTCATGCACGCGTGACGCGCGCAACCTCATCTTACGTTGCGCTCCCCACCCATTGCCATCGCGCCCACGGGGGTTAAAGCCGGCGCGCGAAAGGGTATTCGACCATGAAGCTGTTGACGGGCAATTCAAACCTGCCGCTCGCCACCGCGATCTCGGATTATCTCGAGGTGCCGCTGACGGAGGCGCTGGTGCGCCGCTTCGCCGACGAGGAGATCTTCGTCGAGATCATGGAGAATGTCCGCGGCGAGGACGTGTTCCTGCTCCAGTCGACCAGCTATCCCGCCAACGACAATCTGATGGAGCTGCTGATCATGATCGACGCGTGCAAGCGCGCGTCGGCCAAGCGGATCACCGCGGTGCTGCCTTATTTCGGCTACGCGCGGCAGGATCGCAAACCGGGGCCGCGCACGCCGATCTCGGCGAAGCTCGTCGCCAACCTGATCACCACCGCGGGCGCGAACCGCGTGCTGTCGGTCGATCTCCACGCCGGGCAGATCCAGGGATTCTTCGACATCCCCACCGACAATCTCTTCGCCGCGCCGGTGATGAGCGCGGACATCCGCACCCGCTTCGGCGACAAGAATCTGATGGTGGTTTCCCCCGACGTGGGCGGTGTGGTGCGCGCGCGGGCCTTGTCCAAGCGGCTCGACAACGCCCCGCTCGCGATCGTCGACAAGCGTCGCGAGCGTGCGGGCGAATCGGAGGTCATGAACATCATCGGCGATGTTGAGGGCCGCTTCTGCGTGCTGATCGACGATATCGTCGATTCGGCCGGCACGCTCTGCAACGCGGCGGCGGCGCTGCGTGAGGCGGGGGCGGAGGATGTCGTCGCCTATGTCACGCACGGCGTGCTGTCTGGCGGCGCGGTGGCCCGCGTCGAGGGATCGGCGCTGCGCGAGCTGGTGATCACCGATTCGATCGGCAACCACGAGTCGATCGGGAAGGCGGCGAAGATCCGCCACCTGACGATCGCGCCGCTGCTCGCCGAGGCGATCAAGCGGATCGCGGACGAGACTAGCGTGAGTAGTTTGTTTGACTGACGGGTGAAGGCGCAACTGCGTTCGCGCCGGTGCCGCAAAGCGGCATCATCCGGCACGGCCGGCGGACAGGCGCCAGCCTGATTCGGCCGACGACGCGGGCTCTGCCCGCGTGAGCCTTCTTCTCGCTACCTCCGCGCCGAGGTGCGCTTGAGAGAATGGCAAAGAAACGCGGGCAAAGTTCACGTGTTCAGCCAGGTTCGGCTTTGCCGCCCTGCTGGCAGGGCGAGCGGTTCGCAAGCGCGAACTGCGCGACGCAGTCGCGCTTACCGCTCGCCGAGCGCCACAATATGCTCCAAAACCGCCGGGTGCAGCGGCTTCGAGAACGCGCAGCCGTACCGGACCTTGTCGCGCCACGCGACCACCGCCTCCAGCGCGGCAAGCCCCGGCAGCGTCAGCCACACCGTCGTCCCCGGCCACAAGGTGAAGCTCGTCTGCGCGCGAAAGCCGGTGGCCGACAGGTCGACCACATCGATCTCGAACCGCGTGTTGCCGCGGTCGCGCAGGTGCGCCTTCATCTTCACCGCGCGACGCAGCGAGTGGCGATGTTCCTCCAGCTCGGAAGGTGCGGGGATCGGGACGGCGGGTTCCATGCCGCCTGTCATGCGCCGCTAAGGGTTAATCTTCGGCAAAGATCGACGCGTGCGGCACCGTCGACTGGCGCAGTCCCTTGCGTCCGCGCCGTTTCAGTTCGGCTTTCAGGTCCTCAGGGCGTGGCGCGACGATGAAGCCGAAGCTGACATTTCCCTCGCGCGTCTCGACCACGTGGTGGAGGCGGTGCGCCTGCACGATCCGCTTCATGTACGCGCCCTTCGGCAGGTATCGCGTCGGCACGCGGCGGTGCACGATCACGTCGTGGAAACCGAAATAGATCATGCCGTAGGCGGCGACGCCCGCGCCGATCCAAACCAACCCCGGCCACCAGCCATAGTGCAACGCGCCGTAGATCATCGCGATCGACGGCACTGCGAAGATCACCGCGTAGAGATCGTTCAATTCCCAATGCCCGTCGCGTGCGCGGTGATGGCTCTTGTGCAGGAACCAGCCGGGTCCGTGCATCACCCAGCGGTGCATCGCATAGGCGAAACCCTCCATCAGCACGACGGTGACGAGGAACAGGAGAAGCGCGGACCACCAAGCCATTGTGTTCGCGCATATAGCGCTCGCGCGCCCTTACCGCTACGTCGCACCGCACCATGAACGACGAACTGCGATCCGCCGCCCTCGAATCCAAGGCTTGGCCGTACGAGGAGGCGCGGAAGCTCCTCAAACGCTATCCGCAGGGCAAGCCCGGTGGTGAAGCGGTGCTGTTCGAAACCGGCTACGGTCCTTCGGGGCTGCCGCATATCGGCACGTTCAACGAGGTGCTGCGCACGACAATGGTGCGTCAGGCGTTCCACGCGTTGTCCGATCAACCCACGCGGCTGGTCGCGTTCAGCGACGACATGGATGGCCTGCGCAAAGTGCCCGACAATGTGCCGAACGGCGCGATGCTGGCGGAGCATCTGGGCAAGCCGCTGACGCGCATCCCCGATCCGTTCGGCAAGTTCGACAGTTTCGCCGCGCACAACAACGCGATGCTGCGCGAGTTTCTCGATCGCTTCGGGTTCGATTACGAGTTCGTCTCCTCGACCGATTACTACACGCAAGGCCGCTTCGACGAGGCGCTGAAGGGCGTGCTGCGCCATTACGGAGGTGTGATGGACGTGATGCTGCCGACGCTCCGCGCCGAGCGCCGCGCGACCTATTCGCCGATCCTGCCGATCAGCCAGGTGAGCGGCATCGTACTTCAAGTTCCGGTCGAGGTGGTCGATGCCGAGTCGGGCTTGATCGCCTTCACCGATCCGGCAACGGGCGAGCGCGTCGAACAGAGCGCGCTCGGCGGCATGTCGAAGCTGCAGTGGAAGGTCGACTGGGCGATGCGCTGGGTCGCGCTCGGCGTCGATTACGAGATGGCGGGCAAGGACCTGATCGACTCGGTGACGCAATCGTCGAAGATCGCGCGCGTGCTCGGCGGGCGCCCGCCCGAAGGCTTCAACTACGAGATGTTCCTCGACGAGAATGGCGAGAAAATCTCCAAGTCGAAGGGTAACGGGCTGAGCCTCGAGCAGTGGCTGACCTATGGCCCCAAGGAGAGCCTCGCTTTCTACGCCTACCGTGAGCCGAAAAAGGCCAAGCAGCTCCACATGGGCGTGATCCCGCGCGCGGTGGACGAATATTGGCAGTTCCGCGGTAATTACGGGACCCAGGCGGTCAAGGAACGGCTCGGAAATCCGGTCCACCACATCCATGACGGCAACCTGCCCGACGGCGAGTTGCCGGTCACGTTCGGGCTGCTGCTCAACCTGGTCGGCGTGATGGGCGAGGGCGCGACGCCGGATCAGGTCTGGGCCTATCTCGCGAACTACGTGCCCGACGCGTCGGCGGCGCGTTATCCTGAGCTCGACCGGCTGATCGGCCACGCGCTCGCCTATCACCGCGATTTCATCGCCCCGACGCTCAAGCGCCGCGCGCCCGAGGGGGTGGAGATCGAGGCATTGCAACGCCTCGACACCGCACTCGCCGCGCTGCCCGCGGACGCGAGCGCCGAGGACATCCAGAACGAGGTCTACGAGATCGGCAAGACCGGCGGGTTCGACTCGCTGCGCGACTGGTTCAAGGCATTGTACGAGACGCTGCTGGGATCGTCGCAGGGGCCGCGGATGGGAAGCTTCATCAAGCTGTACGGCGTGGAGAACTCGCGGAGGCTGATTGCCGAGGCCTTGGCCGCAGGCGAAGGCGCGGCCACGTCCGTGCCGGTGCAGGCGTAGCCGGCAGCGCCAAGGCCGGCCGGCGGGCCGGCGCAAGCCGCCCCGTCCGACGACGCGGGCTTTGCCCGCGGCGGCTCCGCCACGAAAGAACTACGACCTCAGGGCAAACCGCAGCTACCTTGCACCCCGCCGCTACAACCCGCATCTGATGCTGCAATGCAGCAACATTCACCCACGACGCTGAAACCCGCCGCGCCCGTCGGCGTCGTACATCTGGCACTCGCGGTCGGCGGCTTCGCGATCGGCACGACCGAGTTCGCGGCGATGAGCCTCGAGCCTGATCTGGCGCGGGGGCTGGGCGTCGATGCGCCCGCGGTCGGACACCTGATCAGCGCTTATGCGCTGGGCGTCGTCGTCGGCGCGCCAGTGCTCGCGGTCGCGCTGGCCAAGCTGCCGCGTCGCACCGCGCTGATTATCCTGATGCTGATGTTCGCGGTCGGCAACGCGCTCTCGGCGCTGGCGCCCGGATACGACGCGATGCTCGCCTTCCGCTTCCTCGCCGGACTGCCGCACGGTGCCTATTTTGGGGTCGCCGCGCTCGTCGCCGCGTCGTTGATGCCCGAGCGGCGCACGACCGCGATCGGTCGCGTGATGCTGGGGCTGACGGTTGCGACGATCGTCGGCGTGCCGCTTGCCAAGATGCTCGGGCAATGGCTCAGCTGGCGCTACGTCTTCGGCGTGGTCGCGGGGCTGGCGCTCACCACCGCCGCGCTGGTCGCCACCTTCGCGCCACACGACCGGCCTGACCGCGACGCCAGCCCGCTGCACGAACTCGCCGCGCTGCGTAACGGGCAGGTGTGGCTCACGCTCGCGATCGGCGCGATCGGCTTTGGCGGACTGTTCGCGGTCTACACCTATCTCGCCTCGACGCTGACCGAGGTCACCCGTGCGTCAAACGCGGTCGTGCCGCTGGTGCTGGCGGTATTCGGCATCGGTATGACCGCGGGCAATCTGTTCGTGCCGCGTTTCGCCGATCGCGCGCTGATGCCGACCGCGGGCGTGTTGCTGCTGTGGTCCGCCGCTGTGCTTGCGCTCTATCCGTGGGCGAGCGGCAACCTCGCCGCGATCACCACCTGCGTATTCGCGATCGGTTCCGGCGGCGCACTCGCCACCGTGTTGCAGACGAGGTTGATGGACGTGGCGGGCGGCGCGCAGGGTCTCGCCGCCGCGCTCAACCATTCCGCCTTCAACGTCGCCAATGCGATCGGCCCGTGGGCAGGCGGCCTCGCGATCGCGGGCGGCTACGGCTGGGCGTCGACCGGCTACGTCGGCAGTGCGCTGGCGCTCGGCGGACTCGCGATCTGGGCGCTGACGCTCGCGGTCGAGCGGCGTCGCGCCGCGGTCGCCTGAGCCGGATGTCCTACGCGGCGCGTGCGTGGCATGGTGGTGCCATGATCATCGCCCGCGCTGCCGAACATCGCACCCCTCGCGCGCGCATGCGTAGGGGTGTGACTTTAGTGACCTTCCAGCCGCGCGCAGACCGCGCGTGAGGCGCTTCTTCTCGCCCGCGCAGGTCAGCCACGCGCCCTCCCAGGAGCTGCACAACGGCGCGTTCACCGACTACGCCGAGAAGCCGTCGCGCGCGCAGGCGATCCTCGCTGCGATCGGTGGCGCGGAAGAGCCATCCGACTATGGTGTCGAGCCGATCGAGGCCGTGCACGATCCCGACTATCTCGCCTTTCTGCGCGATGCCGCGAACCTGTGGAAGGAAGCGGGACGTAGCGGCGAGGCGCTTCCCTACGCCTTCCCGATCGTCGGTCGCCGCCCACTCGCACTATCGCGGATCGACGCGTTGCTCGGCCGCTACGCGTTCGATGCAACCACGCCGCTGACAGAGCAGACCTGGGCGGCGGGGTACGCCAGCGCGCAATCGGCACTCGCCGCGACACACGCGGTAATGGCGGGCGATCGCGCCGCGTTCGCACTGTGCCGCCCGCCCGGCCACCATGCGGGGCGCGATTATTGCGGCGGTTACTGCCACATCAACGTGGCGGCAGTCGCAGCGCAGGCGGCGCGCGACGCGGGCGTTGCAAAGGTCGCGGTGCTCGACATCGATTATCACCACGGCAACGGAACGCAGGACATCTTCTGGGAGCGCGGCGACGTCTTCTACGCCTCCGTCCACGCCGACCCGGCGACCGATTACCCCTTCTACTGGGGCCATGCCGATGAGGTCGGCGAGGGCGCGGGCGAGGGCACGACGCTCAACCTGCCCTTGCCGCAGGGTACGTGCATCGACGCGTTCCGCGCCGCTCAAGGAAGGGCGCTGGAGGCGATCGCGCGCTTCGGTGCCGAGCTGCTCGTCGTCAGCTTCGGCGCCGACACGTGGGAAGGCGATCCGATCAGCCGTTTTCGCCTGCGCACCGACGATTACCCGCTGCTCGCGCGCGACATTGCCTCGGCCGGGCTGCCGACCGCGATCGTAATGGAGGGCGGCTACGCGATCGACGCGCTCGGGAACAATGTCGCGGCGTTCCTGTCGGGCTTCTGATCCACTGTCAGGCGGTCGCGCGCTTCTCAAATCCGTCGAACCGCTCGCCCGACACGTCCTCACTCACCGCAACGTCGTCGACGCGCGACGCGGGCGAGCCCTGCCGCACCCGCGCGATCATCGCCTCGACCATCTCGGGCGCACCCGCGACGACCATCTCGACCGAACCGTCTGCGCGGTTGCGCACCCAGCCGTCGAGCCCAAGCGCGCGTGCCTGCTCGACCGTCCAGTCGCGGAAGAACACGCCCTGCACCCGGCCGGTCACGACCAGCCGGCGGCGGATCACTCGACCTGATCGCCGCTCGCGGGCTCGGGATAATCCTCGGACTTGGTCTGGCCCTGGTTCTTCACCGCCTGCTCGTCCTCGACCGAACGAACCTTGTCGTCGCGCTCGAAATCGCCGCCGGGCTTGTTGGGTTGGTCGGGCATCGCATCGTCTCCTTCGCCCGTCTCAACGAGCCGCAGTCCGCGAAGGTTCAGCCATCACCCTCAGCCGTCGCGTCGCCGCTCGATCAGCCACGGCCGTGGGCGTCCGGTCGGCTGCGGCTTGCCGTCGAGCCTGACCGCGCGGTTGACCCGCACCGGGCGCAGCATCAGCGTGCCGCGCATTTGCCCGCCGACCGGCTCGGCCAGGATACGCCGCACCGTTGCCTGTCCGCCGACGACGCGACCGAATGCGGCATAGCCCGGGTTGCTCGGGCTCCAGTCCATCGACGGCAGCGCGCCTACGGTAATGAAGAAATTGCCGTTGGCCGACCCCGGCGGCCCCATCCGCGCCATCGAGATTGTCATGTCGAGGTGCTTGATCCCGGTCTTCTTCGTCGATTCGTGCGGGATCGTGTCGAGGAAGCGGCGCGCGTCGGTGCGGATGCCGCCCTGGATGAAGCCGTAGCGCGGGTCGCGCTTGTTCTTCGCGGTGCGGTAGAACGACACGCCGTCGAAGCGCCCGTCGTCGACGTAGCGCAGGAAATTGGCGGTGGTCGCGGGCGCCTTCTTCGCGGCGAGTGCGATCACCATCGGGCCGTCCGCGGTCTCCAGGCGCACCCGCACCCATCCCGGCGTCGCGCGGTCGGCGCGTTGCGCCGCGACGGGGGCAACGAGCAAGGGCGCGAGCAGGGCGGCGGCGAGGAAGCGGATCATGGTCGCCGCGGTAGAAGTCGCGCCATCGTGCCGCAAGCTAATCGGTCCGCTTGAGCAGCGCGGCGAGGTCGCCCTCCCAGAACTTCGCCCAGGTGTGCGTGCCGTGCCCGCGCGTCTCGGGCGTCTCCGCGATCAGCCGGAACGTCGCGTCCTTCATCCGCTTCACGCCTTCCGCCGGATAGGTGAACCCGCGCGGATTGATGAAATCGTCGGCCGAGTTGATCCAAACCGTCGGCGCGGTAATCGCCTCCAGCCGCGGCCACGGATCGTAGGTCCGCGACGCGTCGAGCTGGTAGATCAGGTTGTTCGCGTCGATCCCCTTGATTGACGCCGCCATCCGCTCGCGCGCGTAGGTCACCGCGGCGTCGCGCGTCGGGTAATTGGCCTGGATCCACAAGGGCGCGCCGCCCGCGATGAACAGCAGCGACGCCGCACCACGGATGCCTTGCGCAGGCTCGGCGGTGTACTTGCCCGCCATCCACACCGGATCGCTGGTGATCGCGTCGATCGCGAGCTGCCGCCACATCCGGTTTAATCCCGCGATCGGCACCACCTCGCACCCCAGCGGCATCAGCGCACGCGCGAACGTCGGGTAGGTCTCGCCCCAGACGAAGGCGTGCATGCACCCCATCGACGTGCCCATGATCAGCCGCATCCGCTTGATGCCCAGCCCGTCGGTCAACAGCCGGTGCTGCGCCGCCACCATGTCGTCATAGTCGTATTTCGGGAATGCCATCCGCATGCCATCGGATGGCTTGGACGACCCGCCGTGCCCGATATTGTCGGGCAGGATGATCCAGTAGCGCCGGATGTCGAGCAGCTGACCGGGGCCGTAGAGCCGGTCGGCGAATTGGGGTGCGAGGAACTGCTTGCCCGTGCCGCCGGTGCCGTGGAGCACCATCACCGCGTTGTCGATCTCACCCGCGGCATTGCGGTGCGGGGTGCCGAGCGTGGTGTAGTGGAGCCTGAGCTCGCGCATCCGCTCGCCCGAGCGGAAGGTGAAGTCGCGCAGCGTGTAATCGGCCTCGCGTGTCGGCCATCTGCTGGTGATCGCTGGCGTACTGGCAGCGCGGGTCGCGATCGGCGCGGCGGGTGTGGCCTGCGGCGGCGTGGTCAGCGCCTGGGCGGCGGCGAGCAAGAAGGCGAGCAGCATGGCGCCATGCTACACGCCGTGCGCCACCGCGCCAGTGGGTGCCTTACCGCTCCCGCGTCGCGTTGAAGCGGACCTTGGGATAGCGATCGGCGACGTAGCCGATCTCCCACGCACTCTTGGCCAGGAACACCGGATTGCCGTCGCGGTCCTTCGCCATCGCTCCGCGATTGAGGTCGGCGAACGCCTTCAGGTCCGCCGCGTCGCCCGTCACCCAGCGCGCGGTGTCGAACGGCGCGGGTTCCAGTCCGGCGGCGACCTTGTATTCCGCCTCTAACCGGCTGATCAGCACCTCGAGCTGCAATTGGCCGACGACGCCGACGATCCAGTTCGATCCGATCTCGGGATAGAAGACCTGCGTCACGCCCTCCTCGGCCATGTCGTCCAGCGCCTTGCGCAACTGCTTGGTCTTGGTCGGATCTTTCAGCGCCACGCGACGCAGGATCTCGGGCGCGAAATTGGGCAGGCCGGTGAAGCGGATGTCGGCGCGCTCCGACAAGGTATCGCCGACGCGCAAAGTGCCGTGGTTGGGAATGCCGATGATGTCGCCCGGAAACGCCTCGTCGGCGACCTCGCGGTTCTGCGCAAAGAACAGGATCGGCGAGTGAACTGCGATCGGCTTGCCGTGACCCGTCGGCGTCAGCTTCATGCCGCGCTTGAACGTGCCCGAGCACAATCGCATGAACGCGATGCGGTCGCGGTGGTTTGGGTCCATGTTGGCCTGCACCTTGAACACGAACCCGGTCACCTCGTCCGCCTCGGGCGCGATCGGTGCGGGCTCGGCCGGCTGCGGGCGAGGAGCGGGCGCGTGGCGTGCGAGCGCGTCGATCAGCTCGGCGACACCAAAATCCTTCAACGCCGATCCGAAATAGACCGGCGTCAGGTCGCCGTTGCGATATGCCTCCGCGTCGAACTCCGCGTAACCCGCCTGCGCCAGCTCGACCTCCTCGGCGAACCGTTCTGACAAGGTCACGTCCTGGTCGACCTTGCCCTGGAAGTTGCGGCTGTCTCCCTCGGGTCGGCTGATGCCGCCCGTCTCCAGGTCGAGCACGCCCTCGAACTCGCCGCCCATCCCGATCGGCCAGCTCATCGGCGCCACGTCGAGTGCCAGGATGTCGGCGATCTCGTCCAACAGCTCGAACACCGGGCGGCCTTCGCGGTCGACCTTGTTGACGAAGGTGATGATCGGCACGCTGCGCAGCCGGCAGACCTCGAACAGCTTGCGCGTTTGCGCCTCGATGCCGCGCGCCGCGTCGATGACCATGACGGCGGAATCGACCGCGGTCAGCGTGCGATAGGTGTCTTCGGAGAAATCCTCGTGCCCCGGCGTGTCGAGCAGGTTGAAGGTGATCCCGTCCCGCTCGAACGTCATCACCGACGAGGTGACCGAGATGCCGCGCTGCTGCTCGATCTTCATCCAGTCGGAGCGCGCGCGCCGGTTCGCGCCGCGTGCCTTCACCTCGCCCGCGAGATGGATGGCACCGCCCGCGACAAGCAGCTTCTCGGTCAGCGTGGTCTTGCCGGCGTCGGGGTGGGAGATGATCGCGAAGGTACGGCGGGGCGAAGTCATGGTGATCCTGGATGAACGTCACCGGCATGATCGGCCTGGCGAACGGACGCGGTGTTGGTGGCGCGCTTAGCAGCAACTCGGGAGCGAGAACAGCGGCGGGCGTTCGCACGACCGATGACGATCCACGACGTGATCCAGAAAATGTGCTGTGCCGAAGGCTTCCCGCTCAGCCGCGCAACAGCGCCGCAGCGAGTGCAATCATGCCGAACACCGCCACGACCAGCAGCACCAGCACGACCTCGATCGCGCGTTGAACCTTGGGATCATTGGCCATATCCGAGGCTATCGACGCTGCAGCGCGCAGGCTCAAGCGGCAAGTTCCGGTCATGCCAATGCTTTGCTCTGAATCAGCCGATCGCATTTTGACGCAAGCGAAGTCGCCGGTCAGAGCCAGCGGTCGATGCGGGCAGCAAAGGAGCGAACCCGACCTATGCGGTCTCGTTCACCAGACCCGCTGTCCCGTTCGAAGATGTCCTTTTCGACGCGGCGCCGGTCTCGCTACCAGCGCCGGTACCCGAGAGCATGCCGTTCAGCGAACCGCCCGCGATGCCGAGCTCGGCCATCAGCCCGTCGATCAGCGGCCCACCGACGCGGTAGCGCATCGCCGCGGCGACGGCGGCGTCGGCCAGATTGCCCTGTCCGCTGCTGCTCCCGGCATCGCCGCCGGGCGCGTCGCCGTGCAGGCCGCGTGCGTCGACGATGCTGATGCGGTCGATGTTCTCGATCGGCTTGCCCGCGGCGGCGATGATCGCGGGCAATGCCTCCAGCATCGCCTTGCGGACGAGCAATGCGGTCTGCGCGTCGCTCAGGATATTGGTGGCTTCGTTGAGCGATGCCTGGCCCGCCGCGTCGACGCGGAACGCCGCTTCGCGTCCCTCGGCCCGTACCTTTTCCGCATCGGCCTCGGCCGTCGCTTCGGTGCGCAACGCGCTGGCGCGAGCCTCGGCGGCTTCCTTCTCCGCGGAAGCGGCGACGGTGATCTGAACCGCTTCTTCCTGCGCGCGCTGCGTCGCGGCAATGACGGCGACGTTCTTGTTGCGGTTGGCGATCTCGGTCGCCTTGGCGGTCGCGACGCTTTCCTCCGCGCGGACAGCCAGCGCGCGTGCCTCGTTGGCCGCGGCCGTCGCGGTCGATTCCTCCTCTGACTTCTGTGCGGTCTGCACTGCAGTGGTGATGCGCGCGATCTCGATCGTGCGGTCGCGCTCAATCGTCGCGGTCTGGATCGCGCCGTCGCGCGCAATCGTCGCAGTCTTGATCACCTTGTCCGCCTCGGTCTGCGCAACCGTCTGCGCCTGCGTCGCGGTGATGCGCGCGATTTCGGCGAGGCGGGTCTGCTCCGCCTCGGCGGTCGCAATCGCGGTCGCCTGTTCGGCGCGACGCGCGGACAAGGTCTGTTCCTGGAGCAGGCGCGCCTGCTCGGCGGCCTGCGCGATCTCCAGCGACTGGTTGTTCGCCTCCAGATTGCGCTGTTCGATCGCGACGCGGTTGGTCGCGACGATGTCGTTGCGGGTCTTCTTGCGCTCCTCGATCGTGCGGGTGAGCACGGTCAGCCCTTCGGCGTCAAAAGCGTTGTTCTCGTTGAAATGCTCGAACGCCGTCTGGTCGAAATGGGTGATCGACACCGATTCGAGATGAAAGCCGTTCATGTCGAGGTCGGTAAGCAGCGCTTCCTGCACCTTCTGGATGAAGTCGGCGCGATTGGCGTGAAGGTGCTCCATCGTCATCGTCGCGGCGACCGAACGCAGAGCGGAGACGAGTTTGCCGTCGAGCAGCGATTTGACCGCGTCGGGGTTGTTGACCGAATCGCCCAGCGTCTGCGCCGCTGCCGCGATCGACTCGGCATCGGGCTTCACCTTGATGTGGAAGAGCCCGACCACGTCGACGCGCAGCTTGTCGAGTGTGATCAGCGCGTCCTTGTTGAGCCGCGATACCTCGAGCTTCACCGTCGTCAGGCGGACCTGCATCAGTTCGTGGAGGACCGGGATGACCATGATGCCGCCGTTCAGTACGACCTTCTCGCCGCTGAAGCCGGTCCGGATGAGCGCCACATCCTTGGTCGCGCGCCGGTAGAGGCGGGTCAGGATGATGCCGATGATGACGAAGGCGAGCAGGACGATGCCCGCGTAGATCAGCACGTTCAGAAGCGATGCCGGCATATGTCCCCCCGGTTAGCCTGCCATTTGTCTATCAGATCGATTGAAGAAACCTATCGTCTTCCGGCAGCGCGAAGAACAGTTTTCCCTCGCGGCGAACGAGCAGGGCGCGCTCTCCGGCCTTGATGACCGTCCGGTCGTCATGCGGCTCGACCATGACGATATGCGCCTGCCCGTGCTCGTCGACGACCTTTGCCCGCGCGGGTACGCCTCGCCGAGCCGCGCCTTCCAGGATCGTGCCGCGGCGGCGCAGCAGATCGTCGGTCGAGATCACGCTCGTCTCAAACCCCGGCATGATGCGCGCCAGGCCGTTCGCGACGACGGTGTTCAGTGGGCCACCCGCGATCAGCGCGCCGACCGCGGCCAGTGGCCAGCCGAGTGGTGCGCCCGTCAGCGCCGATGCACCCTGCTGAATTGCGACTCCGACCAGGGTGAAACATCCGAGCAGCGATGTCAGCCAGATCAGGATCGGCAATTCGCCGCTCAGCCCTAGCCAGTCGAGCACGCCGTCGTGCCCCTCGATACCATCCGCGCCGACATCGAGATGGCCGAACCCCAGACCGATTGCCTCGATCAGTCCGATGCCGATCATGACGACGAACGCGATCGCGAAGGGCAGATAGGCCGGGGTCAGGAAGACGGCGAGCATCCGCTGCGATTATCACGCGCTCGGTGCGATGTCAGGACGAGCGGCGCCTTCGGCTTTGCGCCTATCGCGGCGAAAACCTTTCAGCACGTTGCCTTCGGTCGACAGGTAATTGTCGCGATAGTCGAACCGCCGCGTGTCCGAGAACAGCAGATAGTAATATTTCATCTGCTCGGACCACCAATAGCCCGGACAATGATCGGTCTGGCGCTTGGGCGAGGCGGTGACATCGGCAAGGTCGGTGTAGCCGAACGGCGCCCTGTTCCACTCCTTCATCGCCTCGAAATGCAGGCGACCGATCTCGCGCCAGCGTTGATCGCGGTCGATCAGCCACAGGTTGAACGCCGCGTCGACCAGCTCGGGCCGCAACGCGTTGGTGACCTGCGTCGGCTTCGCGGCGGCATAGTCATAGCCTTCGGGCAGCACGCCGTAGCGCGCCTGCACCTTCGCCCAGCTCTCCGTATACGCCGCGCCCTGCCGGAACGCGCCGCCTTGCCCCAACAGGCCACCGTAGAAGGACGCGAGTTCGTCCTGCTCCGCGCTGACGACCGCTCCCGTCTCGAAATCGACATCGGCGATCCACAAATTGCCGTCCTTCCACACCTGCTGGTGCTTCAGGATGGCGGCAGTGCAGGTGTCGTACATGCGCTTGCACGCCGCATCGCCGAACAGCTGCCAGCTGTCCC
>NZ_CAJYVU010000139.1 GCF_913778135.1 uncultured Sphingomonas sp. | reverse complement strand
GCCACCGTCCCGCTCTCGATGGAGGGCGCGGAAGAAGAGATTCACGATACCGCCGCTGAAGCGGACGGCGAAGAAGAGGAAACCCACTGATGGCCACCGGCGTCACCGCCAATCGTGCGGAGCTGATCGCGATCGCCAATTCGGTCGCTTCGGAGAAGATGATCGACAAGGCGATCGTCATCGAAGCGATGGAAGACGCGATCCAGCGCGCCGCGCGCACGCGTTACGGCCAGGAAATGGACATCCGCGCGAAGCTGGACCCGAACAACGGCGACCTGCGGCTGTGGCGCGTCGTCGAGGTGGTCGAGCTGGTTGACGACATCTACAAGCAGGTTGACCTGAAGGGCGCGCAGAAGCTGCAGGACGGCGCGCAGCTCGGCGACTTCCTCGTCGATCCGCTGCCGCCGATCGAGTTCGGCCGCATCCAGGCGCAGGCCGCCAAGCAGACGATCTTCCAGAAGGTGCGCGACGCCGAGCGCGAGCGCCAGTATGAGGAGTTCAAGGACCGCGCGGGTGAGATCATCACCGGCGTCGTTAAACGCGTTGAGTTCGGCCACATCGTCGTCGACCTCGGCCGCGCCGTGGGCGTGATCCGCCGTGACGCGCAGATCCCGCGCGAGGTGGTGCGCGTCAACGACCGCATCCGCTCGCTGATCCTGAAGGTCGTGCGTGAGAACCGCGGGCCGCAGATTTTCCTGTCACGCGCGCACCCCGATTTCATGAAGAAGCTGTTCGCGCAGGAAGTGCCCGAAATCTACGACGGCATCATCGAGATCAAGGCCGCGGCCCGCGACCCGGGCAGCCGCGCGAAGATCGGCGTCATCTCTCACGATTCCTCGATCGATCCCGTCGGCGCCTGCGTCGGCATGAAGGGCAGCCGCGTCCAGGCGGTCGTGCAGGAGATGCAGGGCGAGAAGATCGACATCATTCCCTGGTCGCCCGACACCGCTACCTTCGTCGTCAACGCGCTTCAGCCGGCGAATGTCGCGCGCGTGCTGATCGACGAGGAAGACGACCGGATCGAGGTGGTCGTGCCCGACGATCAGCTTTCCCTCGCGATCGGTCGCCGCGGCCAGAACGTCCGCCTCGCCTCGCAGCTGACCGCCAAGGCGATCGACATCCTGACCGAAACCGACTCGAGCGAGAAGCGTCAGGCCGAGTTCGTCAAGAACAGCGACACGTTCCAGAACGAGCTCGACGTCGATGAAACGCTTGCGCAGCTGCTCGTCGCCGAAGGGTTCAGCGAGCTCGAGGAAGTCGCCTATGTCGAGCTCGACGAGCTGGCGGGCATCGAAGGCTTCGACGAGGATCTCGCGCAGGAGCTGCAGAGCCGCGCGCAGGAAGCGCTGGAGCGGCGCGAGACCGCGCAGCGTGAGGAGCGCCGTGCGCTCGGTGTCGAGGACGCGCTCGCCGAGCTGCCCTATATGACCGAAGCGATGCTCGTCACGCTCGGCAAGGCGGGCATCAAGACGCTCGACGATCTCGCCGACCTCGCCACCGACGAGCTGATCGAGAAGAAGCGCCAGGAGCCGCGCCGCCGCAACGACGACGCGCCCAAGCGTCCGGAGCACAAGGGCGGCGTGCTCGGTGCCTATGGCCTCTCCGAGGAGCAGGGCAACGAGATGATCATGGCCGCGCGCGCGCACTGGTTCGAGGACGAGCCGGCATCCGCGAGCGAGAACGCCGAGCCCGAAGCCGAAGAGGCTGCGCGCGACTGATGCCGTTCGTGTCGATCCGACTGGCGGGCAGTGCGACCCGCGATCAGAAAGCGGGGATCGTGGCTGATGTCACATCCTCGCTGGTCACGCGGCTGGGCAAGAACCCGGCCGCGGTGCAGGTCGTGATCGAGGAAGTCAGCACGGAAAATTACGGTGCGGGCGGGCAGCTGATCGCCGATCGCGACTCGCCAGCCCCGTCGACCATCGCCAAGGGAGACGCGCATGCGGAACCCCGACCATGAGGCGATAAGCGGGCCCACCCGCTCCTGCATCCTGACCCGCGATCGTGCGCTGCAGCACGCGCTGGTGCGGCTGGTGCTCGGCCCCGACAATCTGGTCTACCCCGACGTGCGCGCGAAGGCGCCGGGTCGCGGTGCCTGGATCGGGGTGACGCGTGGCGAACTCGAACAGGCCTATGCCAAGGGCCGTCTTCGCGGCGCGCTCGCCCGCGCATTCAAGTCGAACGACGTGCAGGTTTCCGACACGCTGCCGCAGCAGATCGCGACCGCACTGGAGAAGAACGCACTCGACCGCTTGGGGCTTGAGGCACGTGCAGGCCACCTGCTGACCGGCGCGGAGCGGATCGAGAATGCGGCGCGTGGCGGGCAACTTCGTGCGCTTTATCATGCCGCCGACGCGGGCGAGGACGGCGCGCGCAAGCTCGCGCAGGCATGGCGCGTCGGCTCCGATCGTGAGGGAAGCGACCTTAAGGGTCTGGTTCTTCCCGTCGCGCGCCCCATATTGTCGTTGGCGCTGGGCCGCGAAAATGTGGTACATATCGGCGTCACCGACCGCACGGCGGCCGATCGACTGGGCGAAGCGCTCGGTCGCTGGCTGCACTTTATCGGCCCTGATCCTATCCCGGCACCTTGCGAAACGGCCTCGCAAGGCGCATCGGCGCCCGGTCCCGAGCTTGCCTCGAACCTGGCGCCTACGGCCGTGACGATGAACGAGGAATTTGAGTGAGCGAGACCGACAACGACAAGCCGAAACTCGGAATGCGCGCGCCCCTGGGGCTGAAGCGCACGGTCGAGACCGGCAAGGTGAAGCAGAGCTTCAGCCACGGCCGTAGCAATACGGTAGTGGTCGAGGTGAAGCGTCGCCGCGTGCTCGGTCCGCAGGGTGCGGCCGAGCAGACCCCGGCGCCCGAGCCGACGCCGGCACCCGCGCCTGCTGCACCGCAGCCGCAGGCCGCACCGCCGCGCGCGCCGGTCAGCAACGAGACCGCGCAGGAGCGCCAGTCGCGTCTGCTGCGCGAGGCCGAGGAACAGCGCATGCACGCGCTGGAGGAAACGCGCCGCCGCCAGGACAGCGAGCGTCAGCACGCCGCCGAGGCCGAGCGCTTGCGCGCCGAAGAGAAGCGCCGTGCCGAGGCGGAAGCGCAGGCTGCCCCGCCCGCCCCTGCTCCCGAGCCCGAGCCGACCCCTGCTCCCGCACCCGCGCCTGCTCCCGAGGCAGCGCCTGCGCCGACTGTCGCGACGCCGATGGGCGCGCGCGGCTTCCGCCCGGTCGTGCGTGAAACGCGGCCGGCGCCCGAACCCGCACCCGAGCCGACCCCGGCTCCGGCCGCTGAGGCGACGCCCACACCCGCTCCGGTCGAGGCGGCAGCACCCGTTCCTGCGCCGACGCCTGCGCCTACCCCCGCACCTGCTCCGACGCCCGCACCCGCGCCGCGTCCGACGATCGAGCTCGGTCGCGATCCGTCGATGCCCGCGCCGCGTCGTTTCTCGCCGGTCGCGCGTCCCGACATTCCCAAGCCGCAGCCCAAGCCCGAGCCGAAGCCGGCGGCTGCCGCCACGCCGTCGCAGCCCGCGTCGGGCGGCGGCGTCAACACGCCGCGCGCGATGCCCGCGGGCACGATGGCGGCGCGCGGTGCGACCGCGGCCCGTCCGCAGCAGCGCGACCGCAAGT
The DNA here is from genome assembly GCF_913778135.1 of uncultured Sphingomonas sp. GTDB lineage: Bacteria > Pseudomonadota > Alphaproteobacteria > Sphingomonadales > Sphingomonadaceae > Sphingomonas. The sequence goes on along the minus strand of NZ_CAJYVU010000139.1, from coordinate 5,940 downwards.
CGGACGAGCGTCGCGGCGGCAAGCTGACCGTCACCCGCGCGTTGAACGAGGACGGCGCCCGCGCGCGCAGCCTCGCCGCGTTGAAGCGTGCACGCGAGAAGGAAAAGCGTGGCTTCGGCGGCCCGCGCGAGCCGCAGGCCAAGCAGGTCCGCGACGTGCAGGTGCCCGAGGTCATCACGGTGCAGGAGCTCGCCAACCGCATGGCGGAGCGTGGTGCTGATCTCGTGAAGGCGCTGTTCAAGATGGGCATGCCCGTCACGATGACGCAGTCGATCGATCAGGACACCGCCGAGCTGCTGGTGACCGAATTCGGCCACAACATCGTCCGCGTGTCCGACAGCGACATCGACCTCGCGCTCGACACCGCGCCCGATGCGGAAGGTGATCTGCAGCCGCGTCCGCCGGTGGTCACGATCATGGGCCACGTCGACCACGGCAAGACAAGCCTGCTCGACGCGCTGCGCGGCACCGATGTGGTGCGCGGCGAGGCCGGCGGCATCACGCAGCACATCGGCGCGTATCAGGTGACGCTCAAGGACAAGTCGAAGGTCACCTTCCTCGACACGCCGGGTCATGAGGCGTTCACCGCCATGCGTGCGCGCGGCGCCGATGTCACCGACATCGTCGTGTTGGTGGTCGCGGCCGACGACGGGCTGATGCCGCAGACGATCGAGGCGATCAACCACACCAAGGCGGCGGGAAAGCCGATGATCGTGGCGATCAACAAGGTCGACAAGCACGACGCCAACCCGCAGCGCGTGCGCGAGCGTCTGCTCGAACACGACATCCAGGTCGAGGCGATGGGCGGCGAGACGCAGGACGTCGAAGTCTCCGCGCTCAAGAAGACCGGGCTCGATGAGCTGATCGCCAAGATCCAGCTCCAGGCCGAGCTGCTTGAGCTGCGCGCCAATCCCGACCGCGACGCTGAGGGCAGCGTGGTCGAGGCGAAGCTCGACAAGGGCCGCGGTCCGGTCGCGACCGTGCTCGTCACGCGCGGCACGCTCAAGGTCGGCGACGTGTTCGTCGTCGGCGCAGAGAGCGGCAAGGTTCGTGCGATCGTTGACGACAAGGGTCGCCAGCTGAAGAATGCCGGTCCCTCGATGCCGGTCGAGGTGCTCGGCATTACCGGCACGCCGTCGGCGGGCGACCAGTTGCAGGTGGTCGAGAACGAGCAGCGCGCGCGCGAAGTGGCGGAATACCGCCAAGGCGTGCTGACGCAGAAGCGCACCACTACTGCGCCTGCGAGCCTGGAGAGCATGTTCTCCGCGCTCGCCGCCAACAAGGCGATCGAGTATCCGCTCGTCGTCAAGGCGGACACGCAGGGAACGGTCGAGGCGATCGTCGCGTCGATCAACAAGATCTCGACCGATCTCATCCGTGCGCGCGTGCTGCACTCGGGTGTCGGTGGCATCACCGAGAGCGACGTGACGCTCGCGGGCGCGTCGGGCGCGCCGATCATCGGCTTCAACGTCCGCGCGAACGCCAAGGCACGCGAGATCGCCGAGCGGCAGAAGGTGGCGTTGAAATATTACGACGTCATCTACGACCTGATCGACGAGATCCGCGCCGGCATGGCGGGCGAACTCGGACCGGAGGCGTTCGAGACCGTCGTCGGCCGCGCCGAGATTCGCGAGGTCTTCTCGGCCGGCAAGCACGGTCGCGCGGCGGGTCTGCTCGTTACCGACGGTGTCATCCGCAAGTCGCTCAAGGCGCGCATCACGCGCCAGGATGTCATCATCTACCAGGGCGAGATCGCGTCGCTTCGTCGCTTCAAGGACGACGTGCCCGAGGTTCGCGCCGGTCTGGAGTGCGGTGTCACGTTCACGCAGAACTTTACCGACATCAAGGCGGGCGACTATCTGGAAACCTACGAGGTCGAACTGCGCGAACGCACGCTGTAAGCGCGCCCGAGCGGGCGGATGCTGTCACAGACACAGATCATCCGCTCGCTCGGCGAGGCGCTCGGCTGGCTCGAAAAGGAACTCGACTGGGGCGCACCGCTTGCCGAGCTTCGGCACCTGACCGGACGCATTGGTGAGCTCTACGCCGCCATGCTGATCCGCGGGTGCGGTCAACCAGCGCGGCTACGCCGTGCTCCGTGCCGACTTCGATCATCATCTGCGATACCTTGCGAACGGCGAAGTCGATTTCCCGATCCGACCTCCGCGTACCCCCCGTGCGCAACGTGGACGATCAGGCGATCCTCGCCGAGGCCGCTCATGACCGCTGGATGGTTCGCCAAGATGACAGCGGGACCGTGCGAGTGCTGGACGACGACGTGGAACTCGCGACCGCGATGCCGGCGCTCCGTATGCTCGCGGCGACACTTGGCGTTGACCTGCGTAATGCTAATGGCGGGTTTCGGAACACGCGGCAGCTCGGTGAAGCTGTGCTCGTGGCGATGAAGAGTGTGAAATGAAGAACGACGACAAGCCCGAGAAATCCGTCCGCACGCTGCGCGTCGGCGAGCAGGTCCGCCACGTCCTGTCGGAGATCCTGCAACGCGGCGACGTGCATGACGAGACGCTGGCAAAGCACATGGTCAGCGTAACCGAAGTACGCATGTCGCCGGACCTTCGCCACGCGACCGTGTTCGTGAAGCCGCTGCTCGGCCTCGACGAGGAGGCGGTGCTGAAGGCGCTGCGCACCAACACCGCCTATCTTCAGCGCGAGGTCGCGCACCGCGTGCAGAACAAATACGCCGCCAAACTCAAGTTCTTGGCGGATGAGAGCTTCGACGAGGGCAGTCACATCGACGCGCTGCTGCGCCGTCCAGAGGTTGCGCGCGACCTGAACGACGACGAATAAGCTGCACGCCGTGGCCAAGCTCTATTTTTACTACGCTAGCATGAACGCGGGCAAGTCGACCAATCTGCTCCAGGCCGACTTCAACTACCGCGAGCGGGGCATGGCGACGATGCTGTTCACCGCCGCGATCGACGACCGCTTCGCCGCGGGCACGATCACCTCGCGCATTGGCCTCTCCGCGCCCGCGACACCGTTCGACACCTCGACCGACATCGCCGCGCAGGTGGCGGCGCAGCACGCCCACACACCCATCGCCTGCGTATTGGTCGACGAGGCGCAGTTCCTCACAGACGCGCAGGTCGACCAGCTCGCCTGGCTCGCCGACACGCTCGGCGTGCCGGTGCTCGCCTATGGCCTGCGCACCGACTTTCAGGGACAGCTCTTTCCCGGCTCGGCGCGCCTGCTCGCGCTCGCCGACTCGCTCGTCGAGATCAAGTCGGTCTGCGCCTGCGGGCGCAAGGCGACGATGAACCTGCGCGTCGACAGCTCCGGAAGCCCGATCGCGCAGGGGCAGCAGACCGAGATCGGCGGCAACGACCGCTACGTCGCGCTATGTCGCCGCCACTTCACCGAGGCGCTCACCGGCTGATCTGCCGGGCAACTCTCGCCCCTACCTACCCCGATCGTTGTCGGTAGGCCCCCGCCCCTCCTACTCGGCGGCACGACGGCAGCGAGGGACCACCCGCAAAACAAAACCCCGGCCAGTCACCCGGCCGGAGTCCATGTCACTCATCGCTAGTCGCGGTTCACGCCTTGACGGTCGCCGCCTTGCCGCCCTTCTTCTTGGGCTTGGGCGCCGCCGGCTCGATCGTGAAGGCAAGCGCATTGTCCTTGAGCTTAACCGTGACCTCGCCGCCGTGGACCAGCTTGCCGAACAACAGTTCCTCGGCGAGCGGCTGCTTGATCTTCTCCTGGATCAACCGGCCCATCGGGCGCGCGCCGTAAAGCTTGTCATACCCCTTCGTCGTCAGCCACGTCTTCGCCTCGTCATCCAGCTTGATGTGGACGTCGCGGTCGGCGAGCTGCAGTTCCAGCTGGAGGATGAACTTGTCTACCACGCGCGCGACCACCTCGGGCGGCAGGTAACCGAACGGCACCACCGCATCCAATCGGTTGCGGAACTCGGGCGTGAACATCCGCTGCACCGCCTGCTCGTCCTCACCCTCGCGGGTAAGATTACCGAAGCCGACCGTCTCGCGCGCCATGTCGCTGGCGCCCGCATTGGTCGTCATGATCAGGATCGTGTTGCGGAAATCGACCGTCTTGCCGTGCTGATCGGTCAGACGCCCGTTGTCCATCACCTGCAACAGGATGTTGAACAGGTCGGGGTGCGCCTTCTCGATCTCGTCGAGCAGTAGCACGCAGTGCGGGTTCTGATCGACCGCGTCGGTAAGGAGACCGCCCTGGTCGAACCCGACATAGCCCGGAGGCGCACCGATCAGCCGGCTGACCGAGTGCCGCTCCATATACTCCGACATGTCGAACCGCTGGAGCGGAATGCCCAGGATCGTCGCCAGCTGCTTCGCCACCTCGGTCTTGCCGACGCCCGTTGGACCCGAGAACAGATAGTTGCCGATCGGCTTCTCCGGCTCGCGCAGGCCCGCGCGCGCCAGCTTGATCGCCGACGACAGCTTCTCGATCGCGGCATTCTGCCCGAACACGACGCGCTTCAGGTCGGTTTCGAGATGCTCGAGCACCTTCTTGTCGTCGGTCGACACCGACTTCGGCGGGATGCGCGCCATCGTGGCGATGACCTGCTCGATCTCCTTGGCGGTGATCGTCTTCTTGCGCTTGTTCGGCGCCACCAGCATCTGCATCGCGCCGACCTCGTCGATCACGTCGATCGCCTTGTCGGGCAGCTTGCGGTCGTTGATGTAGCGCGCGGACAGCTCCACCGCCGACTTGATCGCCTCGGGCGTGTACTTGACCGAGTGATGCGTCTCGAATGCCGAACGCAGCCCGGCGAGGATCTTGATCGTATCCTCGACCGACGGCTCGTTGACGTCGATCTTCTGGAACCGGCGCAGCAGCGCGCGGTCCTTCTCGAAGTGGTTGCGGAACTCCTTGTAGGTGGTCGAGCCGATGCAGCGGATCGTGCCGCCCGACAATGCGGGCTTGAGCAGGTTCGATGCGTCCATGGCTCCGCCCGATGTCGCCCCCGCGCCGATAACCGTATGGATCTCGTCGATGAAGAGCACCGCGTCGGGCATCTTCTCCAGCTCGTTGACGACCGCCTTCAACCGCTCCTCGAAATCGCCGCGGTAGCGCGTCCCCGCGAGCAGCGCGCCCATGTCGAGCGAGTAGATCACCGCGGGCAGCAACACCTCGGGCACGTCGCCCTCGACGATCTTGCGCGCCAAGCCTTCCGCGATCGCAGTCTTTCCGACACCCGGATCACCGACGTAGAGCGGGTTGTTCTTGGAACGGCGGCACAGGATCTGCACCGTGCGGTCGACCTCGGCCGAACGCCCGATCAGCGGGTCGACCTTGCCGGTCTTCGCCTTCTCGTTTAGGTCGACGGTGAACTGCTTGAGCGCGCTCTCGCCCTTCTTCCCGCCCTCGGCCTTTTCCTTCTTTTCTTCCTCCGCACCCTTCACGCTGGTCGCCTCCGGGGTGGCGTTGCCCTTGCCAACGCCGTGGCTGATGTAGCTGACCGCATCCAGCCGGCTCATGTCCTGCTGCTGGAGGAAATAGACCGCGTAGCTCTCGCGCTCGCTGAACAATGCGACGAGCACGTTGGCGCCCGTCACCTCGTCGCGGCCCGACGACTGGACGTGGAGGATCGCGCGCTGGACGACGCGCTGAAAACCGCTGGTGGGCGACGGATCAGTCGCGGCGTCGACCTTCAACGCGCCGAGTTCGGTGTCGAGGTAGTGCGCGACGGTGGTCTTCAGCTCACCCGTGTCGACCCCGCAAGCGGCCATCACCTGGCTGGCGTGCTCGTCGTCGATCAGTGCGAGCAGAAGGTGCTCCAGCGTCGCATATTCGTGGCGACGCGAGGACGCGGCCTCGAGCGCCTTGTGCAGCGTGGTCTCGAGAGCGCTGGCGAAAGAAGGCATCGGTTACTTACTCCTGTCGGGCGCTGCCCGAACAGGCATCGCCCTTTCCACCTATGTCGGTAGTCGAGCGCCC
>NZ_CAJYVU010000138.1 GCF_913778135.1 uncultured Sphingomonas sp. | reverse complement strand
ATCGAATTGACCAGCCCGATCGCCAGCAGCGACCAGCCCGCGATCGCGCCCTGCGCGTTGGCGGAGATCAGGATCAGCGTGATCGCGCCTGCCGCCACCGCCGCCAGCACCTTGCCCGGCGACACCTTGGTCAGCACCCACGCGCCGATGAAGCGGCCGACGAGCGCCCCGCCCCAGTAGAACGGCACGTGATCGCCCGCGACCTTGTCGGCGACACCCCAAACACTCGGCTGCATCAGGTAATTGACTATCAGCGAGCCGATCGAAACCTCGGCGCCGACGTAGAGGAAGATGCAGGCCACGCCCCAGGCGAAACGCGGACGCTTCAGCAGCGTCAGGGCGTGGAAGATGCTGCCTGCCTCCTCCTGCTCCTCGTTCAACCGGTTGCGGCGCGTCCACACGACGGCGGCGATCACCAGCAGTGCGACGGCGAGCCCCAGATAAGTGTGAACGATCGTGCGCGAACTCTCTGCGCGATAGGCGTCGAGCGCCGCGCCGGTCAGCGTCGACGCGCTCTGGTTGGCGAGCCCGCCGAGGATCAGCGCCGATCCCGCCAGCGGGAAAAGCGTGGTGCCGAGCGAATTAAACCCTTGCGCGAAGGTCAGCCGGCTCGACGCGCTCTGCGGCTTGCCGAGCAGCGAGATTAGCGGGTTGGCAACCACCTGCACGATGGTGATGCCGGCGCCCAGCACGAACAGCGCGACGAGGAACAGCCCGAACGCCGCATTGGCCGATGCCGGGATGAACAGCAGGCACCCTGCCGTCATCGTCAACAGTCCGATCGAGGCGGTCCGCATGTATCCGAACCGCCGCACGATCCCTGCGGCGGGCAATGAGAACAGTGCGTAGGCGAAGAAGAATGCCGTCTGTACCAGCATCGCCGAGGCGTGGGTGAGCGTGAACAGCTCCTTCAGCTTCGGAATGATGATGTCATTCAGGCTGGTGATGCCGCCGAAAATGAAGAACAGCGCGAAGACGAAGATGCGCAGATCCGGCGCGTCATACCCATGGCTCGCATCCCCGCTCGCCGCCGGAGCCGAATTCATTGCCTGCATACGCCCGTCACTCCCCTCACCGATCGCGCCCGTGACGCGTCGCCCCTCTTGTCCCAACAAAGCAGTTGTCAGCCCGCGACATGCGCTATGACACCGTCCATGACGCGTCTAACCGTGAACAACGAACCGGTCGAGTATCTGATGGTCGCGGATACGCCGCTGCTGTGGGCGCTGCGCGATGGCTCGAACCTGACCGGCGCGAAATATGGCTGCGGGACGGGTAGCTGCGGCGCGTGCACGGTCGACGTGGACGGTCGCGCGGTCCGTTCGTGCCAGACCCCGCTCTCGCGCTGCGAGGGGGCGTTCGTGACCACGATCGAAGGGCTCGCACGCGAACGCGATCACCCGGTCCAGCTGGCGCTCCTGGCGGAGAACGTGACACAATGCGGCTTCTGCATTCCCGGCATCGTCATGGCGGCGGCCGCGCTGCTCAAGCGCAACACGCTTGCGAGCGAGGAGGAGATCAGGGCCGCGATCACCAACATCTGTCCGTGCGGCATCTACCCGCGGCTGGTGACGGCGATCCAGCGCGCAGGGCGCGCGATGCGCGGCGACGAAGTGATCCCGGCCGGCGCACGACCCGGCATCGATCCGGCCGACGCGGCGCGCGCCGTTCCCGCGCTCAGTCCTCGATAATGCGGCTCGTCGTGCGCGTGTCGGGCATTCGGAGATAGGTGACGAGCGACACCGCGATCATCGCCGTCAGATACCAGTAGAAACCCTGCTCCCACCCGGCCTGCTTGAACTTCAGCGCAACCGCCTCCGCCGTTCCGCCGAACAGCGCGTTCGCCACCGCGTACGGGAACGCGACTCCCAGCGCGCGTATGTGTGCGGGGAACAACTCCGCCTTCACCACCGCGTTGATCGAGGTGTAGCCGGTCACGATCACGAGCGCGAACAATACGATGCCGAACGCCGCCGCCGCGCTGCCGGTGTGGTGCAACGCCCAGAAGATCGGCCAGGTGAACACCACACCCGCGATGCCGAAGCCGACCATCAACGGCTTGCGCCCGATCCGATCGGACAGCGCGCCGGCGAGCGGTTGCAGGCACATGAAGACGAACAGCGTCCCCGCGCTGATCCAGGTCGCGGTCTGGCGTGAGAAGCCAGCCGAGTTGGCGAGGAACTTTTGCATGTAGATCGAGTAGGCGTAGAAGGCGAGCGTTCCGCCAGCGGTCAGCAGCAGCACCGTCACGAACTCGCGCGGATGCTGGCGCAGCAGGGCCAGCAACCCTGATCGACCGGCGCCCGCCTTTCTCGCATTCTCGAAGCTTTCGGTCTCGGCCAACCTGCGACGCAACCAGAACACTCCCACGGCCAGCACACCACCGATCGCGAAGGGGATGCGCCAGCCCCACGCCTCCAGCGCCGCTTCGCTCATGACCGCCTGGAGCAGCAGGAGCACGCACAACGCGGTCAGCTGTCCCGCGATCAGCGTGACATATTGAAAACTGGAGAAAAAACCGCGACGTTCACGCCCTGCCATTTCGGACAGGTACGTTGCGCTCGCGCCATATTCGCCGCCGACCGACAACCCTTGCATCAGCCGCGCAATCGTGAGGATCGCGGGCGCAAGCCAGCCGATCGACGCATAGGTCGGCGTCACCGCTATCAGCAGCGAGCCCGCGCACATCAGCGTCACCGACAATGTCAGCCCCGCCTTTCGCCCGCGACGGTCGGCGTAAATGCCCATCACCCATCCACCAACCGGCCGCATGACGAACCCGACCGCGAAGATGATCGCGGTGTTCAGCAGCTGCGTGGTCCGATCGGCCGCCGGAAAGAACTGCCCGGCGAAATAGAGCGTGAACGACGAATAGGCGTACCAATCGTACCATTCGACGAGATTGCCCGCCGACCCGCCAAGGATTGATCGAAGCCGATGGCCGCGGTCGTGGCTCACGCTAGCCGCCGACGATCGTTGAGGCCGCCTGACGGGGCGACCTCATACGGACCAGCGCTTTGATTATAATTATGCTCACATGGTCGCCCTTTATTCATGAGCAACCATGCCACCCGCGCGGAACTTGCGCCAGCGATGCAGGCAATCTCGACCAATCAGTCGAGGCGGCGTGCAAGCTCCTTGTTGAGACCAAGCGCGACCAGCGTACCCACCGCGCCCGACAGCAGGTAGGTACCCGCCGCCACCAGCCCGAACTCCTCCGCCAGCACCAGCGCGGCGAGCGGCGCGAAGCCTGCGCCGAACAACCATGCCAGATCGGACGTCAGCGCCGCCCCGGTGTAGCGCGCGCGCTTGGGGAAATTGCTCGTCACCGCGCCCGACGACTGACCGAAGGACAAGCCCAGCAGGATGAAGCCGCTGACCATGAACACCGCCTCGCCGACATAGCCTGCGTCGAGCAACTGCGGCGCGAAACCGCTGAACACCGCAATCGCAGCGGCAGTGTAACCGAGCAGCGACCGCCGCCCGATGCGGTCGGCGAGCAGCCCCGACGCGACGATCGCGCCGACGCACACAGTCGCGCCGAACATCTCGATCAGCAGAAAGCGCGTGATGTTCTCGCTGGTGTTAAGCGCCACCCACGAGAGCGGGAACACCGTCACCATGTGGAACAAGGCGAAGCTGGCGAGCGGGGCAAACGCGCCGATGATGATGTTGCGCCACTGCGCCTTCAGCGTCGCGGTGACGCGCGACGGCGTCAACTCGCGCGTCTTGAACATGTCGGTGTATTCCGGCGTCACGACGATGCGAAGCCGCGCGAACAGCGCCACGACGTTCAGCGCGAATGCGACGAAGAAGGGGTAGCGCCAGCCCCACGAAAGAAAATCCTCGGGCGACAACGTACCGAGGGCGAAGGCGAACAGGCCCGCCGCGACGATCAGGCCGAGCGGCGCGCCGATCTGCGGCACCATCGCCCACCAGCCGCGCTTCTTGTCGGGCGCATTCAGCGCGAGCAGCGAGGCCAGGCCATCCCACGCACCACCCAGTGCCAGCCCCTGCCCGATACGGAACAACGCCAGCAGCAGCGGCGAGAAGATGCCGACCGAGGCGTAGCCGGGCAGGAACGCCATCGCGACCGTGGAGGTGCCGAGTAAGAACAGCGCGATCGTCAGCTTCGTCCCGCGGCCAAGTTCACGGTCTACCTTCATGAACACCTGCGTGCCGATCGGCCGCGCGATGAAGGCGAGAGCGAACAGCCCGAACGACCACAAGGTACCCGACACGCGGTCGAGCTGCGGAAAGACGATCTGCGGGAACACCAGCACGGAGGCGATCGCGTAAACGAAGAAGTCGAAGAACTCGCTCGTCCGGCCGATAATGACGCCGATGGCGATCTCGCCCGGGTTGACGCCATGCTCATCCTGCGCGTGCAGGATGCGGGCATCGCGCTCGAGCGGCGCGGACGAAGCGATCGACTGTGCCATAGGTATGAAACTCCGAAGCTAGCTGGACGCTTTAGGTTCCATCGCAGCGGCGCGGGATAGGACAAATTGTCCTATTTCGCAGCCGCACAACGGAGCCTAGCTCGATCGTGATGAAGAACCGGTTCCCCTCGCACCGGCGCGCCACCCGGCTCGCCCCCCTGCTCGCGATCGGCGCGGCGGCGATGCTGTCGGGATGCGACATGGTGGTGCTCGATCCCGCGGGCGATGTTGCGCGGCAGCAGTCGCATCTGATCCTCTGGTCGACTGCGTTGATGCTGTTGATCATCATCCCCGTGATGGTGCTGACCGTGCTGTTCGCGTGGAAGTATCGCGCTGCGAACAAGGATGCCGAATACGCGCCGAACTGGGATCACTCCACCGGTCTCGAACTGGTGATCTGGGCCGCGCCGCTGATGATCGTCATTTCGCTCGGCGCGCTCACATGGGTGTCGACCCACCTCCTCGACCCTTATCGTCCGCTCGGCCGCCTGGCACCCGGCAAGCCGCTCGCCGCCAACGACCAGCCGCTTGAGGTGCAAGTCGTGGCGCTCGACTGGAAATGGCTGTTCATCTATCCGGAGCAAGGCATCGCGACGGTTAACCAGCTGGTGCTTCCGACCAATCGGCAGGTCCGTTTCCGCATGACCTCTTCCTCGGTCATGAACACCTTCTGGGTACCGTCGATGGCGGGCATGATCTACACTATGCCGGGCATGGAGACGAAGCTCCACGCCGTCCTCAACAAGCCCGGCCGTTACGAGGGGCGCTCCGCCAATTACAGCGGCGCCGGCTTCTCGGGCATGACCTTCTGGACCTATGCGGTCGATGACGGCGGCTTTTCACGCTGGGTGTCGCAGACCCGGGCGGCGCAGGCGCGGCTGAACGATGCGACCTACCTGAAGCTGGAGCAGCCGAGTGAGAACGTGCAACCGATGCGGTTCGGCGGCGTCAACGCCGACCTGTTCCGCCGCATCACGCAGATGTGCGTCAAGCCTGGGATCCCGTGCATGAGCGACGTCATGTCGCACGACATGGCCGAACCCGGCACCCACGCGCCCGTCAACGACCGTCCGCCGGTCGATGCTCCGAAGGGGGCTCTGCGGAAGGACACGAACGAGAAGGGCTCGGCGCCGCACCTCACCGCACCGCGTGGCCAGGCCGACGGCTCGAGCGAGCGCGGCGCGCAGAACAACCGAAACATGACCCGCCTGCAACCCGTCCGCCTGCCCGGCGCGACCGTCACGGCACAGGGCTGAACCGCTATGTCCGACACTTTGCTCAAGACCATCTTTGGCCGGCTGACGCTGGAAAGCTTCCCGATCCACGAGCCAATCATTTTAGGCACGTTCATCGCGGTGATGCTCGGCGGCGTCGCGCTGGTCGGCGCGATCACCTATTTCAAATTGTGGAAATGGCTGTGGACCGAGTGGTTCACGAGCGTCGACCACAAGAAGGTGGGCATCATGTACATGGTGCTCGGCACCGTCATGCTGCTGCGCGGTTTCTCCGACGCGATCATGATGCGCGCGCAGCAGGCGATGGCGTTCGGCGCGAACGAGGGTTACCTGAACGCGCACCACTACGATCAGGTGTTCACCGCGCACGGCGTCATCATGATCTTCTTCGTGGCGATGCCGTTCGTCACCGGCATCATGAACTACGTCGTGCCGCTGCAGATCGGCGCGCGCGACGTGAGCTTCCCGTTCCTCAACAATTTCAGCTTCTGGATGACCGCGGCAGGTGCCGTGATCGTCATGGCAAGCCTGTTCGTCGGTGAGTTTGCACGCACTGGCTGGCTCGCGATGGCGCCGCTCTCGGGGCTCGACTACTCGCCCGATGTCGGTGTCGATTACTACGTCTGGGCGCTTCAGATAGCCGGCGTCGGAACACTGCTGTCGGGCGTCAACCTGATCGCGACCATCGTCAAGATGCGCGCGCCGGGCATGACGATGTTCAAGATGCCGATCTTCACCTGGTCGGCGCTCGTCACCAACGTGCTGATCGTCGCCGCCTTCCCGGTGCTGACCGCGGTGCTGGCGATGCTCAGCCTCGATCGCTACGTCGGTACGCATTTCTTCACGAACACCGGCGGGGGCAACCCGATGATGTACGTGAACATGATCTGGATCTGGGGTCACCCGGAGGTGTACATCCTGATCCTGCCGCTGTTCGGCGTCTTCAGCGAGGTGACCTCGACCTTCTCGGGCAAGCGTTTGTTCGGCTACACCTCGATGGTCTACGCGCTGCTGGTCATCTGCATTCTCGCCTACCTCGTATGGCTCCACCACTTCTTCACGATGGGGTCGGGTGCGAGCGTCAACAGCTTCTTCGGCATCACCACGATGATCATCTCGATCCCGACGGGGGCGAAGATCTTCAACTGGCTGTTCACGATGTACAAGGGGCGAATCCGCTTCGAACTGCCGATGATGTGGACGGTGGCTTTCATGCTGACCTTCGTGGTCGGCGGCATGACCGGCGTGCTGCTCGCGGTGCCGCCGGCGGACTTCCAGCTGCACAATTCACTGTTCCTCGTCGCGCACTTCCACAACGTCATTATCGGTGGTGTGCTGTTCGGCGCGTTCGCGGCGATCAACTACTGGTTCCCCAAGGCTTTCGGCTTCAAGCTCGATCCATGGTGGGGAAAGGTCAGCTTCTGGTCGTGGGTAGTCGGCTTCTGGGTCGCGTTCATGCCGCTCTACCTGCTCGGCCTGATGGGCGTGACGCGTCGCCTGCGTCACTTCGACGATCCCAGCCTGCAGATCTGGTTCATCATCGCGGCGGTCGGCGTGGTCATGATCGCGGTCGGCATCGCTGCTTTCCTGATCCAGATCTACGTCAGCTTCCGCGATCGGGAGCGGCTGCGCGACTGGACCGGCGATCCGTGGGACGGCCGCTCGCTCGAGTGGGCGACCTCCTCGCCGCCGCCGGCGTATAATTTCGCCTTCACCCCCGTCATCCACGACCTGGACGCTTATTACGACATGAAGAGCCGCAATGCCGAGCGTCCGCTGACGGGCTTCCGCGACATCCACATGCCAAAGAACACGGGCACGGGCGTAATCCTCGCCGGACTGTCGGTCGCGTTCGGTCTGTCGATGATCTGGTACATGTGGTGGCTATCGGCGCTGAGCTTCGCCGGTATCCTGGCGGTGTCGATCTTCCACACCTTCAACTACGACCGCGACTTCCACATCCACGCCGATGAGGTCGAGCGGACCGAGGAGGAGCGCACGCGCATCCTCGCCAATGCAGCCGCGGGGGCCTGAGCGATGAGCAGCACGACCAACGCGCCCCCCGGCGCGCACGACGCGGTGATGTTCTACGACACCGATCCGCACGAGCATCCGCCGGGGCAGAGCACCATGCTCGGCTTCTGGCTCTACCTGATGAGCGACTGCCTCATCTTCGCGATGCTGTTCGCGGCCTGGGGCGTCTTCGGCGGCAGCTACGCCGGCGGGCCCCGCCCGTCCGAACTGTTCGAGTTGCCGCTGGTCGCGGTCAACACCGCGATGCTGCTGTTCTCCTCGATCACCTACGGCTTCGCGATGCTGGCGGCGGATGAGAAGAAGCAGGGCGCGACGCTCGGCTGGCTCGCGATCACCGGTGTGTTCGGCCTCTGCTTCCTCGGCATTGAGCTGTACGAATTCTCGAACCTGATCGCTGAGGGCGCGGGTCCTTGGCGCTCGGCGTTCCTGTCATCGTTCTTCACGCTCGTCGGCACGCACGGGCTCCACGTCACCTTCGGCATCATCTGGCTCGTGACTCTGATGGTGCAGGTATCGCGCAAAGGGCTGATCGACGCCAACATGCGCCGGCTGCAATGCCTGTCGCTGTTCTGGCACTTCCTCGACGTCATCTGGATCGGCGTCTTCACCTTCGTCTATCTTCTGGGAGTGCTGCGATGAGCGCTAACACGCGAGGAGCACCCGTTGCCGCCGGACCTGAGGTCGCGCCGCAGGCCCATGCGCAGGGTCAGGCCGCCGGGCAGGATCACCACGGGCATGGCGACCACGACCATGATGGCGCGCCGCACGGCTCGATGAAGGGTTACGTCACCGGGTTCGTGCTGTCGGTGATCCTGACCGCGATCCCGTTCGGCCTCGTCATGTCGGGCGTGATCAGCGACAAGTCAGTCGTCGCGGGCATCTGCATGGTGTTGGCGATCGTGCAGATCGTCGTTCACATGATCTACTTCCTCCACATGAACCGCAAGTCGGAGTCCGGCTGGACGCTGATGTCGCTGATCTTCACGATCATCATCGTCGTGATTGCGCTGACGGGGTCGCTGTGGGTCATGTTCCACATGAACCAGAACATGATGCCGCCGATGAACCCGGCTTCCGCGGCGGAGATGTCGGACCAGATGTGAGCCTCGCGCGCGTCCGCGTCCTGCCGCTGGCAGCGGGCAGCATCGCCATCGCGGTGCTGATCGCGCTGGGTGTGTGGCAAGTAGAGCGGCGCGCGTGGAAGCTCGACCTGATCGCGCGGGTCGAGCAGCGCCTTGCCGCCGCACCGGTCGCCGCCCCTGCCCCGCCGCGGTGGCCGACGATCGGCAAGGACGACGCCTACACCCGCGTCGCCGTAACCGGGCGCTTTCGCGCCGACGCCGACACGTACACGCAGGCGACGACCGAGCTGGGCGCCGGTTACTGGGTCATCACACCGTTCGACACGGATGGCGGTTGGACGGTGCTCATCAACCGCGGCTTCGTACCTACGCGTGAGCGCGGCCGTCACCCAGCCTCGACCGACAATCAACGCGTCACCGGATTGCTGCGGGTGACCGAGCCAGGCGGCGGTTTCCTGCGCAGCAATGACGCGGCAGCCGACCGCTGGTACTCACGCGATGTCGCCGCGATCGCTGCCAAGCGTCGGCTGCGGAACGTCGCGCCCTACTTCATCGACGCCGACGCGAACGGCAGCAGTTGGCCGCGCGGCGGGCTGACCGTCGTTCGCTTCCCGAACAACCACCTCGTCTACGCGCTTACCTGGTTCGGGCTCGCCGCACTGGTCGCATTTCTGCTCATTCGCGCGCTGCGCGACACGAAGGACGAGGGCTGATCCGTGGCCCGGTTCCGCCACGCATCCCCGCTCGACACTAGCCCCGACGACGCGCTGCGCCGCAACTTCATGCTGCTGGTGCAACTGCGCTGGCTCGCGGTCGGCGGTCAGGTGGCGACGATCCTGGCGGTCCGCTACCTGCTCGGCATCGCGCTGCCGGTGCACACGATGCTGATGACGGCGATGCTGCTCGTCGTCCTCAACCTGCTCGTGCTGATCGCGGAGCGGCGGCATACCCCCACCAATCTTCAGTTGCTCGCCGGGCTGGTGGTGGATGTCTCCTGCCTGACGCTGCAGCTGTTCCTCAGCGGCGGCGCGACCAACCCGTTCGTCACCCTGTTCCTGCTTCAGGTCGTGCTCGGCGCGGTGCTGCTCGAGGCCTGGTCGAGCTGGTTGCTGGTCGCGCTCACCAGCTTCGCTTTTGCCGCCTTGACGATCCTCTTCCATCCGGTGCCGCTGCCGGGCTTCTACGCCAGCCGGTTGTCTGCGCCCTACCTGTTCGCATCGTGGTTCAACTTTACGCTCGCCGCGGTGCTGCTGGTCGCATTCGTCACTCGGATCGCGCACAATCTGCGCGACCGCGACGCGCGCCTCGCCCGGTTGCGCCAGCGCGCGGTGGAGGAGGAGCACATCGTCCGCATGGGCCTGCTCGCCAGCGGGGCCGCGCACGAACTCGGCACCCCGCTCGCCTCGCTGTCGGTCGCGCTCGGCGACTGGCAGCGCGAGCCCGCGATCCTTGCCGAACCCGCCCTCGCCGCCGAGGTCGAGGACATGCGGGTCGAGGTCGCGCGCTGCAAGCACATCCTCGCCGGTATTCTCTTCGCCGCGGGCGAGGTCACGGGCGAGGCACCCGCCCGTACCGGCCTGCGCCGCTTCATCGGCGACACGCTCGGCGGCTGGACCGGCTCGGCCACTGTCACGCTCGACGATCGGCTTGATCGCGATGCGACCATCGTCACCGATCGCGCTCTGGCGCAGGCGCTCACCAACCTGCTCGACAACGCGGCGGAAGCGGGAGCGACGCAGATCCACGTCGGCGTGGAACGCGACGACGACCTGCTGCTGATCCGCGTTCATGACGATGGTCAAGGCTTCCCACCATCGATCCTGGCGAACATCGGCAAGCCGTATCACAGCAGCAAGGATCGCCGCGGCGCGGGCCTTGGCCTGTTCCTGTCGACCAATGTGCTCCGCACGCTCGGCGGAACGCTGGAAGCGCGCAACCTCTTGAACGGCGGCGCGGAGGTGACGCTTCGGATGCCGTTCGCCGCACTGTTGGTCGATGAGGAAGCCACGCGGTGACAGAAAGCAGCACCGACATTCGCCGACTGCTCATCATCGAGGATGATGCAGTGTTCGCTCGCACCCTCGCCCGCTCGTTCGAGCGGCGCGGCTACCGCGTGGAGGTGATCGACGGGCCCGAACGGCTCGATAGCGTCGCCGAAACGCTGCGTCCCGACCATGCCGTCGTCGACCTGCGGCTCGCCGGCGCCTCGGGCCTCGCCTGTGTTGAGCGGCTCCACCAGCGCGATCCTGCGACCCGGATCGTCGTCCTGACCGGCTTTGCCAGCATCGCCACCGCGGTAGAGGCGATCAAGCTGGGCGCGACCAATTACCTGACCAAACCCGCCAACACCGACGATATCGAAGCAGCCTTCGCCCGCACGGAGGGGGACGCGCAGGCAGACCTCGCCACCCGCCCCACCTCGATCAAGACGCTGGAATGGGAGCACATTCACCAGACACTCGCCGACACCGGCTTCAACGTGTCGGAGGCCGCGCGTCGGCTGGGTCTGCATCGGCGCACGCTGGCGCGAAAACTCGACAAGCGTCACATGCCCTGACGCGGGGCTAACTTGCGTCATCACGCCCGCGACCCGCGCGCCTTATGTGCTTTTCCAGCAGGCAGGAGAGCGCAGGCGTGACGGACAAGGCGGCATTGCTCATCATCGACATGCTCAACCGCTTCGATTTCGAGGACGCGCGCCCGCTCGTCCAAGCGGCACATGCCGCGGCGGACGCGGTCGAACGGCTGCGCGAAGAGGCCCGCGCCGCCGACGTGCCGGTCATCTACGTCAACGACAATTACGGCCAATGGCAAGCCACCCCCGAGCAGTTGATCGAGGAACTGGCCGGCGACAATCCGCAGGGAGGCGAAATCGCGAAGCGCCTGGCGCCGGGGAGCGCGACTATTTCGTCATCAAGCCCGAGTTTTCAGGCTTTTACGCAACGAACCTGCCCGCCATCCTACCGCGGCTCGGCGTGTCGCGGCTGATCCTGACCGGCGTCGCCGCCGACATTTGCGTGCTGTTCACCGCCGCCGATGCGCACATGCGCGAGTACGACCTGTGGGTACCGCAGGATGCGATCGCCGGGGTCAGCCCGGAACGGACCGCCTGGGCTGTCGATATCATGCGCGAAACGCTGAGCGCCGAGGTCGCATCGACCGATATGCTCGCCCTCGCCGACTGGATCGCGCGTGCGTGATCGCCGATCTTAGCTAAAACTCAACTGCACGCGGCTAGGACGCAGGGTCATGCAGACAGCCGCGTGGATCCTGCTCATCCTGCCGTTTGCGGTGTTCCTGGGCTACCCCGCGTTTGTCCTCGTCGCCGCGTCGCTGCGCGGACGTCGCGAGCGACCAGGCGAAGTGATTGTGGCTCCGTCCGTCACCATCCTGATCTGCGCGCACAACGAGGAACGGATGCTGGGCGAGAAGCTGGCCTCGGTGAACCGCGCTCTCTCTGCCTGGCCGCATGATGCGCAGTTGCTCGTCGCCGACGATGGATCGACCGACGACACGGTCGCGATCGCGCGGGCGCGTGGCGCGGAGGTCGTCGTCGCGCCACGTGGCGGCAAGGCAGCCGCGCTCAACCTCGCGATGCGGCACGCGCGCGGCGAGGTGATCGTTATGACCGACGCCGATCCGTTGTTCGACGACCAGACATTGCCGGCGCTGCTCGCTCCCTTCGCCGATGCCGAGGTTGGAGCGGTCGCCGGACGCGTCGAGACACTGCGCACCCGTCGTACCGCGCGCTTCGCCGGGGCCGATCGCCTGTTTCGCTCTTATGAGTCGAGCCTGCGGGTCGCGGAGGATCGCCTGTTCGGCTGCATCTCCGCCGACGGCGGATTATACGCGATCCGCCGCGCGCTCGTACCTCATGTCGTCGCCGATGCGACCGACGATTTCTTTGTCAGCACCGCGGCGGTCGCCGCCGGCCACCGTATCGCTTTCGCCAACGATGCGCGTGTGTGGGAGCACAGCATCGCCGGATCGCGCCAGCAGTTCCGCCGCCGCGTGCGGATCACGGTGCGCGGGCTTACCGGACTGTGGCGCCGCCGCGCGCTGATGAACCCGTGGCGAACCGGCTGGTACGCGCCTGCGCTTTTCCTCCACAAGGTCGCGCGGCGATTGGTCCCGCTCACGCTGCTACCATTAGGGCTTCTGAGCGGCGCATTGGCGGCTGCGGGCAGCGGCTGGTGGATGCTGGTCTTCGCGGGACTGACGGCAGCGGCATCGATCGCGCTCGCGGGCGCACTCGGCATGCGGCTGATCGGGCCGTTGCGGATCGTCTCCGGCGCGATGCTTCACCTCGCCGGTCTTGCGCTGGGCACGGTGCTGTTCCTCGGCGGGCGGCGCTACGCGCAGTGGACGCCGCAGAAGGATGCGGCATGAAGCGCCTCGCCACCTTCCTCGCGCTCGGCACCGCGGCGATTGCCGGAACCACGCTGATCCAGCGGTCGGCGGCGCAAGGCGAGCGCGTCACCCTCTCCGACGATTTCGACCGCGGGCTGTGCGTCGGACGATGTGCCGCGTCGCCTTGGGCGATTGCGCAGCAGATCCGCGGTCGCGCGCGCGCCGCACCCGCACCCGATCGTTCAGGACTGGCGCTGCTCGCCGAGGCGGGTGCGAAGACCGATGGAGTCGCTAAGGCCGATGTCGTCGCGCGCCTTCGCCCGGTCGGACCGGGTCGTCGCATCACCGTCGCCTTCGACCTGCGCGTTCCCGCCGGCACCCCGCTCAACTCGCTCCAGCTCGTCGACCTCGAATGCGCGAGTTGCGGCGAAGGCGGCAATCCGGGTATCCGCCTCTATCTGCGTCGCGGGCGATTGCGGGTCGATCGCTCGAAGATTGGCATCGAGCACGCCTGGACCCGCGATGACGCGCCGACCCTCGCGAACGATCGCTGGCACCATGTCGAATGGCAGGTTCGCGTTGCCGCCGATGATCGCGGCGCAACGCGCGTACTGCTCGACGGCCGCGACGTGCTCGCCGCGCGTGGCGCAACCGCTGCCGCGTTGCCGCGGGTCGCGATCGACCGCGTCCAGATCGGGATTACCGCTAACTCGAACGCCGTTCCTGCCACCGCGTGGTTCGACAACGTTCGCGTCGATGTTCGCTAGCAGGCACCGTCGCCGCGCTTGACCGCGCTGATCGTGCGCATGATCAGATCGATGTCCTGCCTGGCAGACAGCGAGCGGATGTAGCGCACGTCGAGTTCCGATCGCTCGTCGAAATCGATATTGGCGCGCCCAGATACCTGCCACAATCCCGTCAACCCCGGCTTGACCGCCAGCCGGGGCAGATGCGCCATGCGGTAGGTGCCCGCGGCGAACGAGGTCGGCCTCGGCCCGACCAGCGCCATATCGCCCTTCACCACATTCCACAGATTGGGCAGTTCATCGAGACTGGTCTTGCGCAGGAAACGCCCGATCCGGGTCACGCGCGGGTCGTCGATCAGCTTGAAGTCGGGCGAGTCGGCTGCGTGGACGTTGCGCGCGCGCAGCTTCTCCTTCAGCGCCTCCGCGTCGACCACCATCGTGCGAAACTTGAACAAGCGGAAGCGCTGGCCGAGATAGCCGGTCCGTTCCTGCACGAACAACACGGGACCGCGATCGTCCAACCTGATCGCGATCGCGATCGCCAGGAACACGGGCGACAGCACGATCGTGGCGAGCAGCGCCAGTCCCCGATCGAGCAACGGCTTCAAATGTCGTGCATAACCTCGGCGCTGCACCTCCAGGTGGAGCGGCACCCCGCGCATGTCGCACTCGAACCGGACACGCCGCGCCAGATCCTTGCGTCGTTCGATCGGCACTGGTTCGGTAAAGGTGTCGGTCATGCAACTCTTGCCACGTCGCTTCGCTGGTGCGGGCGCGATGATGAACAATCCGTCATGTTCTACGGTTAGCGGACGCTGGCCTCACGCGAAATCGGCTCCGAAACGGCGTCGGAACGCGAAAACCATGCGGCGCACCACCTGCATCGGCGCGAGCAGCAAGTACCAGTAATGATTGCCCTGCATCAGCCGCACCGCCGCACGCAGGTACAGCGCCTCAGCCGGCAACCAGCGGAAGCCCAGTGCGCGGTCGTTGACGTGGATGCGCGAGATCGTGTCGGCGGGTTCGTCCGCGGTGTTGCGCCCCCTGCCGCCGGTCGTCGCGCGGTAGCCGAGGTCGCGCGCGATGATGCGGCCCTCGTCACACAGCTTGTTCTCGGGCCAGCAGAATAATCGCGGCGAGATACCCAACCGCTGCTCGAATGTCGCGCGGCACAGCGACAGGTCGCCCGCGATGCGGCCATGCAGAGTCTGCACGCTTTCGCGTACGCCATCACGGTAGCCACGCTCGGCGAGCGCAAGCCCCGACATCGGTATCGGGCTCCCCACCGGCATCGCGGTTGGCAAGTCACGGCGATACCAGTCGTATTTCGCTCCCGGCGTCGCGTCCCATTGCAGCCACGCATGCGCGCGCCAGTTCGTCGCATCGACACGTCCGACGACCCGATCGCTGACAGGTACCCGCGCGTGCGCGACGCCGTGCGGCTCGACCTCGAACCCGGGCTGTGCCTCGATTTTGGCGAGTTCATCCCAGTTCATGTACCCGTCGACTGGACCCTCGACGCGCAAGCCACTGCCCGGATCAACAAAATCGAGCGAGGCGAAGAAGGTCGCGGGCGCCTCGAACGCGCGCAGTAGCGGTGCGGCAAAGCGGAAGTTGTCGAGATAGCCATCGTCGAAATGGAGCACGACCTGCCCCGGCGTGACCGGCGCGCCGGCATGGCGTCGCTCGGTCATCGCGCGGCTGCCGACGATCTCGACGCCCATGTGTCGCAGCACGCCGAGGTGCCGCTCGAACGTGGTCGGATGAACCGCGATCTCGCGCGACCACGGCAGCCAGCGCGGGTCGGGGCTGACCGAGTGATAGGTCAGCACCGCAATGCCCGCTGGCGCGACCATGTGCCGATGACCGAGCGCGAACCCTGCCGCCAGCAGCGCCAGTGACGACCAGTGCCACGGCGCCGGCAACAGTAGCCAAGCGCTCACCGCGAGCACAATTGCCGCAGCAACCGTCCCCGCCCAGCTTAGCGTGCGGCGCGTCCGTTCTCGTTTTCGCGTCACGCCGCTTGTCGCCGCTTATCGCGCCACACCTTCGCGCGCGCGCAAGCAGCGTCATAGGCGTAAAGCAACGTGCCCTTCGGACCGTCCGCATAGAGGGTTACGCGGTAGAGCGGGTCGCACCGGTCGGCGAAACGCAGCTTGTACGGCGCAGGTGTCATGCCGTTGCCCATCTTGTCGTAGCAGGCGATCGCCGGCGTCTCGAAACAATGCCGGATCATCCGCGCTGCCAGCACGTGACCGAGCGAGAGGTCGGCGAACGCCTCGTCATAGGCTACCTTCAACAGGAACAACCGTTCGCCGCCCAGAACCCCGAACTCGAACGCCACCAGTCGCTCGTCCAGCCACATCAACCCGATCTGCAACGCGCCCGCCGCGGCGGCACGGCGCACCAGGTCGGTATAGAAGCGCGTTGCCTGCGGATCGTCGAGGATTGCCGAGCGCTCGCGTCCCTTCCAGCCCGATTGTTCGAGCGCGAGCATTCGCCGCCAAAGATCGCTGGTGGTCGGGTCGGCTGTAACATGCGCGAACCGCATACCCAGCCGCGTGGTCGCTTCGCTCTCCCGGCGCAGCATCTGACGGATCCGCTTGCTGCGCGCGCCCAGCCACGCCTCATGGCTGTCACTCGTATCGATCAACGGCGCGAGCGCGTGCGGTGCGATCCGAGTCCGGTAACGCGCACGCCATCCTTGCGCTGCCTCGATCAGGCGCGAGCCTTGCGGCAAATAGTCGAGCTCGACCGCGGCGACCCCCGCGAGCAGGTGCTGCGGCAGATCGTCACGCAGCGGGACGTCGTCCGGCACACCGAAATGCACGCTGTGCGGGTTGGTGGCGCTGCGTCGTATCGCCAAACGGAGCAGACCTAATCGTCGCCGCGCATTCACCAGCCGCACGCCGTCAATTACTTCGATATCACCGAACGCCGCCGCCCAGCAGTCGAACCAATCCGATCCGAAATGGAAGGGTTCGCCAGAACTTACCGCCAGCATTTAACCACTCTGCAAGTGCCCCCCGATACAGCAGGCTTTATCGCGCATCTTCCGAAGAATTGGTGAATGTACGGATCGGACCTTCTTGATCGTCCCGCATCGGCAACGTTGAGCCACGTGCTCGACGCCGATGATGCGGCGGCGTTCGACACCTTCATGCGCGACGCGCCGTTCGGTGCTTATCAGCAGACCCGCGCCTGGCCCGCGGCCGCGCCGCGGCACGCGCGACGCGGCTGGCAGTTCTTCATCTGCCGCGCCGGCGGAGAAATCGTCGGGGCCGCCGTGATCCGCTCGACCCGGCTCGCGGTCGGGTCGTGGCTGGCAACGCTCCAGCGCGGCCCGGTTGTCCACGATCCCGCCGCGCTTCCGCTCGTGCTGCAGGCACTACATAGCGAGCTTAAACAGGCGGGGTGCTGCTCGGTGCAGGCAGCCCCCCGCGTGCGCGGCCGACCGTTGCCGCTGATGGCCGAGGCGATGCGCGACGGCGGCTACGTGCCGCTGCCCGCCGAGGCACAGGCGCTGCATCACGTCAGCGGGATCGTCTGGCTCGACAAGCCCGAGGCAGCGATCCTCGCTGGCTTCAAGCAGCGTGCGCGCCGGGCACTCCGTGCGGCGGAAAAGGCGGGGATCACGGTTCGCCCGGTCGCTGGTGAGCACGACCTGACCACCTACCAGCACCTGCTCGACCGCTTCGCGGCGTCCCGGACTGACTATGACATGACGGGGCAGCCCGACGCGCCGGGTCAGGCGCATCTGATCGAACGCTCGGGCGGCGCGATGCTGCTCGCCGAGCGCGACGGCGTGGCGGTCGGCGCGCACGCGTTCGTCCGGCAGGGTGACGAGGCGATCTGGCTGTCGCTCGTCACGCTCGACCGCGATGGTGCCTCGCCGGGCTATCCGCTGTTGTGGCAGGCGATGCGCATGGCAGCGGCAATAGGCTGCGTCGGCTACGATCTCGCCGGCCTGCCCGACGACGAACCAGCGGACGCAGCGGAAGCCGGACGCGTCCAATTCAAGACCGCCTTCGCTCCACATCGCAGAGTCATGCCCCCGATGCAGATGCTGGTGCTCCAGCCGGTGCAACACCTTCTCCTGTTCGGCGCGCGCGCGGTCTACCGCCGTCTGCGTCGCGCGCGTGCCCGACGTGGCTGAGGCGAGCCTCCCCTCCCGCTGGGGTGCGCGGCTGCGTAAGGCATGGGGCGACCACGTTTATCGTTCCAGCGAGAGCGTCATGCTTGAATGTCGCCGCGAATGGGTGCGTGCGGGGACCGGCTTAAGCGGCGGGCTGACCTTCGTCACCGTGCGCAACGCCGATGCGCTTCCATCGCCCGGCGCTTGGCTCGCGCCGCGCGTGCCGGCGTTTGCCGACATGTGCCGGGCGGGTAAGCTCGGTCTCTTCGTCCTGCGCGATGGGCGGGCGGTCGGTTGCGCCTGGCTCGCGCTCAGCGACCACAGCGATGCGCGCTCTCGCGAGTTCTACGTGGTCGCCCCCGGCGAGGCCTATCATTATTGCTGGCTTGTCGAGCCGGCCGAGCGTAGCCGCGGCACTGCGCTCCACCTGTGTCGCTATGTTCTGCGAACGCTGGGTGAACTGAGTATCGAGCGCCAGTTCGGCATTATCGACCGCGACAATCGCGCGTCGTATCAGGTGCAACGGCATTTCGGTTACCGCGAGTGCGGCGTTCGTGTCCGCCACTTTCACCTGTTTCATCAGCGCTGGACCCGAGTGTCGCACTACGAGGGAACGCTCGGGTTCAAGCGCGCGTCACGCGTGGCGAGCGCGTCATGACCGTCCAAGCCGACGCCTATCGCCCGCGCAGCTCGATGCGCACGCTGGTGCGGTCGGCCGGTGTCGTATCCGCGATCCGCGGGCTGGATTTCGGGCTGTCGTTCCTCGTCTCGGTGCTGCTCGCCAATCGTTTCGGCGCGTCGGGACAGCTTGACGCCTTCTTCCTCGCGCGGCGCACCACGGTCGGTTTCGCCGACACGATCCGCAAGCTGATCGGCCAGGTCGTGCTGCCGCCGGTAATGACAGCGGTTGATCGCGGCCAGCCGCTGTCGCTCAGGCTGCTACCGCGCCGGATCGGCTGGTTCCTGGGCCTGTTCGCACTCGCGCTCGCGGCGGCGATGCTGGTGCCCGAACAGCTCGTCGCGCTGTTCGCACCCGGCTTTCGCGGGACGCAGGCCGTACTCACCGCGCAGATGATGAGGATCATGCTGCCGTTGCTGCCGATCGCGGTCGGCGCCTCGATCCTTGCGGCAATCCTGCAGGCACGTCGGCGCTATCTGCTCAGCGAAGGCACCAATTTGGTGCAGCGCGCGATGCTGGTGCTCGTGCTGGCGCTGCTGGTCCCTCCGCTCGGCATCGTTGCAGGGGCGTGGACGATGCTGGTCAGCGGCGTGGTCGGCTTCGTCATCCTGCTGGTCGGAGCGTGGTCGATCGTCCGTCCGCATGCCGTACTCGGAGCGGCGGCACCTGCCGTCTCGAAAACAGTGCCGAGCGCCGGCGGCGGCATCGTCGCCGCACTGGTCATCCACGCCTATTTCCAGGCAACGGCGCTGCTCGATTTCGCTTTCGCCTCGACCGCGGCCGACGGATCGGTCGCCTCGCTCGAATATGGCTCGCGCCTCGTCTCGCTGGTGCCGGGACTGGTGATGTCGAGCCTCGCCACCGTGCTCGCGCCCGAGCTGATCCACGCGGTGCAGCAGCCCGACCCGCGCGCCGCCGCTGCCGGCATCCAGCGTTTCCAGCGAATCTCGGTGTTCGCGCAATTGCCGGTGTCGGTCGGCATGATGCTGGGTGCGCCGCTGATGGTCGGGGCGCTGTTCGGCCACGGCGCCTTCGGTGCGGAGGCGATCGCGACCGCGGCCGCCTGCACCGCGGGCTACGCCGCCGCGCAGGTCTTTCTCGCGCCGTCGAGTGCGATCACCAGCGCGATCTACGCCGATCCACACGCCTCGCCGCTCGCCGACCTTACCCGCGTTGCGGTGCTGGGGCTGCTGATGCGCGTTGGCGCGCTCGCACTCGCCGCGCCTCTGTGGGGCGCAGGCGGGATCGCCTGGGCTGCGGCAGCCGCGACCGCGGGCACCTTCGTCGTCGCGCAGGTGATCGCGGTGCGCCGCTTTCACCATTTCGTGATGCGCCCGCAGGCGATCGACCTCGCACGCAATGCCCTGTGCGCAGGCATCGCCGCGCTCGCGGGTGCGGCGCTGCTGCATTTCGCTCCCGCACCGCATGCAGTGTGGACCCAGCTGTTGCTCCTGGCGACGCTCGGCGCGCTGGTGGTGCTCGTCTACGCCGCCGCCGCCATTGCGTTGCACGTGCCCGAGGTCGCTCAGGTGCGCGACATTGTCGGCAAGATCGTCGCCAAACGTCGGCGGCGCGCGTGACGCCTGCTCGCGTCGCCTTCCTGCTTCCGCACTTTCGCGCGGGCGGCGCGGAGCGGGTCGTGCTCAACTGGATCGGTGCGCTCGACCGCGCCCGCTTCGCGCCGGTGCTGATGCTCGGCCGTGTCGAAGGCCAGTTCCTCGACCTATTGCCCGCGGACGTACCCGTCGTCGCGATCGGTGGCCGTCGCGCATTGACGCGTCCGTGGCGCATCGCGCGAGCACTGCTCAGCAACCGCATCGAGGTCGCCTATTCCGCCACCAGCGCGATGAACCTCGCCCTCCTCACCGCGCCGACGCGGGTACCCCGGATCACCTCTGAGCATACGCCGCCGGCCGCCTTCGGTGCCGAGGCGAAGTGGCCGCTGCTACGCCGCGTCGCAACTGCTTTGCTGCGTCATCGTGCCACCGCAATCGCCGTGCCGACGCAGGCGATCGCCGACGAGATCGCGTCCACGCGCGTCCACGTCATCCGCAATCCGGTGCTCGCGAACCCACCGCCGCCGCTCGCCGCCTTCGATCCCGGGCGCGCGCACATCGTCGCGGCCGGTCGGCTCGTTCGCGCCAAGGGGTTCGACACGCTGATCGACGCTGCCGCGTTGCTTGCACGTACGGGCAGGCCGTTCACGCTGGCGATCCACGGCGACGGACCTGAGCGCGACAGGCTGGCGCGACGCATCGTGGAGGCGGGCATGACCGGGCGTGTGAGGCTCGCGGGGCATACCGCCGACCTTGCCCCCGTGCTCGCCGGCGCGGTGCTGGTCGTCTCGTCCTCGCGCCGCGAGGGGTTCGGCAACGTGCTGGTCGAGGCGATGGTGCTCGGCACTCCCGTGCTGGCGACGCGTGCGGGCGGGCCTGAGACCTTCATCGAGGACATGCGAAACGGCTTCCTCGTTGCGCCGGACAACCCCGCCGCGCTCGCCGCGCGCATGGACGCGCTGCTTCGCGACCCGGCGTCTCGCGCCCGCGTTCGCGCCGCCGCGCGCGAGACCGCCGGACACTACACCGTGACCGCCTCGACACGCGACTTCACCGCCCTGCTGGACACGGTGCTGCCGCGCTACGCGCCCACTTAACCTTAAAGTTACGCCACTCCGTTACCTATCCGTTCCTGCCATTTCGACGAGTTTTCCCGCGCATGCGCTTGACCCTTTTCCTACCACTGGCAGTGACGCTGTCGGCCTGCGCGGGGCCGGTGCGCTACGCGCCCGCCCCCGCAGTGCCGCTGACGTCGGGGTCGCTCGACCTGGCGCGTAATGCGTCGCGGATGGTGGAAGCGCGGCTCGACCAGGACGGCGACTTTCACACCGGCGACCTCGTCCGCCTGAACTTTCCCTACACGCCGCAGCTCAACAGCGATCAGCGCGTTCAGCTGTCGGGCGCGATCAGCCCGCCGCTTCTCGCCCCCGTCGCGATCCGCGGGATGACCGCATCCGAGCTGCAGGTAAGGCTGCAGGCGCTTTACCGGCCCAAGCTGGCGCGTCCGGAGGTGTCGGTTTCGATCCTCGAATACAACCGCCCGCCCCCGCCGCAGGAAATCTTCGTCTTGGGCGAAGTCGCCAAGCCCGGCAATTTTCCCTACCGCGACGGCACCACACCCTTCGAGGGGATCGCACGCGCGGGTGGCGGGAACCGCGATGCAGACCTGTCGCGGGTGGTCGCGCTGACGCCGGTCGGCAATCAGCTGGTCGCGAGGATGCTCGATCTATCGGCGACACTGAAGGGCAGCGCGCGGCCGATCGACTTCCTGCCGCCCTATACCATCCTGATCGTGCC
>NZ_CAJYVU010000137.1 GCF_913778135.1 uncultured Sphingomonas sp. | reverse complement strand
CGCGGCTGAACAGCCAGGCGTTCGACTTCGCATCGGCGAGATCGTTGATCGTGACGAGTTCGAGCTCGCTGTTCCGCTCCAGCAACGCGCGCGCCACCAGGCGACCGATCCGCCCGAACCCGTTGATTGCTACCTTCGTCATCGCTCAATCCCTCACCCGGTTGTTCGCAATTGCAGCGGCCTTTGCCGGGCAAGCGGGGCATGCGTCAACCGCATCGGCCGTATTCCGGTCGGCGCGCCGCACGCCGAGACGAAAACCAGCGTCTTGCCCGTGCGACGACGCCTGCCTATCGCTTGGCGTCATGGATCATCCGGCACTCGCGCGCATCGAACAGGCGATCGAACGAATCGAAGCGGCGATCGCGCGCCGCCGCGTCGCGGCCGAGGCCGTGGCCGAACGGCACGCCGCGCTGAAATCGCGCATGGCGGAGGCGGTCGCCGCGCTCGACGCGGTCATGGCGCGCGAGGGAGCCGAATAATGGCGATGGTCACGCTCAAGATCGGCGATCTCACCTACGAGGTCGCGTGCCGCGACGGCGGCGAGGCGCGGCTGATGCAGGCGGGTGCGCTGATCGACGAGCGCTGGGCCGCGGCCAAGCGCGCGGCGGGCAGCGGTGGCGTGCAGCGCACCTTCCTGCTCACCGCGCTGATGCTCGCCGACGCGCTGATCGAGGCGCGCGAGGCACCCCCGCCCGAAACTCCGGCGGACGTCGCGCTCGGTCGCATCGCCGAACGGCTCGAAACCCTGGCCTCGGCCCTTGAGGACGAGGCTGCGAAGCCCTAAGTCACTTAGCGGCGGGTTCTGCCCGGTACGAGCCAGACTTATCCCTGAGGCTATTCATCATCCAAAGGGGGTTGTCCCTGCCCGGATCCTGGTCCGACGTACACGATCCCCACCTGACGTACCGTGCGTCAGTGGATATACCGGCAAACGACCATGGCGGTCCCGCCACCCGCCCTGCCCTTCGGCGCCCAGCATGACCGACAAGAAACAGCTTCGCGCCGAGATGCGCTGCGCGCGCGACGCCTTCGTCGCCGCCGCACCGCGCGCACTCGCCGTACCAGCGCCGCTCGTTGCCATGCTCCGCACCGGCATGGTCGTTGCCGCCTATGTGCCGATCGGCAGCGAAGCCGACCCGGCCTCGCTCGTCGCCGCAGCGCGTACCGCGGGGTGTCGCATCACCTTGCCTCACGTCGTCAATCGCCAGACCGCGCTCACCTTCCTGCCGTGGGATGAGGACGCAGCGCTCGTCGACGGACCGTTCCGCCTTCGCCAGCCCGCGTCAGGTGCCGC
The DNA here is from genome assembly GCF_913778135.1 of uncultured Sphingomonas sp. Lineage (GTDB taxonomy): Bacteria > Pseudomonadota > Alphaproteobacteria > Sphingomonadales > Sphingomonadaceae > Sphingomonas. The sequence continues at coordinate 24,735 of NZ_CAJYVU010000137.1, read as the reverse complement.
TCCGATCGCGCCCGACCTCGTACTGACCCCGCTGGTCGCGTTTGACCGCGCGCTCAACCGCATCGGACAGGGCGCAGGCCACTACGACCGCGCCTTCGCCCAATACCCACACGCCAAGCGCATTGGCGTGGCGTGGAGCGTTCAGGAGGTCGCCCGCATCGATGCCGACCCGTGGGACGCGCCCCTCGATGCCATCGTCACCGAACAGGAATGGATCACGCGATGACCCCCGACTGGCGCAAACCCGTGGGCATGCTCGCGATCCTCGCGCTGATCGCGATCTGGTCGATCGTCATCATGTCGCTGTCGGGCGTGGTCGGGCAGTGGCACTGGACGCTCCAGTTCGCCTTCTACCTCGTCGCCGGGATCATCTGGATCACCCCGCTCAAGCCGCTGCTGCGCTGGATGGAGACGGGCCGCTGGCGCGCGTAGCGTCGGCCTGACCAAGTCCCATGCTGTTGTGAAAACGCCGGCAATGGCGCGAGTGACGGGGCTCGAACCCGCGACCTCCGGCGTGACAGGCCGGCGCTCTAACCAACTGAGCTACACCCGCTTGCAAAGCGTGAAGGCGCGCCAACTAGGCTGGCACTTCCTCCAAGTCAACACGCTCCTCTCCGGCCATTCCTGCTCCGGCGAATAACCGGGGAATGGCGCGAGTGACGGGGCTCGAACCCGCGACCTCCGGCGTGACAGGCCGGCGCTCTAACCAACTGAGCTACACCCGCTTGTAGAAGCGTGAGGCGCGGCTGCTAGGCGGCGCCCGCCCCCCTGTCAACCGGAACGCGTATCGCCTTCGTAACTTTTCGACTCCCGGTCGCGCCCACGCACCAGCGTGCCGTGCTCGAACAGGAAACCGGTGATGTCGGGACGACCCGCGGCACCGATCACGGTCTGCACAATGATCAGGATCGGCACCGCCAGCAGCGCCCCCGCCGTGCCCCAGACCCAGCTCCAGAAGCTGATCGAGATCAGGATCAGCACCGGGTTGATCGTCAACCGGTGCCCGACAATGAGCGGCGTCACGACGTTCGCCTCGATCAGATGGGTGCCGTACATGATCGCGGGCGCAGTCAGCGCGGTCCAGATGTCGTTGAACGTCATCAACCCACCCACGGCAAGCAGCAGCGCGGCGATCACCGGTCCGAAATACGGGATGTAGTTCAGCAGCACGACGATACCGCCCCACATCAGCGGAAACGGCATGCCGATCAGGTACAGCGCGGTCGCGATGATCGCGCCGAGCGCGATGTTGATCGCGGTGATCGTGCCCAAGTACGACGACACGTCGTCGACCACGTCCTGCAACACCCGCGCGGTTGCCATCGCCCCGCCGAAGCTCGACCGCTCGGTGATCATCCGCTGCCGCAGCCGTGTCCAGCCGCTCAGGAAGAAGTATGCGACGAGAATGGCGTAGAACACCTGCACGATGAACGCCGGCGCGCTGGTGGCGGCGAGCTCGACGATCGAGCTCGGCGGCGACACCGCGGCGCTGGGCGACGGGCGCACCGGCGACGACGCGACCTGGCGAAGCGTGCGGTTCACGTAATGCTCGAGGTTGGAATAGATATCGAGCAACGGCTGCAGGTTAGACTGGATGCGCCCGATCCGCGACGGCAGCAGGCGGAAGAAGTCGGTCGCGGGCACGACGATCGCGGCGATGGCGATATTGGCCGCTACCAGGAACAGGATGACACACAGCAGCGCCGCGATCGGCGACGGCAAACGCCGCCGCTCGAGCCATTGCAGCAGCGGGATCAGCGCGAGCGAAACCACCAGCGCCACCGTCGTGGGCAGAAAGAACTCGGAACCCGATTTCAGCGCGAACGGCAATCCGACCATCAGCCCGACGCCGGCCGTCAGTGTCAGTGACGCGAGCAGGCGGTCGCGGCGCTGCGCGATGCGCGCGTCCTCGCCCGGTGCGGAAGGCAGTCCGAACACGCCCGCGGGCGCGGGATCGGCCGTGCCGGTAGAGGTAGCAGCCGGGACGACGGCGGGGTCGGGAAGGTCAGCCATGTTCCCCACGCGTACCGCCATTTATCGCCCGCGAATATCCCCGATGCGGCTCGCGCGCGCTCAATCGTCGGTGTCACCCCAGGGGCCATTGTCCAGGTACAGGTAATCGGCATCGAACTCGCCAATTCGGGCGAGCTGTCGCGGCTCCGCGATCCTCGCCTCGCCGCGTCCGATGTCGGCCACCCTTTCCTCGCGCAGGCGGCGCAGCGTGCGGTTGACGTGGACGCTGGTCAGCCCGCACGCCTCGCCGATGTCCTGCTGCGTCAGCGGTAGTGCGAAGACGCCATCCTTGACGCGGCCGATCGCCTCCATCCGGGCATGCACCTCACACACGAAATGCGCGATCCGCCCCGCGGCATCGAGCCGTCCAAGCCGAAAGATCCACTCGCGGTGCATCGCCGCGTCGAGCAGCGTCGAGCGCCACAGCATCTTTGCGAGGCGCGGCGCGTCGCGCATAATCGCGTCGATCCGGTCGTGCGGCACCATCGCGACGCGCGACTCGACGATTGTCGCGACATCGTGGTCGAGCCGGTGGAGCGTGTAGCCGTGCATGTCCACGAAATCGCCCGGCACGTGATAAGCGAGCAACTGGCGAAAGCCGTCGCGCGCGTCGAGGTAGCGGCACATTGCCCCCTCGATCAGCAGCGTGCTCTCGCGCACGCGGTCGCCGCGACGCGTGATCGCGGTGCGTGCCGGGAATGTCTCGACGCGATCGATCGCGCTTTCCAGCACCGCGATCTCGTCTTGGCTCAGCAAACCCCGCCCGCGCTCGCGCAGGAAATCGTCGGTGACCCCCAAGATTATTTTCCTTACGATCCGTTCGCCGTTCCTTACGCGGCGGCGCGATCCTCGAACAAGCCCTTCAGGTCGCGCTTCAGGATCTTGCCGTTGGCGTTCCGGGGCAGCGTTTCGGGTACGAAGCGGATCGCGACCGGCACCTTGAACGCCGCCAGCCGCGCGCGCACCCACGCCTGCAACTCCGCCTCGGTCGCGCTCGCGCCCGGCGCGAGGTGAACCACCGCTGCGGGCTCCTCGCCCAGAATACGGTGCGGCAGCCCGATCAGCGCGCAGTCGGTGACCGCCGGATGGTCGTACAGAACGTTCTCGATCTCGGTCGAATAGATATTCTCGCCACCGCGAATGATCATGTCCTTGGCGCGGTCGAGAATAAAACAGAACCCCTCCTCGTCCAGGCGCGCCAGGTCACCGGTGCGGACCCAGCCGTCGACGAAGGTCGCCGCGGTCGCCTCCGGCCTGTTCCAATATCCCTTCACGATCATCGGCCCGCGCGCCCACAGTTCGCCTACCGCGCCGATGGGCAGCTCGGTTGTGCCGTCCGCGTCCATGATCTTCAGGTCGGCGACCGCGACGGGCGGTCCGCAGCTCTCGGGCCGGTGGATGTAATCCTCCGCGCCGTGAGTGGTCACGGTCGCGGTCGTCTCGGTCATGCCCCAGCCGTTGGTCGGGATCGCACGCAGGTCGCCCGCGATCTTGCGCACCAGCTCTGGCGCGGAGGGCGCGCCGCCGTAGCCGACCGCCTCCAGGCTGGAGAGATCGTATTTGTGCCGGTCGGGGTGCTCCAGCAACTGCCACGCGATCGTTGGCACGCCGCCGGTCGAATTGACCTTCTCGTGCTCGATGATCTCGAACGCGCGCAGCGCCTCGAACTTGCGCATGTAGATGCTGGTGTGCCCCGCCGCCATTGCGCCCATCAGCCCGGCCGACAGCGCAGTCGCGTGGAACAGCGGAATGACGGTCAATCCGACGCGCGGCAGCGGCGCGGGGATCGGGTCGCCGCGTCGCAGCAGCATCCGCGCACCGGCGTAGCCAGTCGACATGATGTTGGTCATGAAATTGCGATGCGTGCCGAGCGCACCCTTGGGCTTGCCGGTAGTCCCGCTGGTGTAGAGGATCGTCGCGTCATCCTCCGGGACCAACCCTGCGCTGGGCAGCGCGCGATCGGGTAGCGCGTGCCAGTCGTTCGGGATGCCGATCGCATCCTCCAGCCGCGTGGCGGGCGGCGACAGCGGCGCGGTCGCGCGGCTGACCAGCACCTGCGCCAGATCGGGCAGCTCGGACAGGTGTGGTGCGATCCGGTCCCAGCGCTCGGCATCGCACACCAGCAGCGTCGCGCCCGAGTCGTTCAACCCGTAGGCCAGTTCGTCCCCGGTCCACCACGCGTTCAGCGGGACCGCAATCGCACCGATCACGGTCGCCGCGAAGAAGGCGACGGGCCATTCGGGCAGGTTGCGCATCGCCAGCGCGACGCGGTCACCCTTCTTCACACCATGAGCGCGGTACACGTCGGCCAGCGCCGCGATCGCGCGGAACTGCGCCTCGTAGCTGACGCGCTCATCCTCGTAGATCGTCGCCAGCCGCTCGCCATGCGTGCGCGACAGCGCCACCAGCGCACCCATATGCGGCGGCGCATTCTTCCACACGCGAGTCGGCACGCCGCATATGTCGATCGTCTCCATCTCGAAACGGGCACCCGGCGCGCATAGCGCGCGCTCCACCGCATCCAGCGTCATTGCCGGCCACTTGCCCGCATCTGCCATCGCCTGTGTCGCCACGCGTCGTCTCCGCTGCTCGGGGCCACCCGAATCTTGAACATCGGGTTCGCTTGGGAATGAGGTTAGAGTTGATTTGCCCCACGCTCAAGGCGTAGGAAGCAATCATTCTTCGAAGCAGGGGTACGGACGCGGACATGACAAACGCCAGACCCGCCGATCACGGGTTCGACGCCGGACGCCTCGCCGCGATCGATAGCTTCGTGAAGGCGCGCTACCTCGACACCGGCCTGCTGCCGCACGCGCAGTTGCTCGTCGCGCGCGAGGGTGAGGTGGTGCATCTGTCGTCGCAGGGCCCGGCACGCGAAGGCGAGGATGCGGCGATCACCGAGGCCTCGCTGTTCCGCATCGCCTCGATGACCAAGCCGGTCACCTCGGTTGCGTTCATGATGCTGGTGGAGGAAGGCCGCGTCGCGCTCGACACGCCGGTCCACCACGTGCTGCCGGAGTTGAAGAACATCGGCGTCTACGCGGGCGGCGGCGCGGGCGTGCCGTTCGCGACGCGCGCCACCGACGAGCCGATGCGGATGGTCGACCTGCTGCGCCACACCGCGGGCTTCACCTACGGCTTCCAGAACCGCTCAAACATCGACGCCGCGCACCGCGAGTTGAAGCTGGAGAGCTGGCACGGTGACCACGATCTCGACGGCTTCGTCGCCGAACTGGGCAAGCTGCCGCTCGAATTCTCGCCCGGCACGCAGTGGAACTATTCGGTCGCGACCGACGTGCTCGGCGCGGTGGTGCAGCGCGTGTCGGGCATGCCGCTCGACCAGTTCTTCGCCGAGCGGATCTTCCAGCCGCTCGGCATGCACGACACCTTCTTCGCGGTGCCCGAGGAGAAGATCGACCGGCTGACCGACTGCTACACCTTCGTGCCCGGGAAAGGTCGCCAGCTCTACGATCGCGGGCAGGCGAGCGCGTGGAGCCGGATGCCGCGGTTGGTGTCGGGCGGCGGCGGGCTCGTCTCGACCGCGCTCGACTATCACCGTTTCTGCACCATGTGCCTGAACGGCGGCGTGCTGGACGGCACCCGCATCCTCGGGCGCAAGACGATCGAGCTCATGGCGATCAACCACTTGCCCGGCAAGGCCGACCTGTCGGTCATGTCGAAGTCGCTGTTCAGCGAGACGCAGAACGCAGGGACCGGGTTCGGACTCGGCTTCGCGGTGACGATCGATGTCGCACGCTCGATGATGCCGGGCAGCGTCGGCGAATATTACTGGGGCGGCATGTTCTCGACCGCCTTCTTCATCGATCCGGTCGAGCGCATCAACATGGTCTTCATGACGCAGCTGAGCCCGTCGAGCCTGTATCCGATCCGGCGCGAGTTGAAGACAATGATCTACGCCGCGCTGACCTGATCCCCTTTTCGCCGCGTTGTCGCGGCTTCTCCCAATCCTCTCGGAGTATCGCCTCACATGACCTCGTCCGTGCAGAACCCCGTCCGTACCGAACGCCACGGCGACGTGCTCGTCATCATTTCCGATTCGCCGCCGGTCAACGCGCTCGGCGCCGCAGTGCGCAACGGGCTTGAGGCCGGGGTCAAGGAAGGCGTCGCCGACGGCTCGATCACCGCAATGGTGCTGCGCTGCGACGGCCGCACCTTCTTCGCGGGCGCTGACATCACCGAATTCGGCAAGCCGATGCAGGGGATCGGGCTGCACGAGGTGATCGACATGATCGATGCCAGCAGCAAGCCGATCGTCGCCGCGATTCACGGCACTGCGCTGGGCGGCGGGTGCGAGGTCGCACTCGCGTGCCAGTACCGCGTCGCGGTGCCCTCGGCCAAGGTCGGCCTGCCCGAGGTCAAGCTCGGTCTACTCCCCGGTGCCGGCGGCACGCAGCGGCTGCCCCGCGTCGTCGGCGTCAAGGCGGCGCTGGAGATGATCGCGCTGGGTGATCCCGTCTCGTCGAAGAAAGCCGCGGAGATCGGGCTTGTCGACAAGGTGGTCGGCGAGGACAGTCTGGAAGCCGACGCGATCGCCTTCGCGCGCGAGATCGCGACCAGGCGCCCGATCCCGCGCGTGCGCGACCGCGAAGTCGCACCCGACCCGGAAGCCGTTGAGGCGTTCAGACAAGCCAACGGTCGCAAGATGCGCGGCTTCGACGCGCCTGCCGCCTGCGTCGCCTGCGTGGTGGCCGCGACCGAGAAGCCGTTCGACGAAGGGCTCCAGTTCGAGCGCGAGCAGTTCATGAAGCTGATGACGGGCACACAGTCCGCCGCGCAGCGCCACATCTTCTTCGCCGAGCGCCAGGCCGCGAAGATCGACGGTATCGCCTCCGACATTGCGCTCCGCCCGATCAACCGCGTCGGCGTGATCGGCGCCGGCACGATGGGCGGCGGGATCAGCATGAACTTCCTGTCGGCGGGAATCGCGGTGACGATCGTCGAGATGCAGCAGGAGGCGCTCGACCGCGGCACCGGCGTCATGCGCAAGAATTACGAGGCCTCCGCGGCCAAGGGCCGGATCAAGCCCGACGCACCCGAGCAGGCGATGGGGCTGCTCAAGCCCACGCTCAACCTCGAAGACCTCGCCGACTGCGATCTCATCATCGAGGCGGTGTACGAGAATATGGAGGTCAAGAAGGAGATCTTCGGCAAGCTCGACAAGATTGCCAAGCCCGGCGCGATCCTGGCGTCGAACACCAGCTACCTCGACATCGACGAGATCGCCGCCTCGACCAGCCGACCTCAGGACGTGCTCGGCATGCACTTCTTCTCGCCCGCCAACGTCATGAAGCTGCTCGAGATCGTGCGCGGGGCGAAGACCGCGGACGATGTGCTCGCGACCGCGATGGCGCTGGCCAAGAAGATCAGAAAGGTCGCGGTGGTCGCGGGCGTCACGCACGGCTTCATCGGCAACCGCATGCTGATGCCGCGCCAGGTCGAGGCGAACAAGCTGCTGATGGAGGGCGCGACGCCGGAGCAGATCGACCGCGTCCACACCGAGTTCGGCATGCCGATGGGGCCGTTCCAGATGAGCGACCTCGCCGGCGTCGACATCGGCTGGCACCGCGATCCCAACCGGATCGAGAGCATTCGCGACGCGCTCGCCGCCGAAGGACGCTGGGGGCAGAAGAAACAGGCCGGCTATTACGACTACGACGAGAAGCGTAACCCGACCCCCTCCCCGCGCGTCGCCGAGATCATCGAGGATTTCCGCAGCCGCTCGAACATGCCCAAGCGCGAGATCACCGATCAGGAGATCGTCGAGCGCACGCTCTACCCGATGGTGAACGAAGGCGCGCTGATCCTTGAGGAAGGCAAGGCGCAGCGCGCGTCGGACGTCGATGTGGTGTGGATCTACGGCTACGGCTGGCCCGTCTATCGCGGCGGCCCGATGTTCTGGGCGCAGAGCGAAGGCTATGACAAGGTTGTTGCGGGGCTGGAGAAGCACGGCTTCAAGGTCGCGTATACGCTCAAGGCCGGTACGATCAAGTGAGGGTGGCGGCGCTCCATGCCCCCTCTCCCTATCGGGCAGAGGGCTAGTGGCTCACGAACTCTCCGCCCTCGCCACCGCCGCTGCGGTTCGCGCAGGCGAGACCAGCGCACTCGCCGAGACCGACGCCGCGATCGCGCGGATCGAGGCGCGTGACGGTGCGCTGAACGCCGTCGTCGTGCGCGACTTCGACCGCGCGCGCGCTGCCGCCTCGGCGCTCGACCGGCGGATCGCGGAGGGCTTCGACGCGCCGCTGCTCGGCGTGCCGATGACCATCAAGGAGAGCTTCGACGTCGCCGGCCTGCCGACCACGTTCGGCTTCGAGGAACACCGTGACTTCATGCCGCAAGCCGACGCGGTAGCGGTGAAGCGGTTGAAGGCGGCGGGCGCGATCCTGCTGGGCAAGACCAACGTGCCGCCCGCGCTCTCCGACCTGCAATCGAACAATCCGGTCTACGGTCGCACGCTGAACGCCGTGAACCCGAACCGCAGCGCCGGCGGATCGTCGGGCGGCTCGGCGGTCGCACTCGCCAGCGGGATGGTGCCGCTCGAGTTCGGCTCCGACATCGGCGGCTCGATCCGCGTGCCTGCGGCCTTCAACGGCGTGTGGGGGCACAAGCCGACCTGGGGCGTGCTGCCGACCGACGGCCACTTTCACCCCGGCACCGATAGCGCGCGCATTGTGCTGTCGGTGATAGGCCCGCTCGCGCGCGATCCCGACGACCTCGATGCCGCGCTCGACGTGGTGGCGGATCACCCGCTCAAGCCTTCGTCGCTGCGAAGCGCTGGCAACCTGCGCGTGTTGCTGCTCACCACCCACTCGCTCGCAACCGCGCAGGACGCGATCGTCGCCAGCCTTGAGGCACTCGGCGCCGCGCTGGAGCAGGCCGGTGCGCGCGTCGATCGCGCGAGCGACCTGCTGCCTGACCTAGCGCGGCAGCACGACGCCTACTGGAACATGCTCAACATCGCGATGTCCAGGCGTGGTCCGCCCGACAGCCGCCCGCCCGTGTCGGTCGATACCTGGCTGCACCTCCACGACGAGCAGGCGCGGCTGCAACGCCAGTGGCGGCGACTGTTCGAGAAGTACGACGCGGTGATCGCGCCGACGCTCGGCACCACCGCCTTCCCGCACGACGACACGCCGCTCGCGCAGCGCCGCCTCGACGTGGACGGCGTCGACACGCAATTCTTCCACCAGTTCGCCTGGGCCGGGCTCGCCACGCTGCCGATGCTGCCCGCGACCAGCATGCCCATCGGGCACGATGCCGACGGCCTGCCGATCGGCGCGCAGGTGATTGCAGACCTTTACGCTGATCATCACGCCATCGCGGTCGCGCGCGTCGCGCACGACCTCGTCAGGAGCCGCACATGACCGACCTCGACACCTTCCGCACAGAGACACGCGCCTGGCTGGAGGAGAACTGCCCGCCCGAGATGCGCGAGCCGATCCGCTCGGACAAGGACACCGCCTGGGGCGGCCGCGACCAGAGCGACATGACCCCGGCGCAAAAGACGTGGATGGACCGCATGGGCGCGCGCGGCTGGACCGTGCCCGACTGGCCCAAGGAGTATGGCGGCGGCGGTCTGTCGGCGGCGGAGACCAAGGTGCTGCGCGAGGAAATGGCCCGCATCCGCGCGCGCAATCCGCTCTACTCGTTCGGCATCTCGATGCTCGGGCCGGCGCTGCTCAAATACGGCACCGAGGAGCAGAAGAAGCGCTTCCTGCCCGAGATCGCGCGCGGCGAGATCCGCTGGTGCCAGGGCTATTCCGAGCCCAATGCCGGCTCCGACCTCGCCAGCCTCGCGACCAGCGCCGAGGACAAGGGCGACCATTTTCTCGTCAACGGGCAAAAGGTGTGGACCAGCTACGCCGACAAGGCCGACTGGATCTTCTGCCTGGTGCGGACTGACAAGACAACCAAGCAGGGCGGCATCAGCTTCGTGCTGTTCGACATGCGCACCCCCGGCGTCTCGACCAAGCCGATCCTGCTGATCAGCGGCTATTCGCCCTTCTGCGAGACGTTCTTCGACAATGTCGAGGTGCCGAAGGAGAACCTCGTCGGCGAACTCAACCGCGGCTGGGACGTCGCCAAATATCTGCTGGGCCATGAGCGCGAGATGATCTCGGGCATGGGGCTCGGCGCGGGCGGCAAGAATCCGCTGATCGAGGGCGCGCTGGCGACGATCGGGCTCGACCATGACGGGCGGCTCGCCGACCCGCTGCTGCGCGCGCAGATCGCCATGTTCGAGGTACGCGCCCGCGCCTTCACCGCGCAGAGCGAGCGCTTCATCGACGAACTGAAAGCAGGCCGCGCGCATCCCGCGCAGCCGAGCATGATGAAGTACTATGGCACCGAGCTGAACAAGAGCCGCCACGAACTTATGATGGCAGCGGGCGGCTCCGACGAACTCGAGTGGGAGAGCGAGGCGAGCCGCGGCGGACACCACGCCCGTGCGTGGCTGCGCACCAAGGCGAACTCGATCGAGGGCGGGACCAGCGAAATCCAGCTCAACATCATCGCCAAGCGCATCCTGGAACTGCCGGGCGCGTGATCTAAAGCCCTCTCCCCTGCGGGGTGAGGGGCTGCCCTATTCAAGCACAACAAATCAGGGTCGGTGCGTGGGGCAACCCCCTCACCCCGACCCTCTCCCGGAGGGGAGAGGGAGTTAGATAATGCCGCTTTTCCTAAACGACGAACAGACGATGCTGCGCGACACCGCTAAGGATTTCGTCGCCGAACACGCCCCCGTCAGCCACATGCGCGCGCTCCGCGACGCCGATGACCAGACGGGGTTCAGCCGCGACCTGTGGAAGCAATTCGCCGACATGGGCTTCACCGGCATGCTGATCGGCGAGGATCAGGGCGGCCTTGGCCTCGGGCACGTCGAGGCGGGCGTGGTGCTCGAAGAGATCGGGCGCAACCTGTCGCCCTCGCCGTTCCTGTCGACCGCGGTGGCGGCAGTGGAAGCCCTTAAGGGCAGTGCGCAGGCCGAGCGCTGGTTCCCCGGCATCATTGCCGGCGACACGGTCGTCGGCCTCGCGATCGACGAGGCCGCGAAGCACCGCCGCACCATCGACATGAAGGCCGAGCGTTCGGGCAACGGGTTCAAGCTGACCGGCGCCAAGCAGTTCGTGACGCACGGCCACGTCGCCGACCTGCTGATCGTCGCCGCCCGCACCGCCGGCTCGGCGGAGGACGATGACGGCGTGACGCTGTTCGCGGTACCCCGCGACGCCGCAAACCTGTCCGCGCGCGCAGAGCGGCTGACCGACGCCAGCCTCGCCGCGCGCATCGGGTTCGACGGAGTCGAGGTCGACGCCGACGCGGTGATCGGCGAGGTCGATGCCGGGCGCGACCCGCTCGGCCGGCTGCTGCGCGCGGGCCGCACCGGCGCCGCGGCGGAGATGCTCGGTGTCGGCGGCGGCGCGATGGACATGACGCTCGGCTACCTGAAGGAGCGCAAGCAGTTCGGCACCGTCATCGGCAGCTACCAGGCGCTCCAGCACCGCGCCGCGCACCTGTACGCGGAAATGGAAGTCGCGCGCGCCGCGGTGCTGAAGGCGCAGCAGCTGCTCGATCTGGGCGACGACCGCGCCGACGCGGCAGTATCAGTCGCCAAGGCAATGACCGGCATCGCGACCACCTTGGCGGTGCAGGAAGGCGTGCAGATGCACGGCGGCATCGGCATGACCGACGAGTACGACATCGGCTTCTACATGAAGCGCGGGCGTGTGCTGGCCGAGATGTTCGGTGACGCCAACTTCCACGCCGACCAGCTCGCGCGCGCCTCAGGCTACTGACGCGCACACGAAACGGCTTGCCCGTGCGGGCTGGGTGCGCTTGTTGGGTCGGATTATCTGAGTGAGACGATGACCGAACAAGCGCCCCCCTCCCCGATCGATCTCGCCGCCGACCTCGTCGACCTGCTGGATGTCGAGGAGATCGACACCGACCTGTACCGCGGGCGTCGCTCGCGCGGCGGCGTCGGCCGCGTGTTCGGCGGACAGGTGATCGCACAGGCATTGCAGGCGGCGCAGCGCTCGACCGACGCGCCCAAGATCGCGCACTCGCTCCACGCTTACTTCATGCGTGCGGGCGACGAGCAGCACCCGATCATCTACCGTGTCGTGCGCGATTTCGAGGGGCGCAGCTTCGCCACCCGCCGCGTCATCGCGATGCAGCGCGGGCAGCCGATCCTCAACATGGCCGCCTCGTTCCAGGTGCCGGAGGAAGGCTATCACCACCAGGCGCAGATGCCCGACGTGCCCGCGCCCGAGACGCTGGAGAGCGAGGCGACGATCCGCGCGCGCGAGAGCGTCCACGTCGACGAACGCTTCCGCGCCAATTTGACGCGCCCGCGCCCGATCGAGATTCGTCCGGTCTACCCGCGCAAGTGGTTCAAGCCGCAGCCGACCGACCCGGTGCAGCACAGCTGGTTTCGCGTCCGCGCGCGCATCGGCGACGATGCCGCTGTTCACCGCGCGGTGCTCGCCTATGCCAGCGACATGGCGCTGCTCGGCACCTCGATGCTGCCGCACGGCATCAACTGGACCTCGCCCGGCGTGCAGAGCGCGAGCCTCGATCACGCACTCTGGCTGCACGAACCGTTTCGTGCCGACGAATGGCTGCTCTACGCCACCGACAGCACCTGGGCAGGTCACGCCCGCGGGTTCAACCGCGGGCAGATCTTCACGCAGGACGGCCGACTGGTGGCGAGCGTCGCGCAGGAAGCGTTGATCCGCATGCGCGAGCCGAAGCCCAAGCCCGCCTGACACTCAATCGCGCCCGCGGACGATCTCGCACCCGACGGTCGCGTCGGGGTAGATGTCGAGCTTGGTCGAGCGCACCCGCACCTCGCGCACGCGCTCGTCCGTCAGGCACAGCGCCGCGACCGCCTCGACCAGCGTCTCCTGCAACGCGAAGCCCGACCCCGCGGCGAGCGCGTGCACCCCGTCGCGGACGAAGTCGTAGTCGAGCACTTCCTCGATCCGGTCCGCACTCGGCGCCTGCGCGTAACGAACCCGCAGGTGCACAGACAGCCGCACGCGCTGCGGCGTCGCCTCGTGCGGGTGGATGCCCAGCCGCATCGCCACGTCCAAGTCGTCGAGGATCACGGTATAATCAGGCATCGCGGCCCTCGAACATCACGTCGCGGTCGCGCGCCAGAAAGCGTTGGCCCGCGTCGACGAACAAGGTCTGCCCGGTCGTGCTCTTCGCGCCCAGCAGGAAAAGCACGGCTTCCGCAACACGGTTCGCGCCGACCGGATGCTGCAACAGATTGCGGCTGGCGACCTGCTCGAACTCGGCGTCGCTCTGGTCGCCGCTCGGCAACGTCAGGCCGGGCGCGACCGCATTGACGCGCACGCGCGGCGCGAACGCCTGTGCCAGCATCGTCGTCGCGCCTTCCAGCGCGTATTTGCTCAACGTGTAGGAGAAGAAATCCGGGTTCGGATTGGCAAGCTTCTGATCGAGCAGATTGACCACCGCGCCCTCGCGTCCCTGCGCCGCCAATGCCGCCGCCAGTGTCGCGGGCGCCAGACAGTTGATCGCGTACAAGCGCGCGGCGAGCACCGGATCGATCGCGTCCGCCGCATCATACTCGAACAACGAAGCGCTGTTCACCAGCCCGTCGATTGGCCCCGCCGCCGCAGCGTGCGCGAACAGGTCGGGCAGCGCCGCGGTGTCGGCCAGATCACCGCCGATCGCGCTGCCGCCGAGCTCGGACGCCAGCGCCTCCGCCTCCTCACACGACGTGCCGTAGTGGATCACGACCTCATGCCCGGCACCCGCAACCGCGCGCGCGATCGTGGCGCCGAGCCGCTTCGCACCGCCAGTGACGAGGACTCTCAACCCAGCCCCATCAGCGCCAGCACTTCCTTCCGGCTGCGCTCATCGTCGCGGAATACGCCCATCATCCGGCTCGTCACCATTGCGACGCCGGGCGTGCGCACCCCGCGCGCGGTCATGCAGGCGTGGCTCGCCTCGATTACCACGGCGACGCCTTGGGGACGCAACCCGTTCCAGATACAGTCGGCGACCTCCGCGGTCAGCCGCTCCTGCACCTGCAATCGCCGCGCGAAACCGTGCAGCACGCGCGCCAGCTTGGAGATGCCGACGACGTGATCCTTGGGCAGATAGGCGATATGCGCGCGCCCGATGATCGGCGCCATATGGTGCTCACAGTGCGACTGGAACGGTATGTCCTTCAGCAGCACGATCTCGTCGTAGCCGCCGACCTCCTCGAACACGCGCGACAGATGGACACCCGGGTCCTCACCGTAGCCGCTGCAATATTCCTTCCACGCACGCGCGACGCGCTTCGGCGTGTCGATCAGCCCCTCGCGCGTGGGATCGTCGCCCGCCCATTCGATCAGCGTGCGGATCGCCGCCGCCACATGGTCGGGGACCGGCAGCTTGCCGTCCGCTACCACCAGGTCGCCGTCCTCGGGCTCGCCACTCTCGATCGTCGTCATTTCGGTCAAACGTCCTTCCGCCGCGCTTCGTAGCAGAATGCGCGCGACATTCGACAACTGTCTCTTTTCGGCCACGTTCACGGCCTGCGTAACATCCAGCAATAATTTCGTTTGACGACGCTCATTTTTCGGCGTCTGCTCCATACCGGTTCATCGAAATACCGCAACATCGCCGTAGAGCGGGGGCGGTTCCCAGGAGGGGATGCCATGAAGAAGTTCGACCTGCTCGCCGCGTCGGCGCTCGCGCTCGTGACCTCAGTACCCGCGCACGCGCAGACGGGTGCCACCACCTCGTCGCAGAATACCGCACCCACGAACGGACCGGGACAGGAGGCACCTTCCTCTACCCCGACCGACACGCAGCCTAGTGCTCAGACGAACGCCAGCAATCAGGGCTACGGTCCCGACATCGTCGTCACCGCGCAGCGCCAGTCGCAACGGTTGCAGGACGTGCCGATCGCGGTCACCGCCTTCACCGCCGACAATCTCGAAAAGCAGCAGATCGTCAATCCGGTCGCGCTGCAGCAATCGCTACCCAACATCACCTTCACCAAAACGAATTTCACCTCGTCCAGCTTCACGATCCGCGGCGTCGGCGACCTGTGCACCGGCACGACCTGCGACAGCGCGACCGCGATCCACGTCAACGACATGCCGCTGCTCGCCACGCGCCTGTTCGAGAGCGAGTTCTTCGACCTCGAACGCGTCGAGGTACTGCGCGGTCCGCAGGGGACGCTGTTCGGGCGTAACGCGACCTCGGGCGTGGTCAATTTCATCACCGCCAAGCCCGATCTGTCGGGCATCCACGCCGCGGGCGAGTTCGAGTACGGCAATTACGATTCGAAACGCGTCCGTGCGATGTTCAACCTGCCGTTCACCGATACGCTCGGCATCCGCGTCGCCGGCACCTACCTCAATCGCAACGGTTACACGTACAACGAATATACCGGCAACCGCATCGACGGACGCGACCTCTACTCGGTGCGCGGCACGTTGTCGTGGGAGCCGAACCCCGACACCCGCGTCGACCTGATCGCTTATTACTTTCACGAGAATGACGACCGCAGCCGTATCCAGAAACAGCTGTGTAACCGCGACTCGACTGGCATCCTCGGCTGCTCGCCCGATCGGCTGGCAAACGGCATCACCAACGGTAATTCGTCGCTCGCGTCGATCTTCACCAGCCGCGAATTCCTGACCGTGTCGGGCGCCGGCGCGCTGGCACCCTTCGCGCTCGGCAGTGTGTACCAGACGCCCGACGCCTTCTCCGGGGCGACCAACCCGACCGATGTCCGCCGCGTCAACATCGACGCCGAGCCGACCTATTTCGCCGAGGAACAGCAATACACCGCCAAGATCTTCCATGACTTCGGCAAGGTCAGCTTCAACTTCACCGGCGGATACATGGAGAACAAGGTCGATTCGACGACCGACTACACGCTGGCGGTCGAGAACAGCTATGCCAACAATGCCGGGCTCAACCTGCTCAACCTGATCGGTCGCCCTGGTGCGCCAGGCGCAGTGCTGAACGGCGTGCGTCAGACGCTGATCCCCAACGGCACCGCTACCTTGTGTCAATCGGTGCCCGACGCCAACAACTCGGGCGTCTACGGCGGCGCGAGCGTGTGCGCGCCGACCGCGCTCGATGTCGACCGCTCCTACAACAAGGCACGGCAATACAGTGCCGAGGCGCACATCGACAGCAAGTTCGACGGCATGTTCAACTTCCTGCTCGGCGGCATCTATTTCGACAGCAAGCAGAGCAACGATTATTACGTCAGCGCCTTCGGGCTCGATTATGCCTCCGGCCTGATCGGTGCGGGCAGGTCGGGCGGCACCTCCTTCGCGGCGACGCCTTATTACCGCAACAGCACGCCGCTGTTTCGCCTGAAGAGCTACGGCATCTTCGGCGAAACCTATTTCGAGTTCAACGACCGCGCCAAGCTGACGCTCGGTTTGCGCTACAACCATGACGACAAGTTCGTCCGCGCCCGTACCTCGCTGCTGGTCGACAACGCCGTGCCGGGCCTGCCCGTGCTGGTTCCCATCGGCACGACCAGCGCCTTTCCAAGGATGGACGGCGGCCAGTACGACTACGACGCCACACGCGCCGGGGTGCAGCCCTATGCGGAGGACAGCGTCAGCTTCTCGCGCGTCACCGGCCGCGCGGTCTTCGATTACAAGATCACGCCCGACAATCTGCTCTACGCATCCTACTCGCGCGGCTACAAATCGGGCGGCATCAACCCGCCGCTGTCGCCCGTGTTCTCGGTCCCGACCGCCTTCGCGCCGGAAAGCGTCGACGCCTATGAGATCGGATCGAAGAACACCTTTGGCGGCGGCGCCTTCCGCCTCAACCTGACCGGCTTCTACTACAAGTACAAGAACCTGCAGCTTTCGCGCATCGTCGCGCGCACCTCGGTAAACGACAACGTCAACGCCGACATCTACGGCGTCGAGGCCGAGGCGGTGGTCAGCCCGATCCCGCGCTTCGTCGTCAACATGAACGCCAGCTACCTGAAGACCAAGGTCGCCGACGACCGCTTCCTCGCCAACCCGCGCGATCCGTCCGGCGGGCGCTCCGACGCAGTCATCATCAAGGACATCACCACCGCCGCAAACTGCGCCGTGGTGCCGACGACCGCGGGCAATGCGGCCGGCGCAAACGCCTTCGTCAACACGATCAATCGCGGTATCGGCGCGTCGTTCGGCAACGCCAACCTGCTGCAGGGCACCGTCGCGGTTCCCGGCACCAACACCACCGGCGCGTTCAGCATCTGCTCCGCGCTTGCAGCACAGGCGACGTCGGCGGTTGGCGCGGCGTTCGGCGGCATCCAGGTGCTCGGCTCAGGCGTCGAGACGAACATTCGCGGTAATCAGCTGCCCAATGCACCAACCTACAAATGGTCGGTCGGCGCGCAATATACGATCGATTTCGCCGACAGCGGCTTCACGCTCGTGCCGCGCGTCGACCTCAACTACACCGGCAATGCCTGGGGCACGGTCTTCAACAAGAACCCGATCGACCGTCTGCCCGGCTACGAGGTCGTCAACGCCCAGATACAGCTGAACGCGCCCGACGACCGCTTCTACGTCCGCGGCTTCGTCTCCAACCTGACGAAGAACAATGCGACTACCGGCCTCTACGTCACCGACCAGTCGTCGGGCCTGTACACCAACATCTTCACGATCGAGCCCCGCCGCTACGGTGTCGCCGCCGGGTTCAAGTTCTGACTCGCACGCGCGCGGCTCGTCCCGACATGGGATCGGCCGCGCGCGCAACCTTTGCTGCCGCCGCTGATTGATCGCGCATTGATCCACGTCAAAGGAGAAGGCGCATGACGAAGGAGCTGCACAAGGGCGACGAGGTAAAGTGGAAGTCGCACGGTGGCGAGGCGCACGGCACGGTCGAGAAGAAGCAGACCAGCGACACAAAGATCAAGGGTCACCAGGTCAAGGCGTCGAAGGATGACCCGCAATATATCGTGAAGACCGACAGCGGCGCAAAGGCCGCGCACAAGCCCGACGCGCTGAAGAAAGCCTGATCGAGGCGGGGAAGTGGGAGGTGGCCGATTGTGCCGCCCCCCTGCCCTCGCGCACGATACGACATACGCAAGATCGCTGAACGGCAACGTTGGCGCGTCCACGTCAGTTGATTAACAGCCAGCCGCGCGATACGCAGTGCGAGAGCGCCCCCGTAGCTCAGCCGGATAGAGCGACGGTTTCCTAAACCGCAGGCCGTGAGTTCGAATCTCGCCGGGGGCACCACCCGTTCGCACTGCATCAGGCACACGCTAGAGTCCGAGCGCTCCTCGCCTCCGCTGTAAGTATTCACGGGTAGAACTTACTCCATAGTGGACGTACCCCGGAGATGGGAGTGCGGCCAATGACAAAGACGATGACAGCAGTTCTCGTCCCCTGTCGTATCCACGTCGATACGCGCTGGCACGACGCCTGCATTCATGAGATCGGTCCCAACAATGTTGCTATCTCAACGACGGCCTCGCTTCGCCGTGGAGATTACGTGCAGGCACGCCGCGGTACGTTGACGATCACCGGCCACGTATCGTGGATACGGAAGGGCCGCATCGGCATCGCAACGCAGGACTCGGTCAGCGTTGGCGCGATGCTCGATGAGCCACGGCAGAAGACTAAAAGGGCGTCATCCGACGAGCGGCGCACAATCGCTCGTGCTTCGCCCGCCATTCGGGCGGAGCGGAGCCGTCAGATCGGCTCGGCGATGCAGTTCGCCGCACTCACGCTGGCGACCGGTGGCGGCGCGTACCTGCTTGTCACGCAGCTGTACGTTGCGCTGAGCATTCCCTTCGCACGCATCTCCGCAGTGCTCGGCAGCTGAGCTCCCGTCCCTGTATCCGACTCGCAACACTATTCCGCGACCGAGCGGCTGCATTGCCGCGCCAAGTGGCCGCGTACGGATGCTCCAAGCCGAAACGCTAGCCGCGCTTCTCCACCCGGTCGAACCACGCACCCAGCTTCCCCTGCGACCAGGCAAGCGCCTGATAGAAGCCGAGCGCCGCCTTCGCCGGCCGCAGATAGATTGCGTGCCATCCCGTCCGTCGCCCCAGCCAGAACAAGCGGTGGCTCCACCACGCGATCACTGCGCGCGTGCGATAGACCAGCCGCCGCCGCGGGCTCAACGTGCCCGCGCCCGGCGCGACGCGCTTGATCGGCCGCACCCCGCGCCGCCACCACGTCAACCGGTAAGCGAGCCCCTCGCGACGGTGCCGGAACCCCGCCGCCTGCGTGCCGACGATATAGTCCGCGTCGACCTGGGTCAGCGCCAGCCGCCCTTCCGCGACCGCATCCGCGACCATCGCCGCCAGCTCGGGCGAGCGCACCACCGCGACGTTGCTGCCGCGCCCGTCGGAGGAATAGGGTTCGACCCAGGCATCGCCGAACGCGATGTCGGCGGTCTCCGCCACCACGTCGTCGCACATGTTGCAGGCCGAGTTCTGGAAGAATCCCGCCCCCCAGTCACCGTCCGCCAGATGCCACCAATCCTGCGCACGTGCACTTTCGTCGGCGAGCGTCAGATGCGCGCGGTACCAATTCGCCGGGCGTCCTTCGTCCTTGATGCGGTAATCGACGCCGCGCACTTCCTCGATCGGCGTATCCAGCTGCCAGGCGAAGCTCTCCACCAGCCGCGCGCTCTTCATGTGTCCGCAGAACAGTCCCAGCGTATGCGTCACGCGCTCGGCGATTACCGGATCGCTGCGGCGGAGCAGCTGCACCGCCTTGATGAAGCACGGCACGCCGACGATCGCATATCGCCCGGGTGTGGCGCGGATCGTGCGGATGATCTCGGTCAGGTCGATCGGGTAATAGCGCGACTTCGCACCCTCGGCGATCTCGGCGCGGGTGCGTGACAGGCGATAGCGAAAGAAGCGCGGATCCTCCCCGACCGGCTCGGTTGCGACCACGTGCGCGACCGCGTCGACCCGGCCCGTGCGCAGCAGCTCGTTCGCAACCCAGCTGACCATCCCGCCCGAGCTGCCGTCGCTGCGAAACGAGCCTTCCGCGACATGCCCGACCCAGGCGTGCTCGTACCGCCCGATCCGCGCATCGACGTGCGGCGCATCGGGCAGCCGCTCGGCCGCGATCACGTCCTCGTTGACGGAAGAAGGAGAAAAGGGACAAAGCGCAGCGAAGGTCGGCGTCGGCGCGTCATACCAATCAGCCGGACCATCGGGCTTCAGTTGTCCGAACGCGTCCCACGCCATGCCCGCGCGCGTCTCATCTGCCGCGCAGCCACCGCACCCAATGCACAGGCCCGAGCGGACGATCTCGCGCGGCGCTAGCGCGGGTGGCTCAACCAAGCGCTGCATCCAGAAACCCATCCGATTGCACGCGCATGCTTGCGATCGCCTCGCCGACGCGAGGCGCAGGGGGCCTTCCCAGCAGCCGGTCGAACGCCGCCGCGTTGCTTTCGGCGGTCACGACATGCTCGCGCGCGTCGAGCGCGTTGGTCAGGTCGCGCACCTTGTTGAAGCGATACTCGCTCGGCGAGGTGACGAACGGCTTGTCATTGACCAGCGCGAAGACGCAGCCGTGAAAGAAATTGGTGATCACCGCGCTCGCCCCCGCCATCAGCTGCGCGAACTCGTGCGGTCCAGCCTCGATCAGGTGCCGCTCGACCCAGTCGTTGCGATAGCCGAGACTCACCAGCTCGACGCCACTGCGCCGGCTCCACCCGCTCACCTGTTCCTGCAACCAGTCGGGGAAGACATGACCGTAGACGAGCGCGTAGGGCTTGTCGGACGCGGCCGGCGCCGCGCGCGCGATCTCGGGAAATTGCAGGCACGGGTCGAGCACCATTGCCGGCTCTTGCCCCAGAGCCTCGACCACCAGCCGCCGCGCATTCTCGTCGCGCACCGAAATCGAGGTGAAACGCCGCAACCGCTCGGCCCACTCGGACGCGATCCCGTCGGCCGCGTCGTGATTGCCAAAGCTCGCCGCGTAGGAGATCAGCCGCGGTGCGCGCAGCCCCTCGCCGAAGAAGATCGGCTTCCCGCCGTACCAGGGATGGCGAAAATTCCACACCTCGTCGCTGCCGACGACCACCGCGTCATAGCCTTCCAGCGTCTCGGGCTGGTCGAGCCGGAAGCGTTCGCTCTGCGGGAGCGCGTCGAACGCGGCGAGGAACGTGCGCCCCTTCTGCTTGTAGCGCGGCAGGTCGTCGGCTCGCGACCGCTCGGGCAGGCTCGGCTGGAACGCGCAACGCCACTCGGCACGTGCGACTGCGTCGTCGTGGTGGTCGAGCAGCACCGCGTCGTGCCCGCGCGCGCGCAATCCCTCCACCAGGCAGCGCGCCTGCCAGTAGGAACCATAATTGATACAACGATGAAAGGTGAGAACGCCGACGCGCAGGGGAGAAGCCATTGCGCCCCTCATGGCAGCAACCGTGACGCGTTCCAACAGCGACGACTGCTAACCTCGATCAAGTTCGCCCGGCAGCGCCACTCATCCCCGTACCGTCAGCCACTCCTCTTCCGGCGCGCGCGCCGAGCGCGTCAGATTGGCGGGATCGTCCGCATCCTCATACCCGATCGCGACGCCGCAGAAGAGCATCCGCTCCGCCGGCGTTTTCAGGAATGCCTCCACCGTTTGCGGGAACATCGCCCAGCATTCCTGCGGACAGGTGGCGAGCCCCCGCTCGACCGCCAGCAGCATCAGGTTTTGCAGGTACATGCCGAGGTCCGACCATTGCGGCGGTCCCATGCGACGATCGACCGTCACGAAATACGCCGCGGGCGCGCCGAAGAACTGGAAGTTGCGCGCGAACCAGGTCGCCCGCGCGCGCTTGTCCTCGCGCGGGATGCCGAGCCGACCGTACATTTCCTCGCCGATCGCGAAGGTGCGCTGACGATAACGATCGTCCATTTCTTTCGGATAGATGTCGTAACCGGGTACCTCCTTCTCACGCCGCTCGATCTTGCCCGCCATGATCTCCTTCAATCGCCGCATCGTATCGCCGTGAACGATGTCGACGTGCCACGGCTGGATATTGCCGCCGGTCGCGGCGCGCGCGGCCTTGATCGCGACGTCCTTCAACAAAGCGGCATCGACCGCGCGATCCAGGTACCCGCGAACCGAGCGGCGCGCTGCAATCGCCTGTGACACATCCATCCGCTCGTCTCCGCTCTTGCCGCGCGCCGTGATTTGCGCGATCAAGGATAGGATAACAACTGTTATGGAGAGGCGGAAGATGGCCGAAGCTTATATCGTCGACGCGGTGCGCACCGCGGGAGGGCGGCGCGGCGGCAAGCTGGCGGGCATTCACCCGGTCGATCTCGCCGCGCACGTGCTTGACGCGCTGGTGGAGCGTAGCGGGATACCGCCGGAAGCGGTCGACGACGTCGTCATGGGCTGCGTCAGCCAGGGTGGCGAACAGGCGGGACAGGTCGGGCGCAACGCCGTGCTCGCCTCAAAGAAGCTGCCGCAATCGACCCCGGCGGTGACGATCGATCGCCAGTGCGGCTCGTCTCAGCAGGCGATCCAGTTCGCCGCGCAGGCGGTGATGTCGGGCACGCAGGACGTGGTGATCGCGGCCGGCGTGGAAAGCATGACGCGCGTGCCGATGGGCTCGACCTACAAGCTCTTCAGCGACGCCGGCATGGGCAACAACAAGTCGCCCGGGCTCGAGGACAGATACCCCGGCGTCCAGTTCAGCCAGTTCACCGGCGCGGAGATGATCGCGCGCAAATACGGCTTCTCGCGCGAGGACACCGACGCCTACTCGCTCGGCTCGCACCGCAAGGCAGTCGCGGCGGCAGAGGCGGGCCGCTTCGACGACGAGATCGTGCCCGTCGACGTCGAGACGCCCGAGGGCGAGGTCGCGCACAAGGCCGACGAGGGCATCCGCTACGACGCCAGCGCGGAAAGCATGGCGGGCGTCAAGCTGCTGTCCGAGCAAGGCGTGCTGACCGCGGCGTCCGCCAGCCAGATCTGCGACGGCGCCTCGGCGGTACTGATCGCGAGCGCGGAGGCGGTGGAAAAATACGGGCTCAAGCCGCTCGCCCGCATCGTCAACCTGACCGTGACCGCGGGCGATCCCGTGGTGATGCTCGAAGAACCGCTGTTCGCGACCGACAAGGCGCTCCTACGCGCCGGGCTCACCATCGACGACATCGACCTGTACGAGGTCAACGAGGCGTTCGCGCCGGTGCCGATGGCGTGGCTCAAGCACACCGGCGCGAACCCGGACAAACTCAACGTCAACGGCGGCGCGATCGCGCTCGGTCACCCGCTCGGCGCGTCGGGCACCAAGCTGATGGCGACGCTGGTGCACGAACTGAAGCGTCGTGGCGGTCGCTACGGCCTGCAAACGATGTGCGAGGGCGGCGGCGTCGCCAACGTCACGATTATCGAGCGCGTCGACGCGGCAGCATAGGATCAAGAGGGGAAGACATGAAACTCGATAACACCATCTCCGCGGTCATCACCGGCGGCGCGTCGGGCCTGGGCGAGGCGACCGCGCGCGCGCTCGCGGCCAAGGGGGTCAAGGTCGCGCTGTTCGACCTGAATGAGCAAAAAGGCGAGGCGGTCGCGCGCGAGCTCGGCGGCGTGTTCTGCAAGGTCAACGTGACCGACGAGGCATCGGTCGACGCCGGCTTTGAAAAGGCACGCTCGGCGATCGGACAGGAGCGTATCCTCGTCAATTGCGCAGGCACCGGCAACGCGATCAAGACCGCCAGCCGGTCGAAGGAAGACGGCTCGATCAAGCACTTCCCGCTCGACGCGTTCAACGCGATTATCCAGATCAACCTCGTCGGCACGTTCCGCTGCATCGCCAAGTCGGCGGCGGGGATGCTCAGCCTCGATCCGACCGAAGACGGCGACCGCGGCGTCATCATCAACACCGCCAGCGTCGCGGCGGAGGACGGGCAGATCGGCCAGGCGGCCTATTCGGCCTCGAAGGGTGGCGTGGTCGGCATGACGCTGCCGATCGCGCGCGACCTGATGGGCGAGGCGATCCGGGTCAACACGATCCTGCCCGGCATCTTCAACACGCCGCTGCTCGCCGCCGCGCCGCAGAACGTGAAGGACGCATTGTCCGCCTCCGTCCCCTTCCCCAAGCGGCTGGGCAACCCGCCCGAATACGCCAGCCTCGCGCTGACGATGATCGAAAACGGCTATTTCAACGGCGAGGATGTCCGGCTGGATGGGGGAATAAGGATGGCACCGCGGTGAGCCGCAGCGCGGGACCGGCATAGGCATAGCCTAAGCCGCCCACGCGCAAGGCCGGCCGGCGGGTCGGCCCTGCCGAACCCGTCCGACGACGCGGGATTAACTCCCGCGTCGGCCTCCCCGAAGTGATCCCGCCGCGATGACCACTCACCCGCTGCCCACCGACCGCTTCCGGCCCGAGACTGCCTAAGAAGTGAGCCCCGCCTCAAGGTCGAGTTGGCGGACGGGATTAGATCACCCCCCGCCCCTTCCAGAAAGCCGCCATGCCCAGACCCGCCGCCTACCGTCTCGATCTCGCCAGCTACCCCTACTGCGAGACTGTCCCGACGCGCTACCAGGACCTCGACGCGATGGGGCACATCAACAACGTCGCCTTCGCGGCGCTGTTCGAGACCGCGCGGGTGCGCTTCAACTGGCAGCTCGGCCGCTTCAACCGCGACGACGGCTTTCGCGCGGTCGTGGCGATGAACGCGGTCAACTATCTGGCGGAAGGCAGCTTCCCCGCCGATGTCGAGATCGCGACCGG
>NZ_CAJYVU010000136.1 GCF_913778135.1 uncultured Sphingomonas sp. | reverse complement strand
TGTCGCGCCCTTCGAGCACGACCACGGCACGCTCGCCGCTCTTCGCCATCGCCGCCTGCATCCGGACCAGTCCCAGTTGCAGTTTGTGGTCGTGCTTGGCTTTACCCACTGGTCCTCCGCTCGCTTCACCGCCGCGACGCGCAGGTTGAGCGGTTGCGGCAGGAAGGCTACGCTTAAGGCATGAAATCGCTCCTTCCGCTCGTTTCGCTTCTCGCCGTTGCCGCGGCGCCCGCTGCCGACCCTTATGCCTGGCTTGAGGATATCGAGGGGGCCCGCGCGCTCGGCCAGGTCAAGGCGTGGAATGCGGAGACCGAGCAGCTGCTCACGCGCGACCCGCGCTACGAACAGGGCCGCGCGCGCGCCAAGGCGATCCTCGACGACGAGGCGCAGATCGCTGAGCCTGAGAGCATCCTCGGTGACCGTGTAACCAACCTGTGGCGCGATGCGGCGCACCCGCGCGGGTTGTGGCGCGTGGCTAGCCTCGCCAGCTACACCGCCGGCAAGCCCGAGTGGCGCACGCTGATCGACGTCGACGCGCTCGGCCGGCAAGAGGGCAAGAGCTGGGTCTGGCACGGCGCGCAGTGCCTGGAACCCGACTACACCCGCTGCATGGTCGCGCTCAGCCCCGGCGGCACCGACGCGCAGGTGGTGCGCGAGTTCGACCTGACCACAGGCGCGTTCGTGCCCGGCGGGTTCGTCCTGCCCGAGGCGAAGAGCCGCTACACCTGGATCGACAGCGATCACCTGCTGGTCGCGAGCGACTGGGGCGCGGGATCGCTGACCGTGTCGGGCTATCCGCGGATCGCCAAGGTATGGACGCGCGGCACGCCCATCACGGCGGCGAAGACGGTGCACGAGGCGCCCGCGTCGATCGTCGGGTTGGAGATCAGCGCACCCGACGATGCGAAGCAGCGCTGGCCGATGATCGCGGTCAACACGACCTTTTTCCAGAGCGACTACATCGTGCGGATGCCTGACGGGCGCTTCGTGCCGTTGTCGCTGCCGCAGGGGGCCGACGTGCGCGACGTGATCGATGGCCGCGCGATCGTGTCGTACAGTAAGCCGGCGAACGGCTTCGATGCCGGCGTGCTCGTCGCCTATTCGCTTGCCGACGCTGCCGCCGGGCGTCGCATGACGCCCGAGCTCGTCATGGCGCCGACGAAGAGCCAGGCGGTCGAGGAGGTCAGCGCGACCGACCATGTGCTGTGGGTCAAGGTGCTCGACGACGTGTCGGGCAAGCTGATCGCGCTGCGTCGCGGCGCTGATGGCCGCTGGTCACAGCGCGCGATGCCGCTCGCCGCCAACAGCACGATCCATATCGTCGGCAGCTCGGGCGGGCGCGACACCGCGTTCGCGACCGTGGAGGGCATGCTGACCCCGCCGACGCTCTACGCGGTCGGTGCCGACGCGAAGGTCACCTCGGTCCAGTCGCTCCCGCCCAAGTTCGATGCGCGGCAATTCGCGGTGGCGCAGCACTTTGCGACGTCGAAGGACGGCACGCGCGTGCCCTATTTCCTCGTCACGAAGAAAGGCGCGGCGCAGCCTGCCCCTGCGCTGATCCATGCCTATGGGGGCTTCCGCAATGCGCAGACGCCGACCTATCTGACCGACCAGCCGTACCGCGCCGGGCCGCTGGCGCTATTCTGGGTCGAGCAGGGCAACGCCTTCGTCCTCGCCAACATCCGCGGCGGCGGCGAGTACGGCCCGCGCTGGCACCAGGCGGGCTTGCGCGAGAAGCGGCAGAACGTGTTCGACGACCTGCACGCCGTCGCCGAAGACCTCGTCAAAACGGGGGTGAGCGTCCCTAAGAAGATCGCGATCTCGGGCCGTTCGAACGGGGGCCTGCTGGTCGGCGTCGCGATGGAGCAGCGCCCCGATCTGTACGGCGCGGTGATCGCGGGCTCGCCGCTTGAGGACATGCAGCGCTACTCGCACCTGTCCGCCGGCGCATCGTGGATCGACGAGTACGGCGATCCCGACAAGCCCGCCGACTGGGCCTTCATCAGCAAATATTCGCCGTACCAGAATGTGAAGGCGGGCGTGCGCTACCCGCCGGTGCTGTTCTACGGCTCGACCAAGGACGACCGCGTCCACCCGGGCCACGCGCGAAAGCTAGCCGCCCTGCTCAAGGCGAACGGCAACACCGTATACTTCCACGAATATCTCGAAGGCGGGCACTCGGTCGGCGCCGATCACGCCGAGGACGCGCGCCGCGCTGCATTGCTCGACGCGTTCCTGCGCCGCGAGCTGATGGGCAAATAGGCACCCACCGGCCGCTCGCGCGTTGTGAACGGCCAGAGGGAGGCAAAATGACCAAGCTGTTCCACGTCAGCGACGTGCATTTCGGCGCCGAGGACCCGGAGGCGATCGCCTGGTTCGGCGAGCGTGTCGCCGCGGAGAAGCCCGACGCGGTTATCATGACCGGCGACCTGACGATGCGCGCGAAGCCGAAGGAGTTTCGCGCCGGTGGTGACTGGCTTCGCTCGCTCGGCGTGCCGGTCACGCTCGAGGTCGGCAACCACGACATCCCTTATTACTGGGATCCGATCCGCCGGCTGTTCTCGCCTTATTCGCGCTATGCGGCGGTCGAGAAGATGATCGAGCGTCCGCTCGACATTGCCGGCATCGCGGTCATCCCGCTCAAGACCACCGCGCGCGCGCAATGGCGCTGGAACTGGTCCAAGGGTCGCGTCAGTCCGGGTTCGCTCCGCCGTGCGCTGTCGCTGATCGCGGGCGTGCCGAAAGATCACCTGATCATCGTCGCCGGGCACCATCCGCTGATCGAGGGACCGACCAAGGGCACGGCAAAGACCAAATACGGCGATCAGGCACTTGTCGCACTAGCTGAGGCGGGCGCCGAGGTGGTGCTGTCGGGGCACGTGCACGATCCCTTTGACGTGCCCTACACCCACGCCGGCCGCACCGTTCGGCTGATCGGCGCGGGGACGCTGTCGAAGCGCGTGCGCCACTCGCCGCCCGCTTTCAACGAACTGCGCGTCGAGGGAGAAGCGATCACCACGATCGTGCGCACGATGGAGGGCGACCGGACGCTCGCGCTCGGCGAACCGGTACACGAGCCCGCGTGATGCGGCGGCTGCTGGCCTTCACGATCCTGCTGGTCGCCGCCGCACCCGTCGACAAAGCCGGGGCAACGCGGAGCGACAGGGCGGGACCGTCACGTGCCGACCGGCGCCTGAGAGCAGATGTTTTGAAGGGCATGCAGCGCTATTCGGTGGCGGCGTACCGCTGTGCGCGGCTCGACCGGGTTCAGGCGCAGTCGCTGCCCACGCGCTTTCGCGCCGGCTCGCCCGTCTACCGCCGCGGCGGGCATTGGGAGGAATGGTCCGCGCGCGCCTGCGGGCCGCGTCGCACTTTCCTGGTGGCGATGTGGCCGAGCCGTCGCGGCGGCGTCGACTTCACCATCG
>NZ_CAJYVU010000135.1 GCF_913778135.1 uncultured Sphingomonas sp. | reverse complement strand
TGTTCGAGAGCCTCAGCGATCGTCTTGGTGGAGTGTTCGACCGGCTGCGCGGCCGCGGCGCGCTGACCGAGGCCGACGTGCGCCAGGCGATGCGCGAGGTTCGCATCGCGCTGCTCGAGGCCGACGTCGCGCTGCCGGTTGCGAGGGCGTTCGTCGACAAGGCGACCGAGGCCGCGATCGGGCAGAACGTGCTCCGCTCGGTCACGCCGGGGCAGCAGGTCGTCAAGATCGTCAACGACGCGCTGGTCGAAATGCTTGGCGGCGACGATCCCGAGGGCGCCGAGCTCGACCTGAACGTCGCGCCGCCCGCGGTCGTGATGATGGTTGGCCTGCAAGGCTCGGGCAAGACGACCACCACGGCGAAGATCGCGCGGCGGCTGTCGAAGGGTTCGATCACTGGGCGCCCGACGAAAAAGGTGCTGATGGCGTCGTTGGACGTCAATCGCCCGAACGCGCAGGAGCAGCTGGCGACGCTCGGCACCCAGGTCCAGGTCGCGACGCTGCCGATCGTGGCGGGTCAGCAGCCGGTCGACATCGCCCGGCGTGCGCTGCAGGCGGCGAAGCTGCAGGGCTTCGACGTGCTGATGCTCGATACCGCGGGCCGGTTGCACGTCGATCAGGCGCTGATGGACGAGATGAAGGCGGTGGCCGAGGTCACGACGCCGAACGAGATCCTGCTCGTCGTCGACTCGCTGACCGGTCAGGACGCGGTCAACGTCGCGCAGAACTTCTCCGATCAGGTGCCGCTGACGGGCGTGGTGCTGACCCGCATGGACGGCGACGCGCGCGGTGGCGCGGCGCTGTCGATGCGTGCGGTGACGGGCAAGCCGATCAAGTTCGCGGGCGTAGGCGAGAAGATGGACGCGCTGGAAGCGTTCCAGCCGAGCCGCGTCGCCGGCCGCATCCTGGGCATGGGCGACGTCGTCAGCCTGGTCGAGCGCGCCGCCGAGGCGATCCAGCAGGAAGACGCGGAGCGGATGACCGCGCGGCTTGCCAAGGGTCAGTTCGACATGAACGACCTGCGTTCGCAGCTGGCGCAGATGCGGCGCATGGGCGGGCTCGGCGCGCTCGCCGGCATGTTGCCCGGCATGAAGGGCGCGCAGAAGGCGATGGCGTCGGGGGCGGTGGACGAGAAGATCCTGCTGCGCATGGACGCGATGATCACGTCGATGACGGTCAAGGAGCGCGCCAAGCCCGAGCTGATCAACGCCAAACGCAAGATCCGCATCGCCAAGGGGTCGGGCACCAATGTTCAGGAGGTCAACAAGCTCCTGAAGATGCACCTCGAGATGCAGACCGCCATGAAGAAGATCAAGAAGATGGGCGGGATGAAGGGGCTGCTCGGCATGCTCGGCAAGGGCGGGCTGGGCGGGCTCGGCAACGCGCTGGGCGGTGCGGAGCTAGGCGACATGATGTCCAAGGCCGGCGGGCCGGGCGGAAGCCTGGCCGGCATGCCGGGGCTGCCGGGCCCCGGAGGCATCCCGGGCGGGCTGCCGGGAATGCCCGGCGGGTTGAAGTTCAAGAAGTAAGTTTCACGTGCCCGCCTAAGGCGGGCGATCCAAATTGAAGAAGGAAGAAGACTAACATGGCACTGAGCATTCGTCTGTCGCGTGGTGGCTCGAAGAAGCGTCCCTACTACCGCATCGTCGTCGCCGATGCGCGCAGCCCGCGTGACGGCAAGTTCATCGAGAAGATCGGCAACTACAACCCGCTGCTCGGCAAGGACGACGAGAAGCGCGTGATCCTCGATGCCGAGCGTGCGAAGCACTGGATCGGCGTCGGCGCGCAGCCGACCGACCGCGTCGCCCGCTTCCTCGACAAGGCCGGCGTGAAGGAGCGCGCTGCGCGCAACAACCCGACCAAGGGCAAGCCCGGCGAGAAGGCGACCGAGCGTGCCGAGGAGCGTGCCGAGAAGCTGAAGGCCGCGCAGGAAGCCGCCAATGCTCCCGCCGAGACGACCGAAGCCGAAACGGCGGAGGCCTGAACCCGCATCGCCGGTCGGTGATCTGCACCGGCCGGCGCCCTGCGACGCCGGTCCCGATCGGGTCGGCACTCAATCGGTTACCGCGCGTTTTCCCCTTATCATGAGAGGAGTACGCCGTGACCGACCCCAACCAGCCCCCGCGCGAGCATGACGACAAAGACGCCACGAACCAGGGGGCATCGTCCACCAAGCCCGCCGAAGGTGCCAACGACACCCCCGGCACAAGCGACGGCTCACCCGAGCCCGCGTGATCCGGGCACAGCGGCGCGCGTGGTGCCGCCGGGACAGGTCGTGCTCGCCGCGATCGCCGGCGCGCACGGCGTCGGCGGCGAGGTGAAGCTCAAGGTCTTCGCCGAGCAGTTGGAAGCGCACCGGTCGTTCAATGACGGTGCGCTGACGCTACAGTCGCTGCGCAACGGCAACATTGCGCGATTCCAGGAGATCGCGGACCGCAACGCGGCCGAGGCGATGCGCGGGACGGTGCTGACCGTGCCGCGCGACGCGCTGCCCGCGCTCGACGAGGGCGAATATTATCATGCCGATCTGATCGGGCTTGCCGCGGTATCGACCGACGGTGACGCGCTCGGGCAGGTCGTCGCGGTCGAGAATTTTGGCGCAGGCGACGTGATCGAGGTTGAGCGGCCATCGGTCGATGGCCGGCCGGGCAAGCGCTTCATGGTGCCGATCAGCGCGGTGCCTGAGTGGAACGACGAACGATTGATGATCGAGGCTGCGTTCGTCGACTGACGCCAGCCGTCAGCGCCAGAGCGGCTGCTTCTCGTTCAGCATGTTGCGGATCGTCGTTGCGGCAACGCCGGCCTCTCCCATCGCGTGGCTGATCTGATCCAGCCCCTTCACTACATCACCCGCGGCGAACAGGCCGGGGATGCTGGTACGCTGGTGGTCGTCGACCTCGAGGCAGCCGACATCGGTCGCGCGCGCACCCGCCTCGATCGCCAGGTGCGATCGGATGCGCGAGCCGAGCGCGGGATAGACGCTGTCGAACGCCATGCGACCGCGTGCGGTATCGAAGGCTAGCTGCTCCCGTTCGATCGCGTAGTTGCCACAGGGGCCGTTAACGCGCGCAATCCCGGCCTCGTCCAGTTTCGCGGCGCACGCGGGGTCGAGCGCGTGCTCGACCTCGGGCGCGATCAGCGTCACGTCGCGTGTGAAGCTGCGCAGGAACAGCGCCTCGCGCGCACCATGCTCACCGGTGCCGATCACGCCGACCTTCTTATCCGTCACCTCGTACCCGTCGCACACCGGGCAGTAGCGCAGCAGCCCGCGCTCCAGTGCCGGATCGTGCACCTCGGGCAGCAGGTGCGCCGGGCGATGATTGACCACGCCGGTCGCAAGCAGCACGGCGCGTGCGCGGAAGCCGCCTTGTGCCGTCTCGATCACGAAGCCGTCGTCGTCGCGGGCCAGCTTGTCGACGCGTACCGGCTGCCGATGCACGCCGTATTTCTCCGCCTGCTGGAGCATCAGCGCGAGCAGATCCTTGCCCGCGACTCCCTCGGGATAGCCGGCGTGGTTGCGCGTGCACGGGATCATCGCCGCGCGGCTCGAGCCTGAGTCGAACAGCCGCACCCGCAGGTGGTAGCGCGCGAGGTAGATCGCGGCGGTCAGCCCGGCGGGGCCGCCGCCGATGATGATGCAGTCGTCGGTCGTCATCGCGCGGGCAACACTGTGCAACGTTTCCGGTTCCGCGCGAGCGGCAATGCAGGCGGGTGGTCTATCGACGCTGCGCCCGCTAATCGAGGGCGCGACAAGCCGCAGCGGCGCGGTGTGGAGAGTGAGATGCGGGCATGGTTGAGCGCGGGTGTGGCAGCGGTGGCGATCACGTTGGCGAGTGGAGCCGGCGCAGTGACCGCTGATCGCACGGCGGCGCCGCAGACGAGCAAGGCCGAGGCGGGCGCGCCCGCGCTGACGCTCAAGCGCGTGTTCGGCAGCCCCGACCTCGCCGGTCCGCAGCCGCAATCGCTCAGACTGTCCCCGGACGGCACGCTGCTCACCTCCGTGCGCAACCGGGCCGACGAGCGGCAGCGCTACGACCTTTGGGCGCTCGACACGAAGACGGGCGCGGAGCGGATGCTGGTCGACAGCAAGAAGCTGGGCAGCGGCGCCGAACTGTCGGAAGCCGCCAAGATGCAGCGCGAGCGCGACCGTTCGCTGACCGGCAAGACCGGCGTGCTGCAATATGACTGGTCGCCCGACGGGCAGAGCCTGCTGGTGCCGATCGACGGCGAGCTGTTCCTGGCAGGCCGCGACGGGCAGGCGCGCAGGCTGGACGGAACCAAGGGCGCGCTCAACCCGACGATCAGCCCGCGCGGGCGCTTCATTGCGTTCGTGCGCGACCAGAATTTGCAGGTCGCGTCGCTCGGGCAGGGGGTAGCAAAGGCGGTCACGATCGGTGGCGGCGGCACCGTCCATTGGGGCGAGGCGGAGTTCGCTGCGCAGGAGGAAATGGATCGCCGCACGGGTTACTGGTGGTCGCCCGACGAGCGCTACATCGCAGTCGAGCGCTTCGACGACGCGCCCGTGCACGTCGCCACGCGCGCCTCGATCGGTGCGTCGGGCACCAGCATCTACCAGCAGCGTTACCCCGCGGCGGGTACGCCCAACACGCTGGTCGAGCTGTACGTGATGAAGCCCGATGGTACGGGCCGCGTGAAGGTCGACCTCGGCACCGATCCCGACATCTATCTGGCGCGGGTCGACTGGACGCCTGACGGCGCCGCGCTCCTCGTCCAGCGCGAGAACCGCGCGCAGACCCGCCTCGACATGCTGCGCGTCGACCCGGCGACCGGCAAGTCGAGCGTCATGTTCACCGAGCAATCGGGTGCGAAGAGCTGGATCAACCTGACCGACGCTTACCGCGTGATGCGCGACGGCAGCGTGCTGTGGCGCTCGGAGCGCGACGGCTTCGGCCATCTGTGGCTGTGGCGCGCAGGGACTTGGCAGCAGCTGACCAGCGGGCCGTGGGTCGTGACCGGGCTGGTCGCGGTCGATGAGGGCGCGGGCAAGGCGTATTTTCTCGCCAACAAGGACGACGTGCTCGAACAGCAGCTCTACGCGTTCGACCTGAAAACCCGCGCGATCACGCGGCTGACCGAGCGCGGATGGTGGAACTCGGCCACCGCCGACGGCACGGGCACGCGCTTCATCGTGACCCGCTCCAACCCGCAGCAGCCGCCGCAGACGTACCTCGCCGACGCGAGCGGCAAGCGCGTCGCGTGGATCAACGAGAACCGCATCGCGGGTGACCATCCCTATGCGCCATTCATGGCGGCGCATCGCCCGACCGAGTTCGGCACTATTCCGGCGGCGGACGGTACGCCGCTCTACTGGCAGATGATCACGCCCAAGCTGGTAAAGGGACGCCGCTACCCGGTGTTCTTCCAGCATTATGGCGGGCCGCACAGCCAGCAGGTCATGCGCAACTGGAACGGCGCGCTGGCGCAATATCTGGTCAGCCAGGGCTGGATCTTCTTCCAAGTCGACAACCGCGGCTCGATCAACCGCGGCAAGGCGTTCGAGGACACGATCTACCACGCGATGGGCACGGTCGAGGTCGAGGACCAGAAGGCGGGCGCTGATTACCTGAAGACGCTGCCGTTCGTTGATGCGGGCAAGATCGCGACCTACGGCTGGTCGTACGGCGGGTACATGTCGGTCAAGATGCTGGAAAAGACGCCGGGCGTCTATGCGGCCGCGGTTGCGGGCGCGCCGGTGACCGACTGGCAGCTGTACGATACGCACTACACGGAGCGCTACATGGGCGATCCGCGAAAGGTGCCCGAAGCTTATGCCGCGTCAGGTGCGGTCGGCGACGCGTCGAAGATCAGCGATCCGTTGCTGCTGATCCACGGCATGGCGGACGACAACGTCTTTCTCGACAATTCGACCAAGCTCGCCGCCGAGTTGCAGAAGACCGCCACCCCGTTCGAGATGATGATGTATCCCGGCCAGACGCACCGCGTCGGTGGCCCCGGCATCAGCGAGCATCTGTGGACGACGATCCTCGGCTTCCTGAACCGCGAGGTGAAGAACAAGCCGGCGAGCGCGACGCAAGCGGCGAAATAGAGCGGGCGCGCGGGTGCGCTTCCTCACCACCTTCCACCTGTGGCCGTTCCTCGACACGCTGGTTAGCTATGTCGTGGCACTGGTGCTCGGCACCGCGATCGGGGCGGAGCGGCAGCTGCGGCAGCGCACCGCCGGACTGCGCACCAATGCGCTGGTCGCGATCGGATCGGCGGCGTTCGTCGACCTGGGGCAGCGGCTGGGCGGCGACGTCGAGTCGATCCGCGTGATCGCCTATGTCGTGTCCGGCATCGGCTTCCTCGGTGCGGGCGTCATCATGAAGGAGGGGATGCACGTCCGCGGGCTGAACACCGCGGCGACATTGTGGTGCTCGGCCGCGGTCGGCGCGATCGCGGGTAGCGACATGATTGCGGAGGCGGTGCTGCTGACCGTGCTGGTGCTGACCGCCAACACGCTGCTGCGCCCGCTGGTCGATGCGATCAACCGTGTGCCGACCGATCAGCACACGTTGGAGGCGACCTACACGGTCACGCTCACCGCGCCGGTCGAGAAGGCAGGGCCGATGGGCGACATGCTGGTCGAGCATCTGGAGGAGCAGAGCCTGCCGGTCGCCGAACTGTCGACGCAGCCGCTCGGCGACGATCGACTGTCGCTCACCGCCACGCTCGTCAGCACCAACGTGCCGAGCGACGAGCTCGACGCGATCGTCGAACACCTCGCCCGCGTGCACGGCGTGGTGCACGCGACATGGCAGGCGCGCACGCACGATTAGGAAAGCAGTTGCCCCGCGACGCGCAATGCCGCAACGCAGCGCGCGAAGTGGAGATGGTGATGGGTTACCGGGTGGTGGTCGCGGGTGCGACCGGGAATGTCGGGCGCGAGATGGTCAATATCCTGGCCGAGCGGCAGTTTCCCGCCGACGAGATCGCGGTACTGGCTTCGTCGCGCAGCCAGGGCGACCAGATCGAGTACGGCGATACGGGTCGTATGCTCAAGATACAGAATATCGAGCATTTCGATCCCGCTGGCTGGGACATGGCGCTGTTCGCGATTGGATCGGACGCGACCAAGGTCTATGCGCCCAAGTTCGCCGCCGCCGGCTGCACCGTAATCGACAATTCGTCGCTCTACCGGATGGACCCTGACGTGCCGCTGATCGTGCCGGAGGTGAACGCCGACGCGATCGACGGCTACCGCGCCAAGAACATCATCGCCAACCCGAACTGTTCGACCGCGCAGATGGTTGTTGCGCTGAAGCCGCTGCACGATGCCGCGACGATCAAGCGCGTCGTGGTCGCGACCTATCAGTCGGTGTCGGGCGCGGGCAAGGCCGGCATGGACGAGTTGTTCGAGCAGAGCCGCAACATCTTCGTCGGCGATCCCGCCGAGCCGAAGAAGTTCACAAAGCAGATCGCGTTCAACGTCATTCCGCACATCGACAGCTTCCTCGACGACGGGTCGACCAAGGAAGAATGGAAGATGGTGGTCGAGACCAAGAAGATCCTGGGCGCGAAGATCAAGGTCACCGCTACCTGCGTCCGCGTACCCGTCTTTGTCGGCCATTCCGAGGCGCTGAACATCGAGTTCGAGGATGAGATCTCGGCCGAGGACGCGCAACGCATCCTGCGCGAGGCGCCGGGCATCATGCTGATCGATAAGCGCGAGGACGAGGGGTACATCACGCCGATCGAGGCGGCGGGCGACGACGCCACCTACGTCAGCCGCGTGCGCGAGGACCCTACGGTCGAAAACGGCCTGTCCTTGTGGTGCGTCAGCGATAACCTGCGTAAAGGCGCCGCGCTGAACGCGGTGCAGATCGCGGAGCTGCTGGGGCGCCGGCACCTGAAGAAGGCGGACTGATCGCGATGGCGCGCAATGTGGCGGCGTTCGTCGTTCTCCTCGCCGCGTCCGCGTGCCAGCCGAACCCGCGCAACGAGATCGCGCAAATTGCTGACGTGGCGATGGCGGAGGTGGCGCGAACCGCCAATGCGCGGGTGTTCTCAGCGCCGCTCTGTGTCGACCGCATCATCCCGCCGTGGCAGCCCGCGCAACATGCGCGGCGCATCGATCCACCGGCACCACCAGGTTTCGCTGACCTGTATGCCCCTGACACCTTCCGCGGCGGCGGTGGCGTAAGGGGTGCGATCGTCGGCGGGATTCTGGTGGCATCGCGGCCCGAGTGTTTTACCCTGTACGGCCCACTGATCCGTGGGGACCGAGCGATGATCGAGGTGCAGTTCCCCGGCACCGGACTAAACGTGTGGCAGCGACGAACTGGCGGCGTGTGGCGCGTGGTGACGACGACGACGAGCGTCTATCCGGACTGACCGGCACGATTGGGTGACGATCACGCGAGGAGGTGCGGGTGGGCGAGCGGATGGCGGGCGGATGCCAGTGTGGGCGGGTGCGATACGTGGCCGAGGTCGAGGGCGACGACGCCTATCTGTGTCACTGCCGGATGTGCCAGCGCGCGACCGGCGGCGTAGCGGCGGCATACAAGCAGGTGTTGCGCGATGCGGTCGCGTGGACATGCCAGCCCAATCGATACGCCTCGTCGCCGATTGCACGGCGCGGCTTCTGTTCGGCATGCGGAACGCCGCTGACGTTCGAATATGTCGAGCAGCCATCTGACGGAAGGCCCGCGAAGATCGATCTGACACTCGGCAGCTTCGACGATCCGTCACGCTTTCGCCCGACTTCTCATTTCGGCTGGGAGAGCCACCTTGCTGGCTGGCTCGACACCGCGGCCTTGCCACGGCTGCGCAGCGACGAATATCAGCCGCTCGTCGCCAAGTGGGAGCAAGCGCGTGACGCGTAACGAGATCGAGCCGCAATTCTTCGACAGTTTCGATGGCGCGCAAATCGCGTGGCGTGAACTGGGCGAGGGGCGGCCGGTGGTGCTGATCCACGGCTATTTCTCCGACGCGAAGACCAACTGGTTGCGTTACGGCCATGCGGCGGCGGTGGCGGCGAAGGGCTTCCGCGTCATCATGCCCGACCTGCGCGGGCACGGCGACAGCGCGAAGCCGCATGATGCGGCGAGCTACCCGGCGGATGCGCTGATGCGCGATGGGCTGGCGTTGATCGACCACCTCAACCTCACCGACTACGACTTGGGCGGTTACTCGCTCGGTGCGCGCACGACCGTTCGCATGTTGGCGAACGGCGCGGCGCCGACGCGCGTGGTGCTGTCGGGCATGGGGCTGGCGGGGATTGTTGCGACGGCGGGGCGCGGCGGGTATTTCCGCAACGTGCTGACCAACCTCGGATCGTTCGAGCGCGGCAGCCGCGAATGGCTGACCGAGGCGTTTCTGAAGACGACCAAGGGCGATCCGCAGGCGCTGCTGCGCGTCCTCGACACCTTCGTCG
>NZ_CAJYVU010000134.1 GCF_913778135.1 uncultured Sphingomonas sp. | reverse complement strand
CCGCGATCGCGATCTGCGAGCGCGACGACGCGCTGGACGATTTCTACGACAGCATTTTTCGCACGCTCGTCACCTACATGGTCGAAAATCCGAAAACGATCAGCCAGTGCGCGCACCTGCTGTTCGTCGCCAAGCATCTGGAACGGATCGGCGACCATGCGACCAACGTCGCGGAGATGATCCACTTCGCCGCGCACGGCACCCCAATCGCCGAGCGCGACCGGTCGGACGACGACGTCGCGACCTCCCCTTTCTCGTCAAGGAGCTGACCCAAATGGCACGCGCACGCATGTTGCTGGTCGAGGACGACGCGAGCCTCGCCGAGCTGCTCGTCTGGCATTTCTCGCGCGAGAATTTCGACGTCCAGCACACGATCGACGGCGAGGAGGCGCTGCTGCTCGCGCGCGAGACGCCGCCCGACATCGTGCTGCTCGACTGGATGGTCGAGGGCATCTCCGGAATCGAGGTCTGCCGCCGCCTGCGCCGTGCGGCCGAGACGCAGAACGTGCCGATCATCATGCTGACCGCGCGCGGCGAGGAGGAGGACCGCGTCCGCGGGCTGGAAACCGGTGCCGACGATTACGTCACCAAGCCGTTCAGTCCGCGCGAGCTGGTCGCGCGCGTTGGCGCGGT
This sequence comes from uncultured Sphingomonas sp., assembly GCF_913778135.1. Taxonomy (GTDB): domain Bacteria; phylum Pseudomonadota; class Alphaproteobacteria; order Sphingomonadales; family Sphingomonadaceae; genus Sphingomonas. Next base: position 3,528 of record NZ_CAJYVU010000134.1, on the reverse strand, counting down.
GCTGCGCCGGGTCCGCCCCGCGCTGGCTGGTGAAGCGCTCAGCTACTCCGATCTCGAGATGGATACGGTCGGTCACAAGGTCCGCCGCGGCGGGGAGGTGATCCCGCTCGGGCCGACCGAGTTCCGCCTGCTCAAGCATTTCCTGGAGCACCCGGGACACGTCTTCTCGCGCGAGCGGCTGCTCGACAGCGTGTGGGGGCACGACAGCGACATCGAGAGCCGGACCGTCGACGTCCACATCCGCCGCCTGCGCAAGGCGATCAACGAAGGTGGTCGGCCCGACATTATCCGCACCGTCCGCTCGGCCGGCTATGCGCTCGATGCCGGGCACTGACCGCCGGAAAGTGCCGCTCCGGCGCTGAATCTCGGATCGCATGCGCAACAACGGACCCTTCCTGCCCATCGCACGTTGGCCAGACCGCGTGTCATTTACACGATTGATTTCCGGCAGGAGAGTTCTGATGAAGTCTATCCTACTTGCAGCCGCCGCGATGATCGCGACCCCGGCCATTGCACAGACGACCACCACCCCCGCGGACAGCGGCGCCACCATGCCGCAGGACCAGACCGCACCGCCGACCGACTCGACCGGCACCATGACGCCGTCCGACCCCGCGATGTCGACCCCTCCGACGGCGTCAGACCCGACGATGTCGTCGCAGAGCATGCCGACGACGCAGTCTTCGTCGATGCCCGCGCCGACGACCGGCGGCGACGGCACGATGGCGACCCCGGCAGGCGGCTACCAGCCGAGCCAGCCTGCGATGAGCGGTCAGATGGCACCGGGCGCGACCGTCCGCTACCAGCAGGCGCAGGACCCGAACACTGCCTACCCGCCGCCGGCACCCAAGGCGAGCTACCCGATCTGCAAGGCTGGCCAATATGACGGCTGCATGCAGGCGAGCGACGCGCGCGGTTCGCGCAAGGCGACGCGCCGCCGTCGCTGATACCTCGAACGGGCGGTTGCGCCCGTTTGAATGATGAGTATGGGAAGGCGCTCCAGTTCACACGAAGGAGCGCCTTTTCCATGTCCATCCGTTTCGATGACAAGGTCGCGATCGTCACCGGTGCCGGCGGCGGCCTGGGGCGCGAATATGCGCTCGAACTCGCGCGGCGCGGCGCCAAGGTCGTCGTCAACGACCTTGGCGGAGATCGCAGCGGTACCGGCGCATCCGACGCCGCGCAGAAGGTCGTCGAGGAGATTGAGGCCGCAGGTGGGCAGGCGATCGCGAATGGCGCCAGCGTCACCGAATACGACCAGATGGTCGCAATGGTCGCCCAGGCCAAGGAGAAGTGGGGCGGCGTCCACATCCTGATCAACAATGCGGGCGTGCTGCGCGACAAGACGTTCGCGAAGATGGAGCCGGCCGACTTCGACTTCGTGGTCAAGGTGCACCTGATCGGCTCCGCCAACGCGACCAAGGCGTGCTGGGAAACCTTCCGCGAGCAGAATTACGGCCGCGTGCTGATGACCGCGTCATCGACGGGTCTGTTTGGCAATTTCGGCCAATCGAACTACGGCGCGGCGAAGCTCGGGCTCGCCGGTCTGACCAAGACGCTGTATCTCGAAGGCGCGAAGAACAACATCAAGGTCAACACGCTGGCCCCGACGGCGGGAACGCGGATGACGCAGGACATTTTCCCCGAGCAGCTGTTCGATGCCTTCTCGCCCGACAAGGTCGTGCCGGCGGCACTGTTCCTCGTCAGCGAGGATGCGCCGACCAACCAGATCGTCGGCGCGGGCGCGGGCGTGTTCCAGGCGAGCTACGTCACGCTGACGCAGGGTGTGGCGCTGAAAGGCGACGACCTCTCGCCCGAGGGGATCGCGACGCATTGGGCGCAGATCACCGATCGCAACGGAGAGATCGTGCCCGACTCAGGCTCGGCACAGGCGATGCTGATCGGGAAGAAGCTGCAGGAAGGTTGAAATTGCGCGGGGGGCGTCTGGGAAGGCGCCCCTTGTCATTCCTCGACCAGCTTTAGCAGGCGACGTTCCACCGGCGCCAGGACCGCGCCGAGCTCGTGACCGCGTTTCACCACCTGCCCCGCCTCGCCGACCAGCGCCCACATACCTTGGCGTTGCCTGAGACTCGGCCGCTTCTCGATCCGGAACTCGGGCCGCTCGGTCGCGCGGCGAAAGGCCGAGAACGTTGCCGCCTCGCGTCCGAGATCGATCGCGTAATCGCGCCAATGCCCCGCCGCGACCATGCGGCCGTACAGATCGAGGATGCGGGTCAGCTCCTGTCGGTCGAACGCGACCTGCGTCGGTCCGCCTGCTACTTTCGGAAACGGAGTGACGGTGCCCATCAGGCGCGGTTACGCCTTTCTTCGCTCTGTTCGTCGAGCAGCGCGTTGAGCCGCTTGCGCATCGCCTCCAACTCGCAGCGGAGCAGCTCGACCTTCTGCGTCGCGGGATCGAACATCTCCGAACACGGCGTACCGTAGGGTACGAAGCGACGCTCGGGCGCCTGTCCGCCCTCCACCATCGTGGGGCGCGCAGGAATGCCGACCATCACCGCACCTTCGGGCACGTCGCGGGTCACGACCGCGTTGGCGCCGACCCGCGCGCGCTCGCCGACCGTGATCGGCCCGAGCACCTGCGCGCCCGACCCGATGATCGCACCATCGGCGATCGTCGGGTGCCGCTTGCCGCCGACGCCGTTGTCGGGGCTGGTCCCGCCCAGCGTGACGCATTGGTAGATCGTGACATTGTCACCGATCACCGCTGTCTCGCCGATGACGACGAAGCCGTGATCGATGAAGAAGTTGCGCCCGATGGTTGCACCGGGATGAATGTCAATCGCCGTGGTCGCGCGCGAAAAATGGTTCACGCAACGGGCGAGGAAAAACAGGCGCGCGCGGAAAAGACGATGCGCTACCTTGTGCCAGCCGAGCGCCCAGACACCCGGATAGGTCAGGATCTCCGCACGGCTTCGCGGTGCCGGATCACGCGCGCGGATTGAATCAAGATAGGAAAGAAGAGACATGGTACCGCGCCCCTATACGCGTGAACCGTCCACTTAGGTGCACGCCCTGCCCTTTTCCAGCGCGACCCAACGTGCCATCAAAGCCTAGTTGCACCATAGGATTTCTCTCTCGACCGCTACCAGCGAGTACGACAAGGGATTCACATGCCTGATCTGAGCCTTATCGACATCGGCGCGATACTGCCGTTCATCGCGATTGGATTTGCCGCGCAGCTGGTTGATGGCGCGCTGGGCATGGCGTTCGGCGTGATATGCAACGTGCTGCTGGTCGCAATCGTCGGCGTCGCGCCGGCGCGTGCGTCCGCGAACGTGCATATCGTGGAGACGTTCACGACGGCGGTGTCGGGGATCAGCCACGCGCTACACGGCAACATCGACCGCAAGCTGTTCGTGCGCCTGCTCGTACCCGGACTAATCGGTGGCGTGACCGGCGCTTATGTTTTGACCAGCGTCGATGGCAGCGTCGTGAAGCCGTTCGTCCTCGCCTACCTCGTCGCAATGGGCATCTACCTGCTCGTTCGCGGCCTTTTGTCGACCCCGC